>DASUXT010000218.1:0-3131 GCA_036377775.1 Gemmatimonadaceae bacterium | reverse complement strand
GCCGAGCAGCCCCGTTCCCATCAGCAGCAGCGTCGCCGGCTCCGGCACCGAGCTCGTGGACACGAGTGCCTGCACGCTCGTCGGTGTCTCGGCGTTGTTCACCGCGATCGCGATCCCGACGTTCGCCGCCGGCCCGCGATCGTTGAAGATGAGCGTGTAGTCCGTCGTGCCGATCGTCAGCGACTGCGCCGACGGGATCCACATCAGCGAGCTGAAGTCGTTGTTCATCATCACGGCCCCGCTCAGTGATCCCATGAGCGTGCCGGTACCCGTGGTGGGATCCGTCTGCTGGATGGCGAGGGTGAACAGCACCGCGCCAGGCGTCACGTTTGCCGAGCCGGTGACGGTGAGCGCGAAGGTGCCGAGGCTCACCACGCTCCCGCTACCGATCAGGCCCGGGTTCGCTGCCTTCGCCGACCAGGTGAGGGTGTACGAGGGCGTGGTGCAGGTGCTGCTGAATGGCGCGCCCGCCCCTGGCGCTGCCCCGTTGCATGATGCGTCGGCGCTGCTGAACCAGCCCTGTGTGTAGTAGTTGATCTGTGCCTGTGCCGGCGTAACGCCGGCGCCAAGCATGGCGGCTGCCGCCACGACGGCCAGAACTCCGTTCCTCATGACATCACCCTCGACGACGGTTGGCGCTCGATCCCGGAAGGGGAAAGGGCACTCTCCGTACCGCGGGCCGCGACCGCGATCGACGCACCGGCCGACGCCGCTTGGGTACGGAGAAAGAAAAGGCCGGCCCGTTTCCGGGCCGGCCTTCCTTGCTTGCTGCCGCTCGTGATTACGCCTTCGCGAGGTTGCGACGACGGCGGGCAGCGCCGAAGATGCCGATGAGGCCCGTGGCGAGCAGCGTCATGGACGCCGGCTCGGGGGTGGCCGTGACCATCGCCTGGATGCTGGTCGGGTTCGCGGCGTTGTTGACGCCGATCGCGTAGCCCTTGCCAGCCGCGGGCCCGATGTTGTCGAAGATCAGGCTGTACGACGTGTTGTCGATGATCACCGTCTGGGGAGCCGGCGTCCAGATCAGCGAGCTGAAATCGTACGGGTTGGTCTGCACCGTGCCCGACAGGGACCCGACCGTGGTGCCGGTGCCGGTGGTGGGGTTGGTCTGCTGGATGGCGAGCGTGAACATCACCGCGCCCGAAGGAACGTTGACGTCACCCGTGCCGGTGAGCGCGAAGTTGCCGAGGCTGACGACGCTGCCGCTGGCGATGAGGCCGGGGTTCAGGGCCTTCGGCGTGTAGGTGAGCGTGAACCCGCCGCCGGTGCAGGTGGCGCCGAGGGGCGCACCAGGAACCGGCGTGACCGGAGCGGTGGTGCCGCAGCCCGGATACGCGCTCGTGAAGAAGCCCTGCGTGTAGTAGTTGACCTGCGCCTGCGCTGGTGCCGCGGCCAGCGCTCCCGCCAGCAGCGCACCCGCTGCTGCCACCCTGTTGATTCTCATCTCTTCTGCTCCCCCGCTACTGTGCGACGATGTTGCACGCGAGGAGCGAAGTCTCCGTCGCGTGCGCCGTGAGATGCTGCGCGACGCATGCGACGCTGCAACCGGCGGCGCGAGGCAAAGCACTATCCATACCATCGTGCGTCACATCACGTGTGTGCGCGACGCTCGGCGCTCTGCTCGTGCATTGGTACGGCCCCTGCACATGCTGGGAGTCCCTTGCAACCGGGACCCACACGGCGGAGATGGATATGGAACGCAACGCGAACGACAATTTCGGCAACCAGAACACCGGCGACTCCACCACCGGCAGCTTTGCCTCGGGCACCGGCTCGCAGGTCGGTTCCCAGGGTGGCTCGCAGGGCAGCCCGTCGTCGGGCAGCTACGGCGCCGGCGCGCCCGATGTGTCGGGCAGCATGGGCGGCAGCAGCGGCGCGAGCACGGACGACGCGAGCTTCTCGCGCGGCAACATGGGTGGCGATGCGGGGAACCTGACCGATCGCGCGAAGAACATGGCCAGCACCGCGGGCGAGAAGCTCTCGAGCGCCGGCTCCACGGTGCGCGAGAAGGCGGGCACGTGGAAGAACTCGCTCGCCGACGCGCTGGAGACGGGTGCAGAGAAGCTGCGCACGCAGGGCGCGGGTGGCGGGCAGTATGCCGGCGCGATGGCCACTGGCGGCAGCGCCGGGATGGTGAGCGACGGCAGCCGCACGCAGGGCGCGACGAACCAGATCGCCGGCGGCCTGCAGGCCAGCGCCGACTGGCTGCGTGACGCGGACCTCGACAGCATGAAGTCGGGGATCGAGCGCCAGGTGAAGGAGCATCCGGGCCGCACGCTCGCCATTGCGGTGGGTGTCGGCTACCTGCTCGGCAAGGCGATCCGCAAGTAGGCCCGCCATGGCGACGAGCTACGTCAGCAACGACGGCCGTCGCGGCATCGGCGCCCTCCTCCGCGACCTCGCGGAGGGGAGTGCCGACCTGGTACGCGGTGAAGCTCGGCTCGCGAAGATGGAGCTCACTGGCGCCGCTACCGCCGCGGGGCGTGGTACCGCGTTCGTGGCGGTGGGCGGGGTGCTGCTCCTGCTGGGAACGCTGGCGTTCTTCACTGGAATCGTGCTGCTCATCGGCGATCAGTGGCTGCCGAAGGACCTGTACTGGGTGTCGGCCCTGCTGTTCGCACTCATCACGGGCGGCGTGGCCGCCTGGCTCGCAATGCGGGGGCGCCGCGCGCTCTCGCCGTCGGCGCTCGCTCCACGGGAGACGGTCGCGACGCTCAAGGAGGACAAGGAATGGCTGAAACATCCGCTGACGTCCGGCGCGACATCGAGATGACGCGGAACCGGATCTCGGACACGCTCACGGAGCTGGAGCAGAAGATGAACGTGACTCAGATCGTGAAGGACAATCCGTGGCCGGCGCTGGCGCTGGCGGTCGGGGCTGGAATCCTGTTGAGCGGATCGGGCTCCGACGTGAAGGCGGCCGCCGCGACCGTGACGGCCACGAAGGGGGCGAGCAGCCGGCTGGGCACGGTGCTCGACGACCTGGTGGCGCAGGTGGTGAGCGGCTTCCACGGCGCGATCGAGAGCAAGGTCGAGGACCTCGCCAATGACGTGAAGCGGGCGATCGGGGCGCCGACGGGCACCGGTTCGCGCAGCTACGGGGCGAGCATGAACACCGGGGCGAGTGCCTC
>DASUXT010000217.1:0-22993 GCA_036377775.1 Gemmatimonadaceae bacterium | reverse complement strand
GACGAACGGCCGCGAGGCGGTCGCGCTCATCGAGCGGCTCAAGCCGGATGTCGCGGTCATGGACCTGGACATGCCGCAGATGGACGGCATTACCGCCACGAAGGAGCTGGCCAAGCTCGGCCTGCCGACCCGCGTGCTCATCCTCACCATGCACACGGAGGAGGAGTACCTGGTGACGCTGCTCGAGGCAGGCGCGGCCGGATACCTGGTGAAGAACGCGGCCGACCGGGAGCTGGCCGACGCGGTGCGTGCCGTTGCCGCGGGCGACTCGTACGTGCAGGCCTCGGCCGCGCGAACGCTGGCCCGCGCAGTGAGCCGCCGCGCCGAGCACGCGGACGAACGCGAGCAGTATCAGCAGCTCAGCGAGCGCGAGCGAGGGGTCCTGGTGCTGGTGGCCAGCGGCTACTCGGCGTCAGAGATCGGGGAAAAGCTCTTCATCAGCCCGAAGACGGTGGAGACGTACAAGCAGCGCATCACCGAGAAGCTGCACCTGTCGCACCGGGCGGATTACGTGCAGTTCTGCTTGAGGCTGGGGTTGTTGAAGACGGAGGCGACGCGGTAACCGATCACGGAGCTGCAAGGCGAGCCCGGCGCGCCGGATGGCGGTCGGGCAACCCCGTCGTGGGTCATCCGTAGCGAGGTGTAGAGTCAGCCGGTACTGACGGAACGACGACGGCGTTCGACGTCGTCGAGATGCCGCACGAACCGGCCGCTGGCAGACAGGATACGGAGTACGGATCACGGGGTTGCCCGGCCCCCTCCAAGCGTCGGGCGCCTTCCCTCGAAGGTCGTTGCCGAGAGTGTAGTCAATACTCCCGACATCGACCTTCTTTATTTCCCCCGGAAAGTTCGTCGCTCCCCCCGACGGTCGGCCTGGCCGAAAAAGGCGATTCTCCCCCTGCAGGAAAGAGAACCGCCTTTCACCTCGCCAGAGGAATTTCGACATGACCGTCCAGCCTCGTACGCTTGCTCCTTCGACCTCTGCGTCCCGGTTCGGGACCATCGTTCTGCTCGCCATCCTCGCGCTGCTGTTCAGCGTGTCGCTGACCGGCTGCACCGGAAAGGCCGATGCGGCCGAGGCCGGTGTGTCGCGAGCCGTGCCGATCCGCTCGGCGAGTGAGGAGGTCACGGGCCAGGAGATCGCCGTCGTCACCCACGCCCCGAACGTGCCGCCCCCGATCACGCGGACGCACCCGACGCGCGTCATCGTGAACCTCGAGACGGTCGAGACGGTGGCCGAGATCGCTGACAGCGTGAAGTACACCGTGTGGACGTTCGGCGGCCAGGTGCCGGGCTCGTTCATCCGCGTCCGCGAGGGCGACCTGGTGGAGCTGCATCTGCACAACGCGAAGAACAGCACGATGCCGCACAACATCGACATCCATGCGGTGACCGGCCCGGGTGGCGGCGCCGCGGCCTCGCTCACGATGCCTGGCGGCGAGTCGGTGTTCACCTTCAGCGCGATGAACCCGGGACTCTACGTCTACCACTGCGCCACCTCGCCCGTGCCGATGCACATGGCCAACGGGATGTACGGCATGATCCTCGTGGAGCCCAAGGGCGGACTGCCGAAGGTGGACAAGGAGTTCTACGTGATGCAGAGCGAGTTCTACACGAAGGAGTCATTCGGTGAGCACGGCATGGCGCACCTCGACATGGAGAAGGGCGTCGAGGAGAAGCCGACCTACGTCGTCTTCAACGGCAACGTGAACTCGATGACGGGTGACAAGGCACTCCAGGCGAACGTCGGGCAGCGCATCCGCCTCTTCGTCGGCAACGCGGGTCCCAACCTCACCAGCAGCTTCCACGTGATCGGCGAGATCTTCGACAACGTCTACCAGGAAGGCGGGAGCGTGGCGACGCAGCACAACGTGCAGACGACGCTCATCCCGGCCGGCGGTGCGGCGATCGTGGAGTTTGGCGCCGAGAAGCCGGGCAACCTCATCATGGTGGATCACGCGATCTTCCGCGCCTTCAACAAGGGCGCGCTGGGCATGATCAAGGTGAATGGCCCGGACAACCCGAAGGTCTTTGCCTCGGTGAAGGGCCTCGGCTTCAAGGGCGAGTAATGATGCGGAGGAGGGGAAGGCCGGAAGGTCAGGAGGTCGGGATGTCAGGGGGTCGGGAGAGCCTGGCCTCCCGGCATTCCCGCATCCGTATCGCGGCACTGTCCCTCCTGCTGCTTGCCGCGACTGCGGGTCCGGCGCAGGCAATGGCAGCGAAGCCTGGTCCGACGAAGCCGACTGCGAAGCGTGCGACGATGGCGGCGATTCCGGCCGGGAAGTATCACCCGCTCTACGCCGACGGCGCACCGGCATACCCGGTGAAGGCATTCTCGATCGATCGCGAGCCCGTGACGCGAGCGCAGTACCTGTCGTTCGCGCGCCGCAACCCGACGTGGTTCTCCGGCGTGGACACCCGCGCCACGGCGCTCGACCGGCCGATGACCGGAGTGACCTGGTACGCCGCCCGCGCCTACTGCGCGGCAGAGGGGAAGCGCCTGCCGACGACGGCCGAGTGGGAGTACGTGGCCGCGGCGGACGAGAAGCGGCGCGACGCGACGCGCGACCCGGCCTTCTCGGCGCGGCTGGTGTCCCTGTATACCACGCGCCCGGAAGCACGGGCGGGCGGCGCGGGAGAGAAGTTCCGCAACGTGTACGGCGTGTCGGCGCTGCATGGCGTGGTGTGGGAGTGGACGGCCGACTTCGACGGCGGACGGGGGGAGCACGCGGAGCACGGCCAGGGCTCGATGGCGGGGATGGAGCATGGCAAGGGCGAGCACGAGCACATGCTCGCCTGTGCCAGCGCGGCCATTGGCGCATCGAATGCCGGCGATTACGCTGCATTCATGCGCTACCAGTTCCGCGCCGGACTCACCCGCTCGTCGGCCCAACAGATGCTGGGCTTCCGCTGCGCCATCTAGCGGCGCGCCGCACGGGCGCGCCAGTGCGAGGCTAGCGAGTTGTTCTCGCTCGTCCGCCGGTTCATCAAGACGGCGATCGGCTTCCTCGCCGCCGGCCTCACCATCGGCGCGTGGATGATCATCGAGCGCGAGCTGTTCGGCGGCGCGCCCTCCGAATACCTGCGCAGTGCGCACGCACACGCGCTGCTCGCCGGGTTCGGGATGATGATGATCATGGGAGTCGCGCTGTGGCTCTTCCCACGGCCGGCGCGCGACGACACGCGCTACCGTCCGGGCCTCGTCAGTGCCGCCTACTGGTTCGCCACGCTCGGCACCGCCGGGCGGGTGGGCGGTGAGGTGGTGCATCTCTGGGCGAACTCGGTCGTGCTCGGCTGGCTCATCGTGCTGTCGGGGCTGGCGCAGATGACGGGGATGCTGCTCTTCTTCTGGGCGATGTGGCCGCGCATCCGGCCGGTCGGGAGCGCACCGCGGGAGAAGGAAGGGGAACGATTCTGACCAAGGGGCCGCGCCAGCGATTTCCTGGCGAGTTCACCATCCGGGCGGCGCGCGATCCGCTCAGCTTCCTCACGAGCGCCGCGCGCCACTACGGCGACGTCGTGGAGTTCAGTCTCGGCGGCGGCCGCGCCGCACTGCTCGCACACCCGGACGACATCCGCGACGTGCTGGTGACCAACGGCCGCCAGTTCCACAAGGGACGCGGCCTGCAGCGCGCGCGGCTCCTGCTCGGCGAGGGACTGCTCACGAGCGAAGGCGAGTTCCACCTGCGGCAGCGGCGCCTCGCGTCTCCCGCGTTCCATCGCGCCCGCGTGGAGGCCTACGCCCACACGATGGCCGAGTACGCGCGGCGTCGCGCGGATCGGTGGCGCGATGGGGAGGTGCTGGACGTGTCGCGCGAGATGGCGGCGTACACGCTGGCCGTGGTGGGAAAGACGCTGTTCGATGCGGACATCGAGCGCGAGGCGTACGAGATCGGCGACGCGCTCACGGCGTCCATCGCGGCGTTCAACTTCATGACGCTACCGATGGGGGAGCTGCTGATGCGCCTTCCCTTCCCCGCCGTGCGGCGCTTCGAGCGCGCGCGCGACCGGCTGGACGCAACGATCTACCGCATGATCACGGAACGCCGCGCCAGCGGCGAGGACCGCGGCGACCTGCTCTCGATGCTGCTGCTGGCGCACGACACCGAGGGCGACGGCGGCGGGATGAGCGACGTGCAGCTCCGCGACGAGGCGATGACGCTCCTGCTCGCCGGCCACGAGACGACGGCGAACGCGCTCGCCTGGACCTGGTACCTGCTTTCGCGCAATCCTGACGCGGAGGCGCGGCTGCACGCGGAAGTGGACGCGCTGGGTGGTGCGACGCCCACGGCGGCCGACCTGGTGCGACTGCCGTACACGCGCGCGGTGATCGCCGAGAGCCTGCGGGTGTATCCGCCGGCGTGGGTGATCGGTCGCACGGCGCTCACCGACTATCCGGTGCGCGACCACGTGATCCGGAAGGGGAGCCTGGTCCTGGTGAGCCAGTGGGTGACGCATCGGGATCCGCGCTGGTGGGACGAGGCGGAGGACTTCCGGCCGGAGCGATGGCTGGAACCGACGGGAGGTCAGGAGGTCGGGGTGTCGGGAGGTCGGGAACCGGGGCGCTTCGCCGGTCAGCGCGGTGGGCGGTTTGCGTACTTCCCCTTCGGCGCCGGGACGCGGGTGTGCATCGGCGAGCAGTTCGCCTGGATGGAGGCGACGCTCGCGCTGG
Organism: Gemmatimonadaceae bacterium; assembly: GCA_036377775.1. Lineage (GTDB taxonomy): Bacteria > Gemmatimonadota > Gemmatimonadetes > Gemmatimonadales > Gemmatimonadaceae > AG11. The sequence goes on along the minus strand of DASUXT010000217.1, from coordinate 18,321 downwards.
CGACGTTCGCGCAGCGGTGGCGGCTGCGGCTCGTGCCAGTCCACGCCGTGACGCCGCAGGCGATCATCACGCTGCGCATACGACACGGACTGCCGATGACTGTCCAGGCCCGCTAGCTGGCGCCGCTCGTGACACGCTCCCAGGCGCGCGCGCCGAAGATGGAGTCGTCGTAGCGGGCAAGGAGTGAGGCGGGATCGTCGTAGATCTCCGCAGCGTCGCGCAGCGCCTCGTCGCTCCACCAGCCGCCGCAGCGCAGCGCCACGATGCGCACACGCGCCCGGGTAGCGGCCTCGATGTCGTATGGCGTGTCGCCGAGCATGATGGCGTGCGACGCCTGGCGTCGCGAGCGCTGCAGCGCTGCGCGCACGATGTCAGGATCGGGCTTGGAGCGCGCGGCATCGTCCGAGGAGGTAGCGGTGTCGATGAGGTCGGCCACGCCGGCCTGCTCCAGGGTGGCCTTCACGTCGTCGGCCTTCGCCGACGTGGCGACGGAGAGCTCGTATTCGTCAGCGCGGAGACGGAGCAGCAGGTCGCGCGCGCCACGGGTGGCCTGCAGGTGCGGCAGCTCCTGGCGGCGGAAGATCTCGCCGCGACGCTCGGCCATGCGCTTCGCCTCCGGGCTCTCGGGGTCGAGGCCGACGAGCTCGGGAAGAATCTTGTCGCCGCCCTTGCCGACGAGCGGGCGCATGCGCTCGAAGCTCACCGTGTAGCCGAACTCGGCGAGGGAGGCCACCCAGGCGCGGGCGTGGGCGTCGTTGCTGTCGATCAGCGTGCCGTCGATGTCGAGCAGGACGACGCGCTGTGCGGGATCGGGTCTGCCGGAGTCACGAGTTGGAGTGGCCATGCCCGTCACTGGGCAGGAGTGATGCCGAGGGCATGCGGGAGGCGCGTTCCGTGACGATGGGTGCGAGCCTAGCTTTCGGCGTCGCCACGCCCACCCGCTCGAGCACGATGTCCGAATTCCCACAAGCGTCATCCAGCGCGCCACGCGACCGCACGCGCGCCATCGCCGCCGCAATCGCCGCCCTCTGGGTGGCGGCGGTCATCGGCGCCACGATCCAGCAGGGCGTGCTGCACCAGAACAACAACTTCCTGATCTTCCGTGCCGCGTCGTGGCACCTGCTGCACGACCAGGATCTCTATGCGGCGTATCCGGCGCTGCACTTCGACTACTACAAGTACAGCCCGACCTTCGCGCTGCTGTTCCTGCCCTTCGCGCTGCCGCCGTTCTGGCTGGCGATGCTGCTGTGGAATGCATTGAACGCGGCGGCGCTGTACTTCGCCATCGGTACCGTGCTGCCGCTGCGCCGGGCGAACGTGGCGCGTGCCATCGTGTTCCTCGACATGCTCGGCTCGCTCCAGAACGTGCAGAGCAATGCACTGGTGGCGGCGCTCATCATCTTCACCTTCGCCGCGTACGAGCGGCGGCACACGGTGCTGGGCAGCGCGGCGGCGATGATCGGCGCGGTGATCAAGGTTTTCCCGCTGGCCGGGGTGAGCTTCGCCCTGTTCCACCGGCGCAAGGTGCGGGTGGCGCTGGCGCTCGTGGTGTCGGCGCTCGTGCTCGCGGCGCTGCCGCTGCTGGTGACGTCGCCCGCCGTGCTGCGGATGCAGTATGCGTCCTGGAAGGCCATCAGCGCGCTGGACGCCCTGACGCGCGGCTTCTCGGTGATGGAGATGCTGCATCTCGTCACCGGGACGAACTGGCCGAACTGGCCGATCCAGCTCGCCGGCGCGGTGGTACTGGTGGCGCCGGTGCTCGCTCGGCCGTCGTGGCACGGCGACTGGGAGTTCCGCCGGCTCTACCTGTGCTCGGTGCTCCTCTTCTGCCTGATCTTCAACCACAAGGCGGAGAGCCCGGCGTTCGTGATCGGGGTGTCTGGCATGGCGATCTGGTTCGCGGCGCTGGAGCGGCGCACGCGGTGGGACTGGACACTGTTCGCGATCACCGTGCTGTTCACGATCCTCGCGTCATCCGACGCGATGCCCCGCCTGCTGCAGCGCGAGCTGTTCGATCCGTACCGGCTGAAGACGGTGCCGCTGATCGTGATGTGGGTGGAGGTGCAGCGGAGGCTGTGGCGGGAACGGTGAACCGTGAACCGTTAAACGTGAACCGTGAACCGTAACGGCAGCTGAGAGGAAACGGCGGGAACTACCGAAACGGCAGGGTCGGCTCCGCTTTGCATCCCGGAGCATGCGCACTACGGGATCCCGAGGCAGTTCCGCTCAACTCCGGATCTTTCGCGGTGTAGCGGCGGGCCTCCGTGCGCCGTGGCCTGCTCGCACGAGGGTCAGATCCTGCTGTTTCATTGTTTCAGCCGTTTCCTCTTCGCGGTTCTGGTTGCAGTCACGGTTCACCGTTCACCGTTCACCGTGAACCGTTCACGAGTCAGTCGTGCCGCGGTCCCGTCCGGCGCTCCAGCACCACTTCGCCCTTCACCACCATGTAGCGGATGAGGCGGTTGGCGGCGTCCGGGAAGGCCTTCTGGCGATCGCGGAAGCGGTCGTTGGAGACGATGGATGCGTCGAGCTCGCGGGCGAAGGAGAGGATGAAGTAGTCCGCGTCGGTGCCGGCGGGCGCCTGGCGGATGGTGCCGGCGTCCACCATGCGCTCGTACTCGGCGCGGTTGTCGATCTGGTGGCGAAGGGCGGCGTCCACGAGCACCAGGGGCTCGTACCCTTCCTCGCGCAGCTTGTCACAGACGAGGAGGATGTTGGAGAGGTGGCCCTGCTCTCCTTCGCTGGAGTGGGCCACGTTCGAGCCGTCGACGAGCACGAGCGATGGCGCGGTCCCGTTGTCCTTCCGCTTCGTCCGCTCCGCCCCGCGAGATTGCGCCATCGGTCTCACTGACTGGTGAAGGTGCCGGACACACGAGCGCCCGGCTGGTGCCGGGCGCTCTTTCAAGTTCCAGACCGGCGGGCGATCACTGCGAGCTGGCGCTCTGCAGCTTGGACTGGATGTCCTGCGCCTTCTTCAGGTGCGACTCGATGGTGGGGATGGCCTTCGTGATGAGGTCCTTGAGCTCCGCGTTCTGCGCCGCGTTCTGCGCGGTGTGCAGCGTGGAGAGCACCTGGGTATGGGCGCCGACCTCGTGATCGATGTACGCCTTGTCGAACGCCGTGCCCTTCGGCATGGCCTGCAGGCTGTCGACCCATGCCTTGTCCCGCGCCTCGCTGCTGTCATTCGCCGGCGGCTGCGGCGTCACGTTGAGCTTCTTGGCGAGGTCCTGGCCCATCTTCCGGAGCGCATGGTGGTCGCGCATCATGTCGCGGCCGAAGGACTTCACCTCGGCGTTGGTGCCCTTCGTGGCCGCCACGCTGCCTGATGCGCTGTCGGCCATGTTCGCTTCGTCGACGACAGCGACGATGTTGGCGTCGGTCAGCGTCGGCGCCGCGGTGGTGGTGGTGCTGCCGGCTGGAGCAGCGGCGGCCGCGGCGGCGGAATCGGCGAGGCGCGCAGAATCGGCATTGTTCTCGCCCTTCGAGCACGCGGCGACGAGCGCGGCGGCGCTGAGAGCGACGATCGAGGTACGACGAATAGCGCTGTGCATCGGTCCTCCGACGTTGTGGTGCGGGAGTACTTCGTTCCCAGGCGCGCCAGCGCAAAAAGCGGACTCGGGCCAAGTGGCGAACGCGAGTGGCGCGGTGTCGGGGATCACCAATTGCGGGTGACCGGGACCCGCACCCGACTGTCGGGTGTAGGTGATCTTTAAGTCGTTCGGAGGTCACCCATGAAGCGTCCTGTCGGAGCCCTGCTGTCCCTGTTCCTTGGCGCCGCCGCCATCTCCTGTGGCGACGGCGGGCTCTCGCGTGCGCACGTGGCCACCTTCACCGGAGAAGTGGCCGAGGCCGCGGCGGCGATCACGGGACAGCAGGCTCTGCTGGCGGCCGAGGTGCGCCAGGGCGGCCACATGGGCTTCGACACGGGCGTCTATCCGGGCGACGCGGCGCTCCGCGCCTGGCGGGACTCTGGTGCCCCATACGAGTGGGCGGGCTACTACCTGCCCAGCCCCTGTCACCCCGACCAGAGCTGGTCGGGCAAGCGCGAGACGCTGACCTCGCTCGGCTACGGGGTGGCCGTGCTGTATGTGGGCCAGCAGACGTGGGGGCGCGCACCGGGGGAACCGTACAAGGTTCCCGTCACGGTGACGAAGAAGGTGCGCGAGCGGGTGGGCAAGGGCTCGAAGCGCCACTGGGTGACGCGCCACGTGAAGCGGACGGTGATGCGCACGGCACCGGGCCCGCAGCCAGGGGAGACGTGCAACGCCGACTTCGTGACCGCGAAGCGCGGCGTGCGCGACGGCGTGGACGCTGCGTTCCGTACCGCGCTCGAGGGGTTCCCGGTGGGGACGACGGTATTCCTCGACATCGAGCGGATGGACAAGCTGCCGAAGGCAATGCGCGACTACTACTCGGCATGGGTGCGCACGATGCTGCAGGACGGCCGTTACCGCCCGGGGATCTACGTGCACACGGACAACGCGAACACGGTCTATCGCGACGTGAAGCGCGAGTTCGAGGCCGCCGGTCACACGGAGGAGCCGCCGTTCTGGATCGCAAAGTCCGAGGGGTTCGACGGCCGCAAGCTCCCGAGCGAGATGGGCCACGCGTTCGCGGTGGTCTGGCAGGGAGTGCTCGACACGGAGCAGGAGTGGGCGGGACACCGGATCCCGATCGACGTGAACGTCGCGCGGATGGCGTCCCCCTCGGCGACGCTGGCAACGTACGTGAGCGCGGCGATCGTGGGGGCGCGCTTGGGAGATTGACGACAACCACGAGTACTGCGTACTTCGTACGACGTACTTCGAACCGGGCGGAGGCGCTTCCAGTGCGCTTCTGCATCACGCGCAACGAACGACCGCCGTTAGCGATGGTCGTTCGTTGCGCGTGATCTATCCGGGCATTGAAGTGGCGTCTCGCCAGGTCCAGCTACGAAGTACGAGGTACACGGTACTTCGGTTGTCTTTATCGCTCAGCGCAGCTTCCGTCCGAAGAACTCTGCCACCGCCTCGTCCACCCTCACCCAGTTCGCGTGCCGCATCATGTGGTGCGTGTCGTCGGGAATGACGATCTCCTCGTAAGGCACCTTCGCCGCATCGAGTCGCTGGACGAGGTCCACGGTGGAGCTGAAGCGCACGTTGCGGTCGTCGTCGGCGTGGATGAGGAGGACGGGCGACTTCCAGGTGGAGATCGACGACACGGGTGACGAGCGCCATGCGACGGCGGCGGCGCTGTCGCGATCGGTCTGCTCATAACGCCACTCCGTTCCCCCGAAGCGACGGCCACCGTCGGAGGTGAAGTCGTGGACGCCGTGAATGTCCACGCCCGCCGCGAACAGGTCCGAGTTGCGCGCGAGTGCCAGCGCGGTGAGGTAGCCGCCGTACGAGCCCCCGTAGATGCCGATGCGCTTCGGGTCCACGCCCGGCAGCGAGCGCAGATATTCGGCACCCGCCTTCACGTCCTGGTACTCGGCGGCGCCCTGCGCCCCCGAGTTGGGGGCGCGGTGGAAGTCGTAGCCGTAGCCGATGCCGAGGCGGTAGTTCACTGAGAGCACGGTGTAGCCCTGGCTCGCCAGGTACTGATTGAGCGCGTACGCGTTGGAGTAGTAGTCGGAGTAGTTCCAGCCGAGCTGCATCTGCCGCGGCGGGCCGCCGTGGACGTACACGATCGCCGGCCCACGCGAGCCTGCCGACGGACCCGCCGGCGCGAACAGCTGCGCGTGCACCACCACGCCGTCCGGTGCGCGGAAGGTGACGGGCTGCGGTGTCACGAGCTCCTCCGTCGGAAAGTCGGCGGGAATGCGATCGGCGCCGAGCCACTTCGGCGTGCCGCCGGTCGCCGGCATCACCGCGGGGAGGGGCGGACGTTGCGCGGTGGCTCCGAGCAAGGCGACGGTGCGGCCGTCGCCGGTGAGCACCGGCGACCACTCCAGTCCCGTGCCCGGCGTGAGCACCTTCGGCTGGGCACGATCCACCGGCACCATCACCACATGGCGTCGCTCGAGATCGTTCGGCGTGTTGCCGGCATTCGCGGTGAAGTAGAGGGTGCGGCCATCGCCGCTGATGGATACGTGCTCCGCCATGTAATTGCCCGGCGTGAGGAGCAGCGGCTGCCCTCCCCTCGCCGGGATGGAGTAGAGGTGCGGCCATCCGTCGAGGTACGACATGAACACGATGCGATCGCCGGCAGCCCAGTGCAGGTTGTAGCCGCCATGCGTGCTCGGCACGGAGCCGCGCAGCGTGGCTGGACTCTCGTACAGCACATGCGCCGCACCGGTGCTCGCGTCACCGATCCAGAGGGCCCACGGTTGCGGGAACTGGCCGAGCGATGGCTGCGGCGCGCCACCGGCGCCGGGACGACGCACGAACACGATGCGCGTGCCGTCGGGTGACCAGCGCGGCGAACCGTCGCGCGCGGTGGCGGGCGCGAGCCAGAGGATGCTCGTGGAATCGCCGCCGTAGATGCCGACGAAGGAGTGGTCGCCACGGTTGGCGACGAAGGCGATGCGCCGGCCGTCCGGCGAGAACTGGAGGCCGCCCACGTTACCGCGCACGCTGAACAGCTTCTTCGCCGGCGCGCTGCCGTCGATGGGGACGATCCATGGCTGGTTGTCGCGCACGAACAGCACGCGGTCACCGCTCGGCGCGATGACGGGGTCGTCACCGTCACCAAGCAGGATGGGGGCGCCACCGGCGGTGGGCACCGACCACAGCTGGATCTTCGGTGCGACGGGGCTGGAAAGCGGATTGGGCGACGGGCCATCCCAGTTGCCGCCGTGGTCGCCGCCGCGCACGTACACCAGGTAGGTGCCGGCCCCGTTCAGTGCGAGACTCGTGAGCTCCTGGCCGTCATCGACGTCGTACGACGTGAGGCGGCGTAGCGTGTAGTCGGGCGCGTCAGCCGTCCAGACGTTGCGCTTCCCCGCCTCGTTGAGCGCCCAGGCGATGCGTCCACCGCTCGGCGCGGCGGTGAGCTCATTCGGAAAGGGATAGCTCGTGACCTGCTCGAGGGTGAACCCCGACTGCGCACGGCTGGCGCCGGAAGAGCTCACGTAGACGGTGAGCGGCTTCTGCGCGGAGAGTGGAAGCGCGATGAGCGCGAGAGCAGCGGCGAGCGTGGCAGGGCGCATGGGCGAAGGCGAGAGGGTGGGGGCAGTGCGATTCTCGCCCACGAAACGACGCTCCGCAACCGCTGGTGAACCATCGACCGTGAACCGTGAACCGTGAACCGTGAACCGTTAACGACAACGGCACACCGGACTCAGCTCGGTGTGCCGTTCGCTGTCACGGTTCACCGGCAGTTCATCCGGTGGCGATGCGCTTGAGGGCCTCGAGCGCCTGCACGGCGCGTGGGCTCGGGAGGGCGCCCTCGGCCATCGCCTTCACCAGCTGGTCGTCGCGGTGGTAGAGGTCGTTGCCGAAGTAGAGCTGCCCGTCCTTCACGTACGCGGTGGCGTAGTCGATGTAGACGGGAATCTTGCGCGGCAGCTTCACGGAGTTGTTGTCCGTGCCCTGCTCGGCCGCGCGCACCTTCGCCTCGTCCCAGCCGAGCACCCAGGACGCGAGCTGCACCGGATGCTCGACGCGGATGCACCCGTGGCTGAAGGCGCGAACGTCCTTGTCGAACAGCTCCTTCTCCGGCGTGTCGTGCAGGTAGATGTTGAAGTCGTTCGGGAAGAGGAATTTCACGAGCCCGAGCGAGTTTTCCGGGCCGGGCTTCTGCCGGATGCGGCGCTCGCCCCCGTCGGTGAAGTACTCGAGGTTGTTGCGCGCCATGTAACCGGGATCGGCGGCGATCTTCGGCTCGGTCTCCTTGGCCTGGATGTCGGGGGTGATGTTCCAGTAGGGGCGGAAGACCACCGTCTCCATCGAGTCCGCGAAGACAGGCGTCGCCTTGTCCTCGTACTCCTGGCCGACGATGACTTTCATCTCGAGCGCGTTCTTCCCGTTGTCGAAGGCGGTGAGCTGGAAGGCGGGAACGTTGACGAGGATGTAGCGCGTGCCGAGCGAACGCGGGAGCCAGCGGAAGCGCTCGAGGTTTGCGGCGATCTGGCCCAGCCGATACGCGGCCGGCACGTTCATCGAGTTGACCGTCTCGCTGCCGAGGGCGCTGTCCACCACGATACCGTGGCGAGCCTGGAACTGGGCGACGCCGGCGGCGAGGCCGGCGCCGTACACGGCGCCGGCGGAATCAGCGGGAACACTGATGCCTTCCGCCGCCAGCCGGGCTCGCAGCGCCGAGAGGCGACCGGCGGCGTCGCGGTCGCCGCGCTTGAGCGCCTTGCCGTCCGGCACCTTCGGGAAGCCACCCTTGTTCACGATGTCGCGGTAGCGGGCGAGCTCCTTCTGCAGGGCGGCGTACTCCGGGTCCTGCGGCCGCATGGCGGCGATGGACTTGTCGAGCGGCAGCTTCGTGAGCGTGCGCACGAGGGCGCTGTCCAGGTTGTCGCCCTCCGGATTGATGTGCCAGGCCTGCGACACCGACTTGGGATCCACCTGTCCGATGAGGTAGTCCTCGCCCAGTGCGGCGTACGTCGCGGTCAGCAACACGTCGGCGTCGGCGTACTGCTCGGCGGTGGGCTTCGGGTTCCGGCGAAGTGCGGTCAGTGCGTTGGCGAGATCGGCGATGGGATAATCGTCGATGCGGAGCCCGTCGTCGCTGGCGTGAAGCGCGGTGTTGGTGAGCGCGCCGGCGCGATCCTTGGCGAGGCCGTCCTCGACGAGCCAGAGCGGGGTCTCGCCGAAGCGCTTGTAGAGGCGTTTCGTGTGTGCCCAGGCGTCTTCACCGATCGCGTCGGGACGTTTTCCGTCGAGCCTGGCGGCAACGGCCAAGCGGAGCGCGGCGATGGGCACCCCGTTGACGGCGGTGAGGTTCGCCGGGGACCAGGCAGCGCCGACGTCGCCGGAGGCGGAGTCCCGGTTCGACTTGCTGGAGTCGCTGCCGGTGGAGCAGGCAGCGACCAATGCGAGTGGGAGGAGGAGGCGGGCGGCACGCCGCGACCGCGTGAGAAAGCTCGTCATGTGGAATCGTCTCGCCGAAGGCGGAATGGGTGGCGGCCTCACCCGAGGCACCTGCCGGACCCTTCAAGGCGAGATACGGGCCATCAGGTCGGCGAGCTCTGCGTCCCGGGTTCTGGACGGCTCAGGTTGGCCCGTTCCCTGCTTTAGGCAGCGGGAGAACGACGAGCCCGGCTTCTGCCGCGTGCGCTCGATGAATCAGGGCAAACTGACGAACACAGGATGAGCAAGATGCGCGATATGTCCTCGACGACCGGAAAGACCCGCAGCACCGGACCAGTGCCTGTGGACAGCGAGCGGCGCCAGCGGAGCCGGCTGCGCGACCTCTGTGACGAAGTGCTGGCCTCGTTCCGGGCCGCACAGTCGAGGGAGCTGATCAGCGCGGACGAGCTGGCGGAGTCGCGGGCGATGCTGGCGACGATGACGCCTGCGCTCTCGCGGTAGGAGAAGATACGACTCCCGGCCGGGGGAGGCCCGCCGGGATGACCATTGCGCGCGCCCGTCGGCGTGGAAAGCCGACGGGCGCGCGGCGTTTTGGTACCACGGTTGCAGCGGGCCGCCGTCCAGCGCCACGGCGCACGACAATCAGTTCACCTGCATGCAACCCAAGTCTCAGGCAGATGCGACAGTTGGTGGACGCGTCCGGACGCGAGTGGCATGTATACGAGCGGGGCGGTCCCGCGGACTCGCCCACCGCGGCGCGAAGCAGTCTGGTGTTCGATACGGAAGGACTCGTGAGGCGGCTCTGGGAGTACCCGCCGAGCTGGGCGGATCTTCCGGATGACGCGTTGCTTGGCCTGATGGAGGATCCTTCGCGGCTGCGTCGGTAGGCGACGGACGAGGGGCGGGCCGGGTGCATGCGCTTGCGAATTCGCACCCAATATTGTATACAAAGTAATGCCTTCCAACTCTCCCTGGTACCTGCCCATCGGGCGCGAGGTCGAGGTGTTCCGTGCCTGCCACGAACGGCACCTCCCCGTGATGCTGAAGGGGCCGACCGGCTGCGGGAAATCGCGCTTCGTCGAGCACATGGCGCACGAGCTCGGCCGACCGCTCATCACCGTCGCCTGTCACGACGACCTGTCGGCGAGCGACCTCACGGGGCGATTCCTGATCCGCGGCACCGACACGGTGTGGACCGACGGTCCATTGACGACGGCCGTGCGCACCGGCGCCGTCTGCTACCTGGACGAGGTCGTGGAGGCGCGACAGGACACGCTCGTCGTCATCCATCCCCTCACCGACGACCGACGCATCCTGCCGCTGGAGAAGACCGGTGAGCTGCTCGAGGCGGCGCCCGGCTTCCAGCTCGTCATCTCCTACAACCCGGGTTACCAGCATGCGCTGAAGGACCTCAAGCCGAGCACGCGCCAGCGCTTCGTGGCGATGGAGTTCGACTTCCCGCCGGCGGCGCAGGAAGCGGAGATCGTGCAGCACGAGAGCGGCGTGCCGGCGAACGTGGCGCGCGCCCTCGTGGACGTGGCGCACCAGGTGCGCCGCCTGCGCGATCAGGGACTGGCCGAAGGGCCCGGAACCCGGCTGCTCGTCTCCACGGGACGGCTGATCACGAGTGGGGTCGCGCCACGTCAGGCCTGCCGCACCGCGCTCGCCAATCCCCTGACCGACGATCCCGACCTCCTTGCGGCGATCGACGACTTCATCACGCAGACACTGTAGCGCGTCACCCGCATGCGATTCCGGCGCTTCCTCCGCAACCGCGCCATCGGCATCACGCGTCGCGCCGTGGCGCCGGTTGCACGCTGGCGTCAGGATCGCGCGCCAGCGAAGCTGGAGCTGCAGCAGGTACGACGCCGGCTGGAACTGCTGCTGGCGGGCATGTACGGCCGACCGTTGCGAGTCGGCGCTCAGGGCGCACCGCTACGCACTGCGGCGCCCGGCGCGCCCGGCGCGGTCGGCACGCAACCCGACATCGTGCTCCCGCTGACCATGGATGCGCGCGACGGCCAGGAGGCAGCCGCGGCACGCTATCGGCTGCTCGCGATACAGCAGGGAGAGCGGGTGATTCGCGGCAGTGCGACGATCACATTGCCCGACAGCATGCTCGAGCGTGATCTCTACACGCTCGCCGAAGGTGCAGCGGTGGATCGCGCGATCGCGGAGCGCGCGCCGGGATTCGCCGGAATGCTCGCCGAACGGCATGCTCGTGAACTCGAGCAGCGGCCCGGCATTCGGAGACTAAGCGCGGTGGAGCGTGAAGTGGAGCTCACAGCGCGTGCGCTGTTGGGCGGGACGGAACATGGCGATGCGCTCCCGCCGCTTGCTTCGGCGGAGGCTTCGCTCGCGTGGGCAAGGGCGACAGCCGCGCGCATTCGTTCCGCCATCTCGACCGACACACGCTATCGCGGGCTGCCGGGCATGAACGAGTGGCGGGTGAAGCCGGCCGAGCGCGAACCGGATCCCTACCCGTTCCTTTCCGATTTCACGATCGGCGAGCGACGGCCGGAGGAGCAGGACGGTGCGGACGGCGAAACGGGAGAGGAGAATCCGGATGGCAGCGCCACCGTCATCACGCGGGACGCCGCGGAGTCTGGCGAGGACGCCATGCCTGGCGCGGAGATGTCCAGGTCGCGCGAGGCGCGCGGATCGCTCGGCGGCATCAGTTACCCGGAGTGGGATACCTACGCCGGCGCCGTGAAGCGGGATGCGGTCACGGTGCACGATGAGCCCGCCACCGAGGGAGGCATCGAATGGGCGGAGCAGACGCTGGCGTCGCACGCGGCGATCGTGCGCCAGGTACGGGCGCGGTTCGGGCTGCTGCGCGCTCGGCGGACACGACTTCGTGCGCAGCGCTCTGGCGACGAGCTGGACCTGGACGCATGCGTGCGCGCGATGGTGGACCTGCGCATGCGCCGCGCACCGAGCGACCGCCTGTACCTGCACGACCTTCCGGCGCGGCGCACGCTCGCCATCGCGCTGCTGGTGGACGTGAGCGGCTCGACGCGCGCGACGGTTTCCGACGGCCAGTCCATCCTGGACGTGGAGCGCATGACGGTTCTCCTGGCCAGCGAGGCACTGGACGCGCTCGGCGACCCGTATGCGGTGCTCGCCTTCTCCGGCTGCGGCGCACACGACGTGCAGATCCGCACGGTGAAGCGCTTCAGCGGAGATGCAGCCGACGTGGTGCGCCGGCGCATCGCCGGCCTCACGGCGATGGACAACACGCGACTCGGCGCGGCGGTGCGCCACGCCACGGCGGTGCTGAACGCGCAGCCGGCGGAGCAGCGGCTGCTGCTCATCGTCTCCGACGGCAAGCCGAACGACGTGTACGGCTACCAGGGCGCATATGCGATCGAGGATTCGCGTCGCGCGCTGGCGGATGCGCGATCGAGTGGCGTGCACGCGTTCTGCCTCACCGTGGACCGCGAGGAAACGGAATACCTGCCGCACCTGTTCGGGGCGAGCGGCTATCGTGTGCTGCGCTCACCCGGGCAGCTCCCGTCGGCGCTGCTGCGCGTGGTTGAGCAACTGCTGCCGCACTGAGGGCAGCACCGGGACGTACTCGTGCTCAGCGCGCGATGCGAAGCATCAGCGCGAGAATCACGGGCGCGAGGAGCGCGGTGAGGATGCCCATCACTCCCATCGCGAGGCCGGACGCACCACCCTCGACGTCGCCTTCATCGGCCGCGCGCGCCGTGCCGAGCCCGTGCGCCGCGGCGCCAAGGGCGAGCCCGGTGGCAAGGCGCGAGCGAACGCCGGCGAGACGCAGCAGTCCCACGCCAGCGAAGCCGCCAAGGGCGCCACTCACGATGGACACCACCGCCGACAGCGCGGGCAGCCCGCCCAGTCGCGTGGTGACGGCGATGGCGATGGGCGTGGTCGCGGAACGCGGGGCAAGCGAGCGCACGATCACCGGTGGTGCACCGAGCGCCCAGGCCACGGTGACCGCGACCGAGATACCGGTGACGGCTCCGGCGAGCAGGGCGATCGAGATGGCGGGAAAGTTCCGGCGCACCCGGTCGAGCTGCTGGGCGAGAGGCAGGCCGAGGGCGACGACCGCCGGCCCGAGCCAGAAGGAGATGAACCGGCCGCCGCGCTCGTACTGCGCGTAGGGGGTGTGCGTCGCCAGCAGGATGATCATCACCGCGGCGATGGACACGATGGCCGGGTTGAGGATGGCGAGTCGCGTGCGATTCCACGCGATGCGCGTGGCTGCATAGATCAGCACCGTGACGGCGATCCACCACAGTGCGCTCATTCGTCGCGCTCCATGCGCTGCACCACGTGTCCCACCACGAGCAGCACGCCGACGAGGCTGGCGAGTGCGGCGACGGAGATGGCGACCAGGTCGTGTCGGACGGCGCCCCACCAGGCGAGCAGCGCAACGCCCGCGGGCACGTAGAGCAGCGCGAGGTGTCGCACGAGAAGCTCGGCCGCGCTGCGAACGAGCTCGAGGGGGAGGATCCGCGTCTCGATCAGCAGTGCGAGCACGAGCAACCCGAACACGCTGCCCGGCACCGGCAGGTGGGCAACGCGGACGAACCAGCTCCCCGCTGCATCGAGTCCCACCAGCAGGGCGAGACCGGCGACGAAGCGGAGGAGGGGCGCGACGCGACTCAGGGTGCGGGCGCGGCGGGGGGCGTGACCACTCCCGCCGGTGCCGAGCGCACTGTCGCACCGCCTGGGGCGCCGCCCTCGGCGCGAGCGCCCTGGGCGCGCGCCTGCATGGCGCGTGGCGACGGGAGGCTGAGCAGAATTGCCGTGGCGACCAGCACGCAGGTGGCGAGCACGAGCTCGTTGCGCGAGCTGCGCCGGATGGCCACCGCGGCCTCCTCCGTGCCAAGCTGCGGCCGCTGGCGCTTCCAGTTCCACGCCCCGAGCGCGAACACGCCAGCGACGAAGCAGAGCTTGACGATGAGCGCCCAGCCGTACGGCGTGGTCCAGAGCGACGAGAATGGCGTGAGGTGGCGCCATGCGGTGATGATGCCGCTCAACACGAGGATGGAGGCGCAGGTGAGGGCGAGAGGCGAGAAGCCGTTCACCATGTCCGCCGCCATCTCACCGCGCCGGTCCCTCGAGCGTTCGTCGCGAAGCACGGTGCCCAGCCCGGCGAGCACGAGCACGAACAGGGTGCCGATCCAGAATCCGGCCATGAGCCGGTGAACGGGGTTCACGAGGCTGAGCCACTTGCCAAGGAAGAGCGGCACGAGCGGGGCGATCACGACGCCAATGAGGGCGAGCCACCAGCCGGCGAGCCGGCCACTCGACGCGATGGCGAAGCCGACGAGGGCGATGACCAGCAGCCAGACCGATGCGCCGATCTGGAAGTTGCTCGTGAGCGCCTGACCCACGGTGAGGTGCGCGCGCGATGCAGCAGCGGGGAGCGACTCCCAGAGCATGACCGCCTGGATGATCGCGCCGAGGAGGCCGAGCGTGGCTGCACGCCGAGCGGCGTGGCGGTAGACATCTCTCTCGCTCGCGAGCGAGGCATCGCTCGCCGGAACGGTGACCGGCGCGTCGATACGGCTGCGAAGGGCGGCAAAGCGGAACCCCACGGCGCCGACGGCGAGGAACTGGGCGACGAACCCGACGAACTCCCTGGCCGGCTCCGACCAGGTGATGAGCGGCTCGGCTTGCATGTGCGGTGGTTTCTCCCGTGACGTTGAATGTCGCCAGCGATGTCCCGCGTGTCGGCATGACGCTAAGGCGGTGCACAGTCACGCGGAAGGCACGACGCAGCGCCTGCGTGATACCTTAGATCGATGACCACCACAGATCGATGACCACGTCCCACGAGGAGCGCATCGCACCCGCGGTCGAGCGCCGGAGCAGTGCGAGCAAGCTGCGGCGACGCTGGCACGCCTTCGTCCAGCGCATCGGGCTACTGGAGTGGGACGAGGGTGTCCTGCTGCTCGTGGCCGGTGCGCTGATCGGCATCGTGGGCGGCCTCGGCGTGGTCGGGTTCTATGGGCTGATCGACCTCTCGTACATCGCGTTCGTCGAGTGGCCGCTGCGCGTCGTCGGTCCGCTGGGCTCGGCGCTGTACCTGCCGGCGCTCACCGGATTGGGAGTATGGGCGGCGTGGTACGTCGTTCGCCGCACGCGTACACCGGAGGGGCAGAACGTGGCCGACGTGCAGCTCGACGTGGCGAAGCGCCATGGCGTGGTGCGCACGCGCCCGGTGGCGGTGCGCACGCTCGCGTCGGCGATCACGCTTGGCTCGGGAGCATCGGCGGGGAGCGAGGGACCGGTGGCAGTGCTCGGGGCGGCGGTCGGATCGGCAATCGGGCGACTGCTGACGCTGCAGCCGCGGCACGTGAAGATCCTCGTGGGGTGTGGGGCGGCGGCGGGGATCGCCGGCGCGTTCAACGCGCCGTTCGCCGGAGCGTTCTTCGCGCTGGAGGAAGTGCTCGGCTCGTTCTCGGTGGCGGCCTTCAGCCCGGTGGTGATCGCGAGCGTGGTGGGTGCACTTACCGCGCACAGCGTGCTTGGCAGCCACCCCGCGTTCCACATGCCGGAGATGGTGGACGTGCATCCGGTGGCGAACGCGCTGTTCTATCCGCTGCTTGGCGTGGCGTGCGGGCTGGTGTCGGCGCTGTATGCGTGGCTGACGGTGAAGATGCCGTATTGGACGTCGGAGATGCGCGGGCCGGCATGGCTGCGGCCGGTGAGTGGCGGGGTGCTCGTTGGCGCCATCACCGCGGCATCCGGGGGACTCCTTTACGGCACCGGGCATCTCTCCATTCCGAAACCGGTGTTCGGCGGGATGGTGTGGTACGCGCTCGTCGCGCTGTCGCTGGCGAAGGTAGTGGCGACGTCGTTGACCCTCGGCACGGGCGGATCGGGGGGCGTGTTCACGCCGTCGCTCTTCATCGGTGCCGCGCTGGGCGGCGGGCTCGGGCGCCTGATGGGAGGGATCATCCCGGGGCACTTCATCCACGCCGAAGCATGGGCGCTGGTGGGGATGGGCGGTGTGGTGGCTGGCGCGACGCGCGCGCCGCTGACGGCCATCTTCATGGTGTACGAGCTGACGAACGATCCGGCGTACGTGGTGCCGCTGATGATCGTGGCGGTCATCTCGCTGCTCGTGGCGAAGCGCTGTTCGCCGTACGGGCTCTACGATGGCTGGCTGATCGAGCGCGGGGAGCAGGTGTCGCATGGCATCGACGAAGCGCTGATGCATCGCCTGCACGTGACGGATGCGATGGACCGGAAGGGGGCGCGGGTGCTGCCGGGGGAGTCGGTGGCGGCGCTGGCGCTGGCAGCGAGCCGGTCGCCGCAGGACGCGGTGGCGGTGGTCGAGGAGGACGGGACGCTGGTGGGACTGGTGAGCCGGCGTGCGCTGCGGACAGCGCTGCAGCAGTACGAGGCAGGAATGGTGCTGGTGGCGGAAGACCTGGCCGAGCCGGTGACGCCGCTCGAGCCGGACGCGACGCTGGCCGACGCGTTGCGCGCCCTCAACGCGAGCGCGCTCGATGCGTTACCAGTGTGCGAGGAAGGCAGGTACAGCGGGCTGGTTGGCCGGGCGGACATCCTGGCGATGTATGAGAGGGAGCTGGAGCATGCGCTGTAGGGGGAGGACCGAAAGACCGGAGGACCGAAAGACGGGAGGACCGGAGGATCGAAAGACGGGAGGACCGGAGGACCGAAAGACGGGAGGACCGGAGGACCGGAGGACCGGAGGACCGTTCGGTCCATCGGTCCTCCGGTCCATCGGTCCCTCGGTCAACACCTGGCCCTTCCCATGCGTAGCAATTATGTACAGAATTGTATACCATTCCGCATGCCGATGGGGTGACGGCGGAACGGCATCGCTTGCGCGGGGTATCTCCCCAACTGTGGAGGTGTCTGATGGGTGAGGGGATCGTGGGAGGGGCGCGACGGACCCTGGTGGCGGGGGCGGCGCTGGTAGCGCTCGCTGTGCTGCCGGTTCACGCGCAGGGGACGGGGAACGGCTACCTGTTCGGAGCGCCGACGGGCGGGCTGACCGTGCGGGCGGGATGGTTCATCGCCAACGCCAGCAGCCAGTTCTTCGACGACGCGCGCCAGGACCTGACCTTGGACAAGAACAGTTTCAGCGGGCCGACGCTTGGCGCGGACGTGGCCGTCCGGCTGACGCCACAGCTGGACCTGACGTTCGACGGGGCGTGGATCGGCTCGAGCGCGAAGTCGCATTACCGGACGCTCGTGGATGCGGACAATCGGGAGATCGAGCAGACGACCACGCTGCGGCGCGTGCCGCTGACGGCCAACCTGAAAGCGTACCTGGTGCCACGGGGACGGTCGGTGGGGAGTCTGGCGTACATCCCGGCGAAGGTGGTACCGTGGGTAGGGATCGGTGGGGGGCTCACGTGGTACAAGCTCGAGCAGTCCGGCGATTTCATCGTGGATCCGGCAGACTGCCGGGCGACGGGAACGCCCACCTCATGCGCAGTGTTCACCGATCGTCTGACTTCATCGTCGTGGGGTCCCGCCGTGCAGGGCATGGGCGGGGTGGACGTCACCCTCACGCCACGCATCGCATTGACCGGCGATGCGCGTTATCTGTGGTCCCGCGCGTCGATGGGTGACAGCTACGGTGGGTTCGACAAGATCGACCTGTCGGGCGTGGCCATCGCGCTTGGCGTCACGTTCAGGCTCTAGGGAGGAGCGGCAAATGAGAGTCACGATGAATCGGCTCGCCCAGGCGACGCGCACCGCGGCCATCGCGGCGGCGCTGGTGTCGCTGACGGCGGCCACGGGCGCCGCACAGCAGGCGAGCGGATCACGCTGGCAGGGATGGCTGGGCTGCTGGACCGCCGCCGCGCCGGATGCGCTGGTGCCGAGCAATGCGCCGGTCGTGTGCATCACGCCGACGTCGAACGCCGACGTGGTGAACGTGGCCACGGTGCAGGACGGCAAGGTGCTGGCGTCGAAGACGATCGACGCGAGCGGTGCGGCGCAGCCGATCGAGGCGAAGGACTGCACGGGGACGCAGAGCGCCGAGTGGTCGGCGGACGCGCGCCGCGTGTACCTGAAGGCGACGGCGAACTGCGCGGGGACGACGCGCACCACGTCGGGCATCCTCGCGATGTCACCGACGGGTGAATGGCTGGATGTGCAGGGGATCGCGGCGGGCGAGGGCGAGAACGTGCGCGTCGCGCGCTATCGCGATGCCGGCCTTCCCGAGACGCTGCCGGCGGACACCAAGTCGGCGCTCGAGGGACGCAATGCATCCGTGCAGGGTGCGCGCGTGGCGGTTGGTGCGAACGTCGGCACCGCAGCGGTGATCGAGGCATCGAAGAAGGCGACGCCGGCAGTGGTGGAGGCGTGGCTGCTGGAGCGCGGCCAGCGCTTCGCGCTCGAC
>DASUXT010000216.1:0-24925 GCA_036377775.1 Gemmatimonadaceae bacterium | reverse complement strand
GTCTTCCGACGTCTGCGACTCGCGATAGCGCTCGAGCAGCAGCACTTCGTCGTCGTAGCGCTTCAATGCACGATAGAGTGCGGCGAGCCGGCCGCAGAGCCAGCCCGGCAACTCGGGTCTCGTGCGCATGCACGCGTCGAGCGTGAGCTCGAGCAGGCGCACCGCCTCGGTGGCGTCGCCGGCGCGGAGCAGCACTTCGGCGTAGCGGACCTGGTCGGCCGCTGGTCCGTCGAACTCTTCTGGTAGCGCTTTATATCCTGGCACGCCGTCCCGGAGCGAGGAGCGAAACGTATGGAACCAGCAATCCATATGCTCACGTTCGAGTCGGCGCGCAAGCCGATGCTCAGAACGGCAGGTCGTCGTCGTCGTGCGGCGGTGCGTCGTCGTACGGTGGCGGACCGTCGGGCGGCGGCTCGTCGAACCTGGCCGCGGCAGGTGTAGAACGCCGCGCCGGCGAGGGTGGGTACGGACTCGGCGAGCCGTCACGTGCCGGCCAGATGACTCCTTCGCATCCCGGACCACCGCGCTCGCGCGGCTTGTTGCGACACTTGAAATCGGGAGCGCGTGGATTGCGCTTCGACGTACGGTCGTCCCACATCGGCCCGCCACAGACGGGGCAGAGCGGCATTCCATTCGCGTCGACGTTGCTCGATGATGCAGCTCCAGCGGCACCGGTCGGTGACGCTGCAGCGGTTGCAGCCTTCGCGACTGGCGCGGCGGCAGCGCGACCGTCGCGCGGCGGCCAGATCACGCCGTCGCAATTGCGGTCCTTGCACTTGAAGTCGGGCGCCTTCGGGTTGCGCTTGCCTTCACGGTTGTCCCACATGGGCCCGTGACACTTCGGGCACACTGGCGCTGGCGTCTGGTCGTGCTGCTCGGACATGGAGAAGAGATCGCGGAAGGAGGCCCATCAAGATAGTACGCGAGGCCCGACGGACGCCGAGCTCGACCGTGAATTCGATATCCTCGTGGCGATCGCCCGGATCAGGGCATCGGCCGGCTTCTTGCCTTTTTCCGCCGCCATCCGATTGAACACCGAAACAACGAGGGACAACGATGCGCTTCGGCGGCGGTGGACGCAGCTCCAATCTCGAGGATCGACGCGGCATGGGCGGCTTTGGCCGCGCCGGCATGGGCATCGGCGGCACGGCGGTGCTGCTCATCCTGAGCCTGTTGTTCGGGCGGAACCTGTTCGAGGACACCGGCGTGTCGCCCACTGGCGCGGTGGCGACCTCCAACGGTGCACTGGGCCCGGCCGACTCGGCGGCCGAGGAGCCGGAAGTACTGCTCGTGTCGCACGTGCTGGACGATGTACAGCAGACGTGGGCGGCGGTCCTGCCGAAGTACGGCACGCAGTACCAGGACGCCAAGCTCGTGCTCTTCCGCGACTACACCCCGACCGGTTGCGGCACGGGCCAGACCGCGATGGGTCCGTTCTACTGCCCGGTGGACCAGAAGGTGTATCTCGACCTGGGGTTCTTCGATGAGCTGCGCACGAAGTTCGGCGCGGCGGGTGACTTTGCGCAGGGCTACGTGATCGCGCACGAGCTCGGCCACCACGTGCAGAACCTGCTCGGCACCGAGGCCGAAGTGCGGCGCGCGCAGCAGCGCGATCCGCAGAACGCGAACCAGTACTCGGTACGCCTGGAGTTGCAGGCCGACTGCTACGCCGGCGTGTGGGGACACAGCGCGCAGCAGCGCAACATCCTCGATCCCGGTGACCTGCAGGAAGGCCTCACAGCCGCCGCATCTGTGGGTGACGACCGCATCCTGAAGCAGGCAGGGCGCAGCGCGAACTCGGAATCATTCACTCACGGCTCGAGCGCGCAGCGCGAGAGCTGGTTCCGGCGCGGGTTCGACTCGGGAGATCCGGCGCAGTGTGACACCTTTGCCGGACGCTGAAGAACTGCACGGTGAAGCGTGAGACGTAACTGCGGACGCCGTTGCGTCTCACGTCTCACGCTTCACGTCTCACCGTCAGTTATACCGCGTCACTCAGGCTGGTGAAGTTGAAGTCGCGCACCTTGATCGTCGGCATCACCACGTTGCCGCCGGCCTCGGTGCCGGCTACACGCTCGGCGCGGCCGATCGCCTCGAGATTGTTCAACATGAACAGCGGGCTCTCGTTGAAGCGGAAGTTCTTCACCGCCTTCGTGATCTTGCCGTTCTCGATGAGGAAGGTGCCGTCGCGCGTGAGGCCGGTGTAGAGCACGGTGCGCGGATCCACCTGACGCAGGTACCACAGGCGCGTGACGAGGATGCCGCGCGGCGTGGAAGCGATCATCTGCTCCGTCGTCGCGTCGCCGCCCATCATCTTCACCGCACCGAGCCCGCCGTTCGGGCGCGCGCCCTTCTTCTGCGCCCAGAAGCGTGAGTACTGCAGCTCCTTCAACACGCCGTTCTCGATCCAGACCTCGCGACCGAGCGGCAAGCCTTCGCCCGTCCACGGCTGGCCGAGCAGCTGCGGGTCGGCGGGATCGCTGTAGATGGTGACGCGCGGATCCACGATCTTCTCGCCGATCTTCGTACCGCCGCCCTGCTTGGAAAATGCCGAGCGTCCTTCGTCGGCGCTGCGGGCATCGAGCGCGAAGGCGAGGAGCTGCACGAGATCCCCCACCGCCTGCGGCTCGAGGATGACGGTGTAGCGACCCGGTTCCACGGCCACCGGATTGCGCGACGCGCGCGCCTTGGTGATGGCGCGATCGCTCACCGCCTTGAAGTCGATCTGCTTCCAGTCGGGATGATCGGCGCCCGCCCACCCCGAGCCCGTGCCGTCGTTGGTGCGCACGGTGAGCTGGTAGTTCGCGCTCGTCGCCGGGGAATAGGCGAACAGTCCCGTGTTCGACGCGAGCGCGCTGTAGCCACTGCCCTCGAGGATGAATCCGGCCGCGGCGAGATCACCCGCCGCCTTCGCGGCGTCGATCGCCGTGCGTGCTGCAGCGGCACGCTCTTCGGCCGTGAGGTTCGCCGTCGAGTCGAAGAATGCATTGACGTCCTGGTACTGTTGCGGCGGCAGGAGCGGCATGTTCTCCGGGTCATCCGGCGCGAGCTTCGCGATGGCTTCGCTCTGGCGCACGGCGCGCTCGATCCCTTCCGGTGAAAAATCGGCCGTGGTCGTCACCGCGTGCTTGGCACCGTACCCGC
Organism: Gemmatimonadaceae bacterium; assembly: GCA_036377775.1. Taxonomy (GTDB): domain Bacteria; phylum Gemmatimonadota; class Gemmatimonadetes; order Gemmatimonadales; family Gemmatimonadaceae; genus AG11. The sequence continues at coordinate 21,781 of DASUXT010000216.1, read as the reverse complement.
TCTGCACGGCGAGCTGCGAGTTGTTCACGCCGCCCGACGTGGTGATGCGATTGGCGGCGAAGCGGATGTTGCCCTGGTAGCCGCCGCCAAGCGAGGCGGCGATCGTGTCGGCCTTCGACAGCTTGACGACACGCTCGAGGAACGCCTGCGCCTCACTCCGCGACAGCATTTCGCCGGACGAGAGGGCGCTGCCCCGGCTGAAGAGACTCTTCGGGGTGCTCATGCCTTTCTCCCGGTGTTGATGACGTTGATGTTGCGGAAGCGGCTCGGCACGCAGCCGTGGCTCACCGCGTTGACCTGGCCCGGCTGTCCCTTTCCGTCGAAGAAGCTGGCGCCCATCTCGTAGCTCTTCTTCCCGCCGATCATGTCCATGGAGTTCCAGAAGTCCGGTGTGCGCATCTGGTAGGCGACGTCCTTGAGCATGCCGGTGATCTTGCCGCCCTTGATCTCGTAGAAGAGTTGGCCGCCGAACTGCGCGTTGTAGCGCTGCTGATCGATGGAGAAGCTCCCGTCGCCGACGATGGCGATGCCGCGGTCGGTGGCAGCGATCAGGTCGTCATATGAGAGATCCTTCTCGCCGGGCAGCAGCGACACGTTGGGCATGCGCTGGAAGGCGATGTCGCTCCAGCTGTCGGAGTGCGCGCAGCCGTGCGAGCGCACGGGCTTGCCCTGCTTCGCGTACCACCAATCGAGCATCGGCGCCTGTTCGCGCGTCGTCTCGTAGTCGTTGACGACCCCTTCCTTGATGAGGAGGAAGGTGTCCGGCTTCACGCCGTCATCGTCCCACCCGATCGTCGAACAGCCGCCTTCCTGCGAGCGGTCGCCCTGGATGTTCATGATCTTCGGCCCGTAGCGCAGCTGGCCGAGCGTCTTCTGCGGCGGCGCGACGAAGCTGGTGCCCGCGTAGTTGGCCTCGTAGCCGAGCGCGCGATCCAGCTCCAGCGGATGGCCGATGCTCTCGTGGATGGTGAGCCAGAGGTGCGTGGGGTGCAGTACGAGATCATAGCGGCCCACCTCCACCGGCTTCGCCTTGAGCTTCGCGGCCGCTTCCTCTCCCCACTGCCGCGCGTGCTCCACCGGCCTGGCGGCGAGCAGGTACTCGTACCCCCGCGCCGCCGGCTGCATCACGTTGGTGCGCGTCTGAAAATCCGAGAAATCGGGCGCGACGGCCGTTGCGGCGAAGGGGAGCCAGCTCCGCAGCACCGTCTGCGTGGTGAAGGTGCCATCGGTGTTGGCGTAGTTCTTCTCCTCCTTCACGAAGAACATACTGCTGTTGACGAACTTCACGCCGGGCACCTTGAGCGCTTCGGCGTTCGCCTGGATCAGCAGTCCGGCCTTGTCCTCGATCGGCACGGTGAAGGGATCGGTCGTGTGCGGCGTGACGTAGCGTCCGTCGGGCGTCGGCGTGGCCGGCGCGAGACGCACGCGGTCGGCCGCCGGCACGGCGTTCGCCTTCGCGATGCCGAGTGCTTCCTTCGTCGCCGCCACCACGCCGGCCTTCGTGAGGTCGCGCGACGCGCCGAACCCCCAGGTGCCATTCACGAGCACGCGGACTCCGACGCCCAGGGTGTCGGTGTCCACCACGTTGATGATCTGCTGCTCGCGCGTGATGACGAAGTTGTTCCGGTAGCGGCCGATGCGCGCGTCGGCGAACTCGGCGCCGCCCATCTTCGCGGCGTTGAGCGCCTCGGTGAGCAGCTCCTTCACCGCGGGGTCCATCGGCGGCGGCTCGGACGCCGCGACTCGCGTGGCGAGCGACTCGGCCCGCCCGAGCCTCGGCAGCACGAGCGCCGCCGCACCCGCCGCGGTGCCGGCCTTCAGGAAGTCACGTCTGGTGGTCATGGGGGAGAGAGATGGGGGGTGGACGATGTTCTTCGGCTCTTCAGCTTGTCGGTTGACGGCCAACCTCGGGATGTTCCTGGCGTCCCGATGCACGCCGTGAACCGAAGAACCGGGAAGCCGAGCAACCGCAGTTTTCAGTCTGACATCACGAACTGTGCGGAGCGTTGTTTCACCGTCCGACGAGCAGGCGGCGAAGCCGCCGAGCGTGTCCGACGAGCTGCGCGTTAATGGCGCGCGAGCGGGTCAGACGGTCCGACCGGTGTTCACCACATTGATGTTCCTGAACCGGCTCGGCGGACAGCCGTGGCTCACGGCGTTCGCCTGGCCTGGTTGGCCCTTGCCATCGTTGAAGGTCCCGCCCAGCTCGTAGCTCTTCTTCCCGCCCACCATATCGAGCGACGCCCAGAAGTCCGGTGTGCGCATCTGATAGGCGACGTCCTTGAGCATGCCGGTGATCCTGCCGTTCCGGATCTCGTAGAAGAGCTGCCCGCCGAACTGGGCGTTGTAGCGCTGCTGATCGATCGAGTACGAACCGCGGCTGAAGATGGCGATCCCGCGATCGGTCGCCGCGATGAGGTCGTCCCAGCCGATGTCCCTGTCGCCCGGCATCAACGAGACATTCGGCATGCGCTGGAACTGGATGTCCGACCAGGTCTGCGCGTACGAGCACCCGTGCGACCGCACGGGCGCGTGGCGCTCCCTGTACCACCAGTCGAGCATCGGCGCCTGCTCGCGCGTCGTCTGGTAGTCCACCAGTGTGCCATTCCGGATGATGTCGAACCGGTCGGGCTTCACCCCTTCGTCGTCCCAGCCGATGGCGGCGAGCGAGCCGGGTTGCTCGCGGTCGCCGACGATGTGCATCAGTGGTGAACCGACCTTCAGCTTGCCGAGCACGTTGCGCGGGGGCGCCATGAAGCTGGTGCCGGCGTAGTTGGCTTCGTAGCCGAGGGCGCGGTCGAGCTCCGTGGGATGCGCCACGGACTCATGGATGGTGAGGAAAAGGTGGCTCGGGTGCAGCACGAGATCGTACCGCCCCACCTGCACCGGCTTCGCGCCCAGCTTTTCCACCGCCTGTTCGGCCCAGTGCGGCGCATTTTCCACCGGCTTCTGCTCGAGCAGGTAGTCGTAGCCGCGCCCCATCGGCGCGATCACCTCCCCGCGCGACTGGAAGTCGGTGCGATCGGCGGAGACGGCTGTTGCCGTGAAGGGGAGCCAGCTGCGAATCGTCGTCTGCTGGGTGAAGGTGCCGTCGGTGTTGGCGTAGCTCTTCTCGTCCTTCACGAAGAGCATGGAGCTGGTGACGAAGCTGACACGCGGCACCTTGAGCGCGGCGGCATTCGCCCGCAGCAGCAGATCGGCCTTCTCCTCCACGGGGACGGTGAAGGGATCTATGGTATGCGGCGTCTGCCAGCGGCCGTCGGATACGACGGGGGCGGGCGCGAGCCGCACCGGCTCGGCGCCGGCCACGCGGTTGGCGCGGGCGACGGCCACGGCCTCGCGCGCTGCCGCATTGGCGCCGGCCTTCGTGAGCTCTCGGCTCGCACCGAACCCCCAGCTGCCACCGAGGAGGACGCGCACGCCGATGCCGATCGTGTCGCCCTCCGACACGCCGATGATCCGCTGCTCGCGCGAGCGTACGGAGCTGGTGCGCGTGCGCGCCACGCGAGCGTCGGCGAACTCGGCGCCGCCGCGGCGTGCCTCGTCCAGTGCCTCGAGCAGGAGCTCGCGCACGACAGGATCCATCGCGGGCGGCTGGGCGGCGCGGGGGAGCGACGCGAGGCGCGCCGCAGCCGCCTCGACGGGGTCCAGCGCAGTACCCGCGGCGACGAGCGCGGTAGCGCCGGCCGCATTCCTGAGGAACTCCCGGCGGTGCATGCTCATTGGTTGGACGTGCGGGACAAGGACACGAGGGACGACGCCGAGCCCGCCTGGACTGAGGCGCAAAGGGAGTGGCGAGGCTATGGCACACGTTGCGCTCACGTCATGCCGTTCGCAACCATGTAGAGTAGAGCGGGCACGCAGCTTCGGCGATCTTCTTGCAATCGCATTTCAGGACATGCCCAGCCTCAGACCGTCTCCCGTAGACATCGTTCCACGCTCGACCCCGACCGGCACCGTGTCGCCGGCCGGCGACCTGGACCCATCGAGCGCCGCGATGGCGCTCGAGCCCCCGCAGGGGGAAGCCATGTCGCCGGCCGCGCCGACCCAGCGCCGGCCGCGGCAGCGGCGCGCGGCCCCCACCCCGGTGCGTGGCCACTCGCCTGCGTCGCCGCTCACGCGGCCTGACGGGTCAGCGGCGCCGGTGATCCACCTCGTGCCGGAGCTGTCGCCCTACGCGCGGACCGGTGGCCTGGGAGAAGCGGTGGCCAGCCTGGCGAAGCATCAGGCAGCTTCGGGGATCCCGGTCGCTGTATTCCTCCCCCTCTACGGCGTGATCCGTGAGCGGACGGAGCTGCAGCCCGTGGGGCCGGCGTTCGCCGTCAACGTGGGGCCCCGGATCGAGACGGCGCGGCTGTATGAACCTGCCGGCGCGCTGGCCCCGGGGTGCCCACGCGTGATCTTCGTCGAAAGTGCGGAGTACTTCGACCGGCCCGGTCTCTACGGCGACGACGCCGGTGACTACCCGGACAACGCGCAGCGCTACGCCTTCTTCTCGCGCGCGGTGCTCGTGGCGCTGCCACGCCTGTTCGCGCAGCCGCCGAGCATCCTGCATTCGCACGACTGGCAGACGGCGCTCGCCAGCGTGTACCTGAAGACCGACTTCCAGGCCAATCCCTACTACGAAGGGATCCGCACCGTGCTGTCGGTGCACAATGCCGGCTACCAGGGGCACTTCGCCGACTCGGTGATGCCGGAGATCGGCCTGCCGTGGACGCTCTACAACTCGCGCCAGCTCGAGTGGTACGGGCGCGTGAACCTGCTCAAGGGCGGGCTCGTGTTCAGCGACCTCGTGATCACGGTGAGCCCGACGCACGCGCACGAGCTTCGCACGGAGAAGGGCGGCTTCGGGCTGGACGGGGTGTTCGTCGCGCTCAAGGATCGCCTCGTCGGCATCGTGAACGGCATCGATCAGGAGATCTGGGATCCGACGATCGATCCGCTCATCCCGCGCCGCTTCGGGCCGGACAGCCTGGTCGGCAAGAAGCGCAACCGCGTCGCCCTGCAGCGCGCCACGGGGCTCAGCCGCTGGCAGGCGCCGATCTTCGCCCTCACGGCGCGCCTCGTCGCCCAGAAGGGACTGGACCTCATCCTCGGCGACCCTGGCTACTTCGCCTTCGACGCACAGTACGTCTTCCTTGGCCACGGCGAGGCGCGCTACGAGGCCGCGCTCACCGAGCTCGCCGAGCGCGCGCCGAGCCGCATCGCGGTGAAGCTGGACTTCACCGACGAGTTCGAGCACCTGCTGCTCGCCGGCGCCGACATGTGCCTGATGCCGTCGTTGTACGAGCCGTGCGGCCTGACGCAGATGCGCGCTCAGCGTTACGGCACCATTCCCGTGGCACGGCGCGTGGGCGGTCTGGCGGACACGATCGAGGATGGCGTGACCGGCTTCCTGTTCGACGACTACACGCCGGCGGACTTCATGCGCGCCGCACTGCGGGCCGTGGAGCAGTACCACGAGACGCAGGGGTGGGAGGAGATGATGCGCGAGGCGATGGCGCGCGACTTCGGGTGGGACAAGAGCGCGGCGCGGTACGTCCAGATGTACAAGCGGGTGCTGGGGCAGGTGCGCCAGTAACTACAACTTCAGTACTTCGTACCTCGTACTTCGTAGCGAGACCCAGGGGGCTGGCCATTCCAATGAGTGGTCGGCCCTCTTTACGCATGGCCTCGAGCTGCATTGGGCAAAGCCAGTTCGCAGGTCCTGATACGAAGTACGAGTACGGTGTACTTCAGTTGTAGTGTGCCGGAACCCCCGTTGACTCGCCCCCCTCCCCTGGCGACACTGCGAATCCCCTCGCCTCCTGCCCCATGTCGTCACTGCACAAGCTCTCCATCGCCCTTCTCGCCTCCGTTCTGGTCATTCCCTCCGTTGCCTGCGGCCAGCGCACCACGCCGTCGAATGCAACGACGGCCTCTGCCGATACCGCGCCGCCGCCGGTGCCGCGCGAGTTTCGCGCGGTGTGGGTCGCGACCGTGGGCAACATGGACTGGCCGTCGAAGCCGGGGCTCTCCACCGAGGCGCAGAAGGCCGAGCTGATCGCCCTCCTCGACACGGTGGCAGCGCTGCACATGAACGCCGTCGTGCTCCAGGTGCGGCCGGCGGCGGACGCACTCTACAAGTCCTCCATCGAGCCGTGGTCCGACGTCCTCACCGGGCAGATGGGCCGCGCGCCGGAGCCATTCTACGATCCGCTCGCCTTTGCCGTGGCCGAAGCACACAAGCGCGGACTCGAGCTGCACGCGTGGATCAACCCGTACCGCGCCAAGGTACCGTCGACGAAGAGCGTGTCGTCGAAGCACATCAGTCGCACCAACCCGGAGCTCGTGCGCAGCTACGGACCGTACCTGTGGATGGATCCGGGCGATCCCGCCGTGCGTCGTCGCACCGTGCACGTCGTGCTCGACATCGTGCGCCGCTACGACGTGGACGGCATCCACATGGACGACTACTTCTACCCGTACCCGGAGACGCGGCGCGGCCGTGAGATCGACTTCCCGGACGCGAGCACCTATCGCCGTTACCGGCGCGGTGGCGGCAAGCTGTCGCGTGACGACTGGCGTCGGCGGAACGTGGACCTGCTGGTGAAGCAGCTCGACGACAGCATCCACGCCGTGAAGTCGTGGGTGAAGTTCGGCGTCAGCCCCTTCGGCATCTGGAAGCCGGGCTATCCAGCGTCGGTGCGCGGATTCTCCCAGTACGACGAGCTCTTCGCCGACGCCCGGAAGTGGCTGCGCGAGGGCTGGGTGGACTACTTCACCCCGCAGCTCTACTGGTCGATCGACCGTCCCGAGCAGAGCTATCCGGAGCTGCTGGCATGGTGGTCGGAGCAGAACCTGAAGGATCGCCACCTGTGGCCGGGCAACTACACGGGCAAGGTGGCGTTCACGGGATCATCGGCGTGGCGCACGGATGAAGTGCTCGAGCAGATCCGGCTCACGCGCGCGCTCAAGGGGAAGCCGGCCACGGGCAATGTCCACTTCAGCATGAGCGTCTTCATGCAGGACCCGGACAGCCTCGACGAACGGCTCCTGCGCGAGGCATACGCCGAGCGTGCGCTCGTGCCGGCGTCGCCGTGGCTGGACGACCGCGCGCCGGCCACGCCGACGGTCACCCTTCGCACCGATGGCGTGCCGGGCATCATCGCCGATCTCACGCCGGCGTCGACGCAGGACGTGTGGCTGTGGGTGGTGCAGTCACGGTCGGCGAACGGCTGGACGACGCAGATCCTGCCCGGTACCGAGCGCTCGGTGCACTTCGCGATCAGGCCACTCGAGATCCGGGTGCGGGCGGTGGATCGGACGGGGAACGAGTCGAGGGCGGCGAAAACCAACTGAAGTACTGCGTACCACGTACATCGTATCCGGACCGACGGGCCGGCCTCTCCAAGGCACGGCCCGACTCTCTTTCGGGACGATCCGATGAACGACAGGAACAGCGAGAGAGCGGAAGAGGCCGGATCGAACCTGAAACGGCAGGATGCTCTCCTCTGGGCAGAAGGCTCCGTGCGCTGTGGAGCATCCCGAGGCCCTTCCAATCGATTCGATGACCGTGTGGGCGTACGGGCTTCCCCTCGGCACGCGGAGCGAGGATCCCGCGCAGGACAGATCCTGCCGTTTCAGCCCTTTGTCCGGCCCTTTCCGCTCCCTCGTTTTTTCGGAGAGCCTGAATGCCGAAAGGGCTGACCACTCATCGGAATGGCCAGCCCCCTGGGTCCAGCTACGCAGTACGAAGTACGACGTACTTCAGTTGTCGTTACCCCTATCCCACCGCCTCGAAGAACATCGCCGGCGGCGCGCTGCCCACTCCGAGCTCGCTCACCAGGTGCTCGAGACCGTTGGCCAGCGACCGGCGCTGGACGGCGCTGAGCGCGCCGATGGCGCTCGCCAACCGGACCTGAAGCACTTCGGGGGCGCGCTTGAGCAGTGCGATGCCGCCTGGCGTGAGGGTCAGCTCCACGCGCCGCGCGTCGTCCTGTGCGCGAATCTTCCGCACCAGCTTCCGGCGAACCAGCCGACGCACCACTACCGAGACGGTGCTCTGGTGAGTCATCGTCCGCTCAGCGAGCGCGTTGATGGAGAGCGACGGCGTGGCGCGAAGCTGCGTCAGGACGAACAGCTGTGCCCCCGTCACGCCAAGCCGGCGCTCGGTCTCGCGCGAGGCGACGTGCAGCGCATGCACGAGGCGGCGCAGGGGATCGAACACCGCTGTCACCTCCTCGTCCTTCGCCGTCCGCTTCGCGGCGCGCTTCTCCGGCCTGCCATCGTTACCTGAGTCCCGGACGACACTCTTCGCGGTGGATCTCGCGCCCCCCGCCCTGCGGGAGCCGTTCCGGGTGGACCTGGTTCGAGTATTCGGCATGGCAGTCAGCGGTGGGATTTGCATGCACAGCCCATGGAGCCATGTCGAGTATGCACCCGGTAGTGGCCCCACGGCAATCTGTGTCCCGCACCAGCCTGGCGTGAGAGGCCGCCGGGGTCCGCCCGCCGCTATTCCCCGATCGTCGCCTGCGCGTGGTTCAGCGCCGCCACGATCGTCACCCCGCCCACCACGTTGCCGATCAGCGTGGGCACCAGGTATCCGAGCAGCACGGCGCCCCACCCGGCGAGGTCGCGGAAGCCGGCGTAGAACACCTCCGTGGCACCAGCGATGATATGCGCGAAGCCGCCGAGCCCCACCAGGTACGTCATGAAGACGACGAGCAGCAGCTCCTGCGGCTTGGCGGCGGGGATCATCCACACCATCATGGCGATCAGCCAGCCCGCGTACACGGCGTGCAGCATCGTCACCCAGAACCCGTCGCGCATCGCACGCGCCGAGATCTCGGCCAGTGAGCGGTGAACCTCGGGATCCACCACCTGGAGCTTCGCCAGCACGAGCGCGAACAGCAGGGCGCCGATGATGTTCGTCACCAGCACCGCGCCCCAGAGCCGCATCACGTTCCGGAATCGCTCGCTCGTGCGGTGCGACAGCAGGGGCACGATGGGCGTGAGCGTGTTCTCCGTGAAGAGCTGCTGGCTGCCGAGGATCACGATCACGAAGCCCACCGAATAGCCCAGCTTGGCAATCAGCGGTCGCCATCCCGTGTCGGGAAGGTGCGAGTGCAGCAGTCCTTCCACGAGGAAACTGAACCCCATCGACAGGCCGGCGGCGAGACCGGACCAGGCCAGTGCACCGGTGGAACGCTCGAGCTCACGCAGCCCCTCGCGTCGAACTACCTCGTAGGTGGTCTTGGCGTCGAGCGACTCGGCCTTCTGGATCTTCTTCTCCTCGCCATGCTCGCGCGAGCGCTCGCCCTCGCCGGCATGCGGTTCCTCAGCCTCGGTCTCCAGCGCCCGCTTGCGTTCCTGCTTCGACTCCGACTCGCTCATGGCCACCCTCCGGTCGAGGCGCGGAGGGCAGGAAGTGTTCCCGTGGATGTCGGCAGGGCGGGGGTCTCAACACTGGCCGCGTGATGGTCGTAAGCGTACGGTAGTTCCTTCCCGTTCACCTACAGGCCCATGCGACGTCCTACCCGGTTCCTCCCCCTGCTCGGCGTAGCGTTCGTCGGCGCAGTGCTCCCCGCGAGCGGAGCACGCGCCCAGCAGCTCGATTCCACCCTTCTCTCCGCCTTCCGCTGGCGGCCCATCGGGCCGGCCAACATGGGTGGACGCATCACGGACATCGAGGGCCTTCCGTCGCCTTCGAAGACGTTCTACGTGGTCGCCGCGGCGGGCGGTGTGTGGAAGACCACCAACGCCGGCACCACCTTCCGCCCCATCTTCGACCACGAGCGCACCGCTTCGAACGGCGACCTGGCCATCGCGCCGAGCGACAGCAACGTGCTCTACCTCGGCACGGGCGAGGAAGACTCGCGCAACTCCATCTCGCCCGGCGGCGGCGTGTACAAGTCCACCGACGGCGGCAAGAGCTGGAAGTTCATGGGCCTCGGCGAGACGCAGCAGATCGGCCGCATCGTCGTGGATCCGCGCGATGCGAACGTCGTGTACGTGGCGGCGCTCGGCCATGCGTGGGGACCGAACAAGGAACGTGGGCTCTACAAGAGCACCGACGGCGGGCAGACGTGGACGCTCGCGAAGTTCGTGAGCGACAAGGCGGGCTTCGTGGACGTGCAGCTCGACCCGGGCAATCCCGACGTGGTGTGGGCCTCGAGCTGGGAGCGCGTGCGCGGGCCGTACTTCTTGTACAGCGGCGGCCCGGGCTCCGGACTGTGGAAGAGCACCGACGCCGGAAAGACGTGGGCCGAGGTGAACGGCCACGGCCTTCCCGAGACCACCAAGGGGCGCATCAACTTCGACATCTCGAAGTCGAACCCCAGGGTGATGTACGCCATGGTCGAGGCGGACACCGTGATGAACGGCAGCCACGACAAGTCGAAGAAGCCGCAGGTGCGGCCGAGCGGGTTGTACCGCTCGACGGACGGCGGCGCGACGTGGGAGAAGCGGAACGACACCAATGTCCGCCCCTTCTACTACAGCCAGGTGCGCGTGGACACGAAGAATCCGGACCGCGTGTACTTCACGTCGACGCCGGTGATGTTCAGCGACGACGGCGGCAAGACGGCGCGTACGGCGACGAACGGCATCCACGTCGATCACCACGCCATGTGGATCGACCCGAAGGATCCCGAGCACTTCGTGGTCGGCGACGACGGCGGCGTGTCGCAGACGTGGGATCGCGGCGGCAACTACCAGTTCCTGAACATCATGCCGCTCGGCCAGTTCTACGCGGTCTCGTACAACATGGACGTGCCGTACCGCGTGTGCGGCGGCCTGCAGGACAACGGAAGCTGGTGCGGCCCGAGCCGGCGCGCGCGCGGACCGATCACCAACTCGATGTGGTTCAACGTGGGCGGCGGCGACGGCTTCTACTCAGCGCAGGATCCCAACGACCCGAACACCGTGTACTCGGAGTCGCAGGGCGGGAACATGAGCCGCGTCAACGTGGCCACCGGCGAGCGCACGCCGCTCTCCAAGCCCAACTGGCGCAACCGCTATCGCCAGTTCGAGGACTCGATCATCATCGAGCGTGGCGACACGATGATCCCCGTTTCGAAGGAGATCCAGCGCAAGCTCGACGACCTGCGCAAGCGCGCCTCGGCCGACTCCATCGACTGGGATCTGCGCTTCAACTGGAACACGCCGTTCTTCATTTCGCCGCACAACTCCAACGTCTTCTACACCGCGGGCAACCGGGTGCTCAAGAGCACCAACCGCGGGGAGAACCTGATCGCCATCTCGCCCGATCTCACGACGCGTGATCCGATGAAAATCAGGATCAGCACGCAGACGACGGGGGGCATCACGCCGGACAACACCGGCGCCGAGACGCACTGCACGATCACGGCGCTGGCGGAGTCGCCCATCCGGCCCGGCCTGCTCTACGCCGGCACGGATGACGGCAACGTCTGGCTGTCGCGGAACGACGGCGCCACGTGGGAGAACATCACGGGCCGGTTCCCGGGCGTGCCGAAGTTCACCTGGGTGAACCGCATCGAGCCCAGCTCGGCCGACACCAACGTGTTCTACGTGGCGTTCGATGGGCATCGCACCAACGACTTCACCCCGTACGTGTTCATCACGAAGGACTACGGGAAGACGTTCACGTCCATCGCGTCGAACCTGCCGACGGGCGGCCCGGACTTCGTGCACGTGATTCGCGAGGATCCGTACAACCCGAACCTGCTCTTCCTCGGCACGGACGTGGGCGCATACATGTCGATGGACCGTGGCGCCTCGTGGCAGAAGTTCATGAATGGCTTGCCGACGGTGCCGGTGCACGACCTGAAGATCCATCCGCGCGACCACGAGCTGATCGCCGGCACGCATGGCCGCTCCATCTGGATCGTGGACATCCTGCCACTGGAGCAGATGGTGGACAGCATGCGCACGAAGACGGTAGCGCTCTACGCGCCGCGCGTGGCGTACCAGTACGGCGAGCCGACGGTGGAGGGCCAGGACATGGGCCAGTTCGTGTTCGAGGCCCCGAGCCCGGCGTACGGTGCGGACATCTGGTATCGCCTGGCGAGCGGCTCGCGTGGCCAGACGCGGCTCGTCATCAGCGACGTCACCGGTGACACGATCGCCACGGTGAACGGTCCGGCGAGCGCCGGCCTGCACAAGGTGACGTGGGACTTCCGCGGCAAGGCGCCGAAGGCCGCAGCGTTGTCGCCGTCGGAGCTGCGCGATTCCGTCGTCCAGGCGCGACGGATGGCGTTCGTCGCCGACTCGCTGGAGAAGGCCGGCACCCTCCCCGCGCCGATGCTCGCGCGCATCAAGACGGCCGCGAAGTCGGGCGACCAGGCCGCGCTGTTCCAGATCTTCGGCTTCGGCCGCGGTGGCCGTGGCGGTGGTGGCGGCGCGCCGGGCGGCTTCCAGGAGCGTCCGGGCGAGGGACCGATGCCGCGCGCTGGCGGCGCCCGCGGCCAGCAGGGCGCTGCTGGCGAGGGGGGCGAGTCACAGGGCGTGGACCAGAGCGAGCTCCGCGACATCGCCCAGCTCTTCCGGGCGCCGGGCAGCCGCGGTTTCGGCGGCTTCGGCCGCGGCGGCGCGCCGATGGTCGGCACGGGTGATTACCTCGTGACGATGACGGTGGATGGCAAGAAGTACACGCAGGTGCTGCACGTGGAGCGGCTGCGTGGCGGCGACTCGAACGGCTTCATCGCCGGCGAGGACGACGAGGAGCACGAGCCGTAAGCGCCATCAGCCAGGCTGGAGAAGGGCGCGTCGCGAGCTCGCGACGCGCCCTTCCTTTTTTCGTCGGGGTCACCGGCCACCCATTGCGGCGACCTCCGCCCGCTTCCATGATCTTCGGCGCGTTTTTCGGCGGAGCGCGCACTCCGGCGCGCTCTTCCGTTCAACCTCCCCGAAGGGAGCGTCGCATGTCACGCTGGTTCACGTTCGCGGCCACTGTGCTTCTCGTCGGAGCCGCGCCGACGATGCTTCGGGCTCAAGAAGGATCGGTTGCTGGCACCGTCGTCGCGGCGGGCTCCGAGGAACCGCTGGCGGGCGCGCTCGTCACGGTGGTGGGCGGCACGCAACGCGCCAACGCCGACGACCAGGGACGGTTCCGGATCGTCGGCATCACCGGCCCGACCGTCATGCTCGAGGCACGACGCATCGGCTACCGCGCGACGCGCGTCACGGTGCGCAATGGCGAGCTGCACGCCCGCATCACGCTTTCCGCGAGTCCGACCAGTCTCGAGGCGGTGGTGGTGAGCGCGACTGGCGGACGCGTGGAAAAGAAGGCGATCGGGAACTCGGTGGCCACCGTGGACGCGGCGGCCGTCACCGAGATCGCGCCGGTCAACTCGATGCAGGGATTGATCAACGGACGAGCCCCCGGTGTCGTCATCCAGACGGCCACCGGCGCTGTCGGTTCCGGCGGCCGCATCCGGGTGCGCGGCAACGCGAGCTTCTCGCTCTCCAACGAGCCGCTCCTCTACATCGACGGCGTCCGCGTGAACAACAACCCGTCGAGCGGGCCGCAGAACCAGGACTTCGGGTCCAGCTCCATCTCGCGCATCAACGATCTCAATCCCGAGGACATCGAGTCGATCGAGATCCTCAAGGGACCCGCTGCCGCGGCGCTGTACGGAACGGAGGCGTCGAATGGCGTCATCCAGGTGATCACCAAGCGCGGCGTCGGCGGCGCACCGAAATGGAACGTGATCGCGCGGCAGGGCGTGAACTACTTCCAGGATTGGGAAAGCCGCTTCTGGACGAACTACGGGGTGATCCAGAAGCCCGGCGCGCCTGCCGGCGTGCTGGACACGCTGCCCATCACCATCCAGCAGATCAGGGACACGATCGCGGCGTACGGCTTCAACCCGGACGTGTTCCGCAACGGCCGCCGCCAGGAAACCGAGGTCTCGGTCTCCGGTGGCTCGGACGTGTTCAACTACTACGCGAGCGGCAACTACCTCGACGACGCCGGTGCCGAGGTGAGCAACTACACCCGCAAGTCGAGCGGCCGGGTGAACCTGGGCATCTCGCCCAGCAACAGCTTCCGGATCAGCGTCAATGCCGGCGCTGTCATGGGTCCCACGCACCTCAGCTGCGAGGCCGGCTGCGGCGGTCGAGTGTGGACGATGACTGCAACCACGCCCTCGAACTGCGCCAATCCGTGGACCCACTGTCTCTACAGCTCGCTCCCGGAAGCGTATGACGAGACCTACCAGTTCTGGCAGAACCTCAACCGTCTCTCATCCAGCGTCCGCTTCGATCACACGCCGGCCACCTGGTTCACGCATCGCCTGACCGCGGGCGTCGATCGCACTGCCGAGCAGAACGTCTACTTCACGCCCAGAATCGACTCGCTCCTCGCCAGCACGCAGATCGGCAGCGATGCCCTGGGCAGCAAGGATCTCGAAGAGCGACAGATCACGTACGCGTCGCTCGACTACGCCGCGACGGTCTCGAAGTCGTTCCGCACCGACTTCACCTCGGCGACCACGGCAGGGGCGCAGTACTATCGCGACAACACGCACTTCGCGCGTGCGGCGGGATGCGTCTTCCCGCTCGCCGGACTCACGGACATCAGCGCCACCACGCAGGCGTGTCCCGGCCTGCCGCTGCCGATCGAGGATGGCTTCGGCAATGCGACGCTCGGCGTGTACGGACAGGAACAGGTCGGCTGGCGGGACGCGCTGTTCCTGATCGCCGCGGTGCGTTCCGACAACAGCAGCGCCTTCGGCACCAACTACTCGCGCGCCGTCTACCCGAAGTTCAGCGTCAGCTGGATCCTGAGCCAGTGGAGCGCGGTGCACGACCGCCTGCCGATGTTGAACGAGCTGCGCTTCCGCGCGGCGTACGGGGAAGCTGGAAAGGCGCCGGCGACCTACTCCGCCACCCGCACCTTCATCCCGACCCCGGGCTACAACGACGCGCCGTCGGTCACCGCCGGCACGCCGGGCAATCCCAACCTGCGGCCCGAGCGCGGCAAGGAGATCGAGCTGGGCTTCGACGCATCGGCTTTCAACGATCGCGTCGGCCTGGAGTTCACCTATTACCGCAAGCGCACCCTCGACGCGATTCTCGATCGCGAGCTGCCCCCCTCGCTCGGCTACTCCGGTACGCAGCCCTTCAACGCGGGAGAGATCCTCAACTCCGGTACGGAGCTGCTGCTGCGCGGCACGCCATACCGGGGCAACCAGTTGAGCTGGGACGCTACCTTCACGCTGGCGACGAACGCGAACAAGGTGGTGGACCTCGGCATGCCGGGGGTCACCTTCGTCACCGCTGGCACCTACGGGCGCCATGAGATCGGCTACCCGGTGGGCGCGTGGTTCGAGCAGCGCGTCGTCGGCGGCGTGTTCGACCCCGCCACGAACAAGGCGACGGGCATCTGTGACAATGGCAGCGGCGGCACGATGCCCTGCTACGGCGCGGACGGCAAGGCGGGCACCGCGGACGACGCACCGAACGTCTACCTCGGCCGCTCCTCCCCGCCCACCGAAGGATCCTTCAGCTCCACCTTCACGTTCCTGCGCAACTTCCGGCTCTACGGCCTCGTCGACTGGCAGACGGGCTGGAAGAAGATGAATGGCAACCTGCGCGTGCGGTGCACCGTGGCCGTGCGTTGCTTCGAGAACTACTACCCGGCGCAGTCGGATCCAGCGATCGTCGCGCAGATCCAGTCCAATCGCAATCTCGTGGACTTCCTGATCCAGGATGCCAGCTTCGCCAAGCTGCGCGAGTTGACGCTGGCGTACGACATCCCCGACCGGTTCGCACGGCAGCTCCGCGCCACGCGCGCCAACATTGCGCTCTCGGGGCACAACCTCCACACCTGGACCAGTTATCCCGGCCTCGAGCCCGAAGCCATGTTCCTCGGCGGAAGCCGCGGCACCTTCCAGTCATGGGAGCAGACGACCCTGCCGCAGCTCACCCAGTGGACCGTATCCCTTTCCCTCACCCTTTGAGACCAGCCATGACCAGAATCTCGATTCGCCGCGCTTCGCGCGCGGTTGGTCTCGCGGGAACCGCCATGCTGCTCGGCATCGGTTTCCTTGCCGCCTGCAACGGCGATCCACTCTCCGTCCCCTCGCCGACGCAGGTGCCGGCGAAGGGCTTGTACGTTCCCTCGAACGCCCAGCTCCTCGTCAACGGCGCCATCGGTGACTTCGAGTGCGCGTTCAATGCGTACACCGCCCTCGGCGGGCTCATCGGCGACGAGCTGAACGACGCGACGCAGACGGCCGATCGCTTCCCGTACGATGCCCGTACCATGACGAGCAGCGACCGCCGGTACGCCGTGAACGGCTGCGCCGGGCTTGGCGTGTACACGCCGCTGCAGGCGGCGCGTGTCTCCGCTGACGCGATTCGTACGTCGCTCGAGGGATGGACCGATGCCGAAGTGCCCGACCGCCAGGCGCTGCTCGCCTCCGTGGACCTCGTGGAGGGCTACAGCATGCTGCTGCTGAGCGAGGGTTTCTGCTCCACGACCTTCACCACCTACGACGCCTCACAGAATCCGGTGTACGGGCCGGAGCTGCAGCCGAAGGACGCTGCGGCCAAGGCCGAGGAACGCTTCACGGCGGCGATCGCGGCGGCGCAGGCAGCCGGCAGCAGTGCGTCGAACACCCTCTATGCCGCCTACGTCGGGCGCGCCCGTGCACGGCTGGACCAGGGCAACCTGGCCGGCGCCCGGGAGGATGCGGTCCTCGTTCCCGCTGGTTTCGTCTACAACGTTTCGGCGAGCCAGAGCAGCACCCGGCGCACCAACCGCGTATGGGCCGAGAACGACAGCATCAACCAGGCCTCGTCGGTGGGCAACTATTATCGCAACCTGAACGACGCGCGCGTCCCCAGCTATTACTACGGCAAGGTCATTCGCGGCGACTCCATCTTCATCCAGCAGAAGTATCCGTCCGCGTCATCGCCCATCCCGCTCGCCACTTACCGCGAGGCGCAGCTGATCATCGCCGAGGCGGACATCGCGACCAATCCGGCGAACACCGTGGCGATCATCAACGCCGAGCGGGCTCGCAGCCGCGCGCCGGGCTACGCGGGTCAACCCGATTACAGCGGGCCGACGGACGCCGCCTCGCTCAAGGCGGAAGTCGTGAACCAGCGGCGGCTCGCCCTGTGGCTCGACAGTCATCACCTTGGCGATGTCATCCGCTACGGCATCACGCTGATTCCGCCCGCAGGCACCCCGTACCGCAACGGCGGCACCTACGGCAACAACGTGTGCCTGCCGCTGCCGGACATCGAGCGGTTGAACAACCCGAACCTGCAGTAGGACGATCGCGCGGGTAGTTGATGGACGGCGAACGGGCCGGCTGCGCTGACGCAGCCGGCCCGTTCGCCGTTCTCGCTCGCTCGTCGCGGCCGATACCATGTCGTGGCCGCGCACGCGGCCTCTTACGGTACGGCCCCCGCCGCGCCCGAGCGCCGCGGGTCGGCGCCCGCAGTCACGTTCTTGCCGTCGAGCATGACGGCCGCGCCATATCCTTCGCGCAGCTCGCCGCGCAGCGAGACGAAGCTCAGGTCGTACCCGAGGGCGCGCAGGCGACGTGTCACCTCGGGGGCGAAGCCGTCCTCGAGCTGGATCGAGAATCGTGCGTCGGCGTCGCCACCTGTGCCGCGGCCGCCAGGCAGAAAGCGCGGCAGCTCCAGTGCCTGCTGCGGGCCAAGCCCGTAGTCCATCGCGCCGAGCAGCGTTTCGTAGATGGCCGAGGTGATCCACGCGTTGCCTGCCGCGCTGACCGCGAACACGGGCCGGCTGCCGCGGAAGACGATCGTCGGCGCGAGCGTGCTCCCGTTGCGCGCGAACGGCAGGCGCGCGCCGTACCTCGAGGGATCGGTGCCGTACGACGTCAGCTTGTCGTTGGAGAGGAAGCCGAGCCCCGGCGTGACGTAGAAGTTCCCACCCCAGGTGCCGAGCGTCTGCGTCACGGCGACGACGTTTCCCTCGGCGTCGGCCACCGCGAAGGCAGTCGTGCCGGACGAGTGGCAGGTGCTCACCTCCATGGCGTGCTCGTCGCCGCAGGGCGAGTCGGGCGCACGCGATACCGAGGACGTTCGCACACCGCTCGTCTTCATGCGCGCGCACGCCAGCGTGTCGCCGTTGAAGTCGGTGGGCCGCAGCGCGCGCTCGGCGTCGTAGCACGTCCAGCGCAGGCGCGCCGTATCCTTGTTGACGATCGGCTCGATGTTCACCGGCCAGAGCCCGGGATCGGCGACACGGTTGCGCGAGCTCGGGGCGAGCAGCCAGGCACTCAGCGCCGCGTGCAGCGTCGCTGCGTCGTCCGTGTAGCGCGTCGGACGGGCGAACTGCTCGAGCTCGTTGAGTCGTCCGACCAGCTCGGCGCCGCCACTCACCGGCGGCGCGGCGGAGAAGAGGGTATAGCCGCGATAGGTACCGCGCACCGCCTCGCGCTCCGGCGCGTAGTAGCGCTCGAGGTCGAGCAGCGTCATGGCGTTGCCCTGACCGTGCAGGTCGCCTACCCACTTTCGCGCGATCTCGCCCTTGTAGAAGCCGTCCGCACCCTTCTCGGCGATCGTCTCCAGCACGTGAGCGAGGTCCGGATTCTTCAGCGTGTCGCCCGCGTGCAGTGGCTCGCCGTTCCGGAAGAAGAGCGCCTTGCTGCCAGGATACTTCTCGAAGTGCTCACGCTCGGTGGCGAGGGTAGTCGCGAGTCCCTCGCTCACCACGTATCCGTCGCGCGCGGCGCGGATGGCCGGCGCGAGGAGCGCCTTCCAGGCGAGCGTGTGGCTGCCGTACTTCTGCCACGCTGCATGCATGCCGGCCACCGTGCCGGGCACGTTCACCAGCACCGGCCCATCGTCAGGGTAGCGGCCGTTCACCATGAGCGAGGCATTCGTGAGCGACGCCGCCTCGGGCACGCGCGTCATGAACTCGATCACCGTCGGACGCTCCATGCTGGCGAGCCGGAGCACCATCTCGCCGTATCCACCCACGCCACTCGCGTCCGGCTCCACGACGCCGAGCGTGAAGCTCACCGCCACCGCCGCGTCCACCACGTTGCCGCCGGCGCGAAGGATCTCGACGCCGGCGGCGGTCGCCACTGGGTGCGCGCTGGACACCGCCGCGCGTCCCCTGGCCGCCTCGCGCAGTGGTGGCCGCTCCCGCAGCATCGCCCAGATAGCGCGTTCGAGGGCAGCGTCGTCCGACGCCGCAATCGCCTCGGCACGGTGCCGATCGTGTGCCGACTTCCATCGAGCGCGGCGCTCGCCCGCCTCGGGCGCGGCGAAGTAGAGCTGGTCGGAGCGCTCCCACACGCGGTCGTACGCCTCGACGTTCCGCGCTGCACGATCCATCGGCGCACTCACCGCCTGGGTGGCGAGTCCGGCATCGGGCGATGACGGCGCCGCGACGAAGTACAGGTGATCGCTCGCCGCGAACGACTCCGCTGCGGCGCGTTCGCCCAGCCGGTCGGGATCGCCGTTGTAGCTCGGCACGGCCTCGTCGTACTCGGCGATGGCGATCGTGCGTCCGTCTGGCGACCACGCCACGTCGCCATGGTGGGTGGACGCCTGGTTCGCCCATCGGCCGTCGGCGGCGACGACGAACACCCCACCGCGTCCCGACGCATCGCTGAACACGATTCGATCGCCCGTTGGCGACCAGGCGAGATCGTCCGGCGCGCGGCCCGTGCTCACCACCGAGTCGCGTGTCGCGCTCAGCCCGCGCACGAGCAGCCGCGTCCCGCGCTCGCCTGGCTGCACGTAGGCGATGCGCGCACCGTCAGCCGAGAATGCCGGTGCGAGCTCCACGCGCGCTTCCCTGGTGAGCCGGCGCTCCTTGCCATCCGGAGTGCGCACCCAGAGGCGTGCCGAGCGACCGTAGCCGCGCACGAAGGCGATCGTGCCGTCCGGCGCGACACTCGGCGCGCTCTCGCTCTCCGACGTGGACGTGATGCGCTCGGGCTCACCTGCGCTTCCGTCCGTGTGGATCGCGACGCGCCAGAGGTCGAAGTTGCCGCCGCGGTCGGATGAAAAGACGATCGCCCGCCCATCGCGCGTCCAGGCCGGATCACGATCCCACGAGCTCCCGCTCGTGGCGCGCACCCACGGTCCATTCGGCGTCGGCTGCACAAGCAGGTCCCCATTTGAGGAGATCGCGAGACGCCCATCGGGAGCGAATGCCGGCGAGCGTGCCGCCGGCGCGGCGCCCGTGTCGGACACGGGCGCCTGAAGCATCAGGGTGGCGAACAGCGCGAGCAGCACGATCGGCCTACTCCTTCGCGCCCGGGTGATACCGCTTGATCACTCCCGCCTCCACGTCCTTTGGCAGGAAGAGCACGCGCTTCATCTCACCCTTGGCGAACATCGCCGCCTGGTCGGTGTCGTGCGGATTGCCGGCGATGTCGCTCTCCCCGTACGCCAGCACGGAATAGGCGCGCGGCTGGTCGCCGAACTCCACTGCCAGCACCCAGCCGTCGCCGCCGAACGCCTCGCGCTTGCCGTCGGGATCGGTCCTGAAGTTGAGCACGCGGAAGCAGCCGAGCGCACCGGCGCAGCCACCTACCGGGACATCGACGTTCCCCATGCGTACGCGGTGGACGTCGCCCCACGGGACGTCGTAGCGGCCGTACTCCTTCACCGTCGCCTCTACCGCCTGCGCGAACGCCTGCGCCGCGCGCTGCGGATCCTTGAGCCCGCGCGGCGTGCTCGCCGGCGCGCTCGCCATCCAGGGCTGCGCGAACATCGAGTCGGGGCTGTTGCCGCGCGTGTACTGCGTCCACCAGCTCTCGAACAGCACGCCGCCGCGGCTCTCCGGCGCCGACGTGTTGTCCCACGCGGCCAGCATCGTGATCGCCGAATCGACGACCGGCGACGGGTTCGACGCGCGCACCGCCGCCACGAGGTCGCTCTTCACCCGGTCGGCGAGCAGCATGTGGTACGAATGCTTGAGCTTCACCACGTCCTCGAGACTCAGCTTCTGCTTCGTATCGATCAGCGTCGTCGCCATCTGGCTGCGCAGGCTGAACGACGGCTCGGCGATGTACGACGGATACTTCCTCCAGTCGATGATCTGCTCGAGGTTGGTGAACCACGGAGAGCTGTTCTCGTTGTGGATGTAGCCGCTCTTCGGGTTGAGGATCTGCGGCAGCGAGTCGAACGGCACGTAGTGCGTCCAGATGTCGGCCGTCGTGTGCGCCGGCACGGCGGCCGTGTCGCCTCCCGTCGGCTTCGGGAAGGCCGGCGCCGCCGCGTTCCACAGGGAGTAGATGGTCCCCGCGCGGTCGGCGTAGGTGAAGCTGCTCGTCACGCGCGCCCGCATCCGCATCACGTCCTTCCACTCGGCGAGCGACTTCGCGCGCATCATGCGCAGGAACTGCTCGCCGCCGCGCCAGTCGCCTTCACCCGCCGCGCGCACGATGTACACCTTGCCGTTGTCGCGCCAGATCACGGGGCCCAGCGGCGTGCGCCAGAACTCGCGCGTCTCGGTGGATACGCCGTCGCCGTTCCTGAACGCTACCGTCACCAGCTCCTGCTCGAGCGGGATGGACGTGCCCTCGAACAGGTAGTGGTCCGGCCGCGCCGGATCGACGTCCAGCGCGTAGATCTCCTCGAGGTCTGGCGCGTTGTTCGTCGTTGCCCAGCCCAGGTAGCGATTGAAGCCGCCGACCACGCCGAACGGGCCGCCCATGCGGAAGTCGCCGTAGAAGTCCACGACCCCCGGCACCGTCACCTGGGTCTCGTAGTAGCCGGAGTTCCAGTTGAGGTGCGGATTGCGGAGCAGGATCGCCTTCCCCGACTTCGTGCGGCTCGGCGCGAACGCCCATGCGTTCGAGCCTTCCTCCAG
>DASUXT010000215.1:0-9015 GCA_036377775.1 Gemmatimonadaceae bacterium | reverse complement strand
TCATTCTTGTCCTCCGTCGCCGTCGCCCTCTTTTCTCGTTCCCCGCGGGCGAGGTTGCGGGTGCGACGAGAGTCGTCGCATTCTACCGGGCTCGGGGAATGGCACACCCCGTGCCGCGGCAGCAGAATAGGACCTGCTAGGATACTGCACCTCCTGGTCGCGGCGAGCCGCTCCGACGCGCCAGGTTTTCCCTCGGTGGTGCTGCCCCCTCTTGCAAGAGAATCGCCACGGTTCTGCGGAGCGGCGAAAAACGTCACGACGATTTCAGCGACGCCGGTGCGGCAAGTGGGATCCGACGTACGCGACCCTGCTCGACACCCTGCAAGACGACGTTCGGTCACGCCCCCGCGGCAATGCTTCACGCGTGCGCGAATGGCAGTGACGAACTGGTCGCAGCTGCGCGACCAACCTGAGCAACGCCTAAAAGTGAATGGTCGAGCGCATTCGCGCGAGTCCCTCGCGCGACATCGGCACCACACGTATGTCTCCATCTGATAAACATTTGAGTCACGTCGCGCCGAGCGTACGCGCGTGCACCCGACTCGACCGTCAGCCTCTGTGACGTCGGTCACGCTGCGCTGACGTCTGCGGCACGTGCCGTGTATGTTGAAACAGGTGCACGCGCGCCCGGCGCGTCGCCGCTCGTCTCGCCGCTTCCTGTCACACCATGCCTGAGAATCGTCTCCGCCAGCTGCACGACGCCGGACAATCCATCTGGCTCGACTTCATCGACCGCTCCATCCTGCGCAATGGCGATCTCGTGCGGCGCATCCGTGAGGACGCTCTCACGGGAATGACGTCGAACCCGACGATCTTCGAGAAGGCGCTCGCCGAAGGCACGGCCTACGACGACCAGCTTCGTGCCGCCCCGGAAGGGCGCACCGCCATGGATCTGTTCGAGCTCGTCGAAACCTCCGACGTGCGCGACGCCTGCGACATCTTCGCCACCGTCTACCAGGACACGAAGGGCGCGGACGGCTACGTCTCCATCGAGGTGTCGCCGGCCGCGGCAAACGATTCGCGCGCCACCGTGGCCGAAGCGCAACGACTGTGGGCGATGGTCGACCGGCCCAACGTGATGATCAAGGTGCCGGGCACCACCGAGGGCGCGCTCGCCGTCCGCACGCTGATCGGCGCCGGCATCAACGTCAACATCACGCTGCTGTTCGCCATCCAGGCGCACGCCAGTGTCATCGATGCATACTTCGCCGGCCTCGAGGATCGCCTGAAGGCGGGCAAGCCGATCGCCGGCATCGCCTCCGTCGCATCCTTCTTCGTCAGCCGCGTGGACACGGAAGTGGACAAGCGTCTCGACGAGATCGCCGCGACGCTGAGCGGCGCGGAACGCGAGCGCGTGCTCGCCCTTCGTGGTCGCGCCGCCATCGCCAATGCACAGATGGCGTACAAGCTCTTCCGCGAGCGTTTCTCCGGTCCGCGGTGGCAGGCGCTCGCCGACGCGGGGGCCGGCCTGCAGCGCCCGCTCTGGGCGAGCACCAGCACGAAGAACCCGGCGTACCGCGACGTGATGTACGTGGAGCAGCTCATCGGTCCCGACACCGTGAACACGATGCCGCCTGCCACCATCGATGCGTTCCGCGACCATGGCGTGGTGAAGCGCACCGTGGACGCCGATTATGCGGCAGCGGAGCGCACGCTCGCCGACCTCGCCGCGGTGGGGATCGACCTCACCAGCGTGACGGACAAGCTGCTGCACGAGGGGCTCGCCAGTTTCCAGAAGAGCTTCGATTCCCTCACCGCCGGCCTGTCCAGGAAATCCGCGTCGCTCGGCCATGCCATGGCCGACGCACGCTGAGCCGACAGAGCGGGTGCGGGCGTGCCGAGGCCGCCGCACCCGCTCGCCTTCGCACCTCCGATTCCCGTTCCGTGGCTCATCCTCGCACGAAGATCGTCTGCACGCTCGGTCCATCCACCGCGAACCGCGACACGCTGCGCAGCCTGATGGAAGCGGGGCTGAACGTGGCCCGTCTCAACTTCTCGCACGGCACGCACGAACAGCACGCGAAGACCGTGGCGATGGTTCGCGAAGTCGCCGTATCGCTCGGTCGTCCGGTCGCCATCCTCGGCGACCTGCAGGGACCGCGCATCCGCATCGGTGACCTCGCGGCGCCACGCGTCGTGAAGGACGGCGAGGACGTGGTCCTCGTCGCCGGCGAGGAGGGCGTGCAGCCCGGGCAGCTTCCCACGACGTACGACCACCTGTGCGACGACGTGAAGGTCGGCGACCGCATCCTCGTGGATGACGGCCTGATCGAGCTCGTCGCGCTCGAGGTGCAGGGGCGGACGGTGACGGCGCGCGTGCTGCATGGTGGCGAGATCCGCAGCCACAAGGGGATGAATCTGCCGGGCGTGGCGGTGAGCGCGCCGTCCATCACCGAGAAGGACTGGGCGGACGTCGCCTTCGCCGTGGAGCACAACCTCGATTACCTGGCGCTCAGCTTCGTGCGTCGCGCCAGCGACATCGCCGAGCTGCGCGAGAAGATCCCGCGGCAGACGCTCGTCGTGGCGAAGATCGAGAAGGATTCGGCGCTCGAGAACATCGAGAGCATCGTGCTCGCGTCCGATGCCGTGATGGTCGCCCGCGGCGATCTCGGCGTGGAGCTGCCCTTCGAGGAAGTGCCGATCGCGCAGAAGCGCATCATCTCGCTCTGCAACCGGCTCGGCCGTCCGGTGATCACGGCGACGCAGATGCTGGAATCCATGATCACCCACCCGCGGCCGACGCGCGCCGAGGCGAGCGACGTGGCGAACGCCATCCTCGACGGGACCGATGCGGTGATGCTCTCGGCGGAGACGGCGGCGGGACAGTATCCGCGGCTCGCCGTCGAGGCGATGTCGCGCATCATCCAGGAGATCGAGAAGCATCCACACCGCGTGCGCGCCGGCGACCGGAACGTCGAGGGCGTGGCAGTCTCCACCGAGGACGCGATCGCCGCCGCCGCCACGAGCGCGGTGCGCAGCCTCGATGCGCCCACGCTCATCGTCTTCACGAAGAGCGGCTTCTCGGCCCGCGTGGTGGCATCGCATCGGCCGGGCGTGCCCATCCTGGTGCTCACCGACCAGGAGCGGACCTACCGGCAGCTCGCGCTCGTATGGGGCGTCGTGCCGTGCCTCGTGCGGCACTGCGAGACGTATCAGGACATGGTGAAGCTCGCACTGGACGCGGTGCGCGCGAGCGGGCTCGCCCGCCAGGGAGACCGCGTCGTCGTCACGGCGGGCGTTCCGTTCGACGTGCCGGGCACGACCAATCTCATGAAGGTCGAGACCGTATGAGGGCGGTCAGCGCCGCCGCGCCCGCGGCGTGAAGCTGACCTTCCTCGGCACGGGCACGAGCTTCGGCGTGCCGCAGCTCGGATGCAGCTGCGACGTCTGCACGTCGTCCGACCCGCGCGACCATCGCATGCGCGTCGGCGCCGCGGTGGAGACGGACGGTGGCGCGGTGCTTCTCGTCGACACGCCACCCGAGCTGCGCGTGCAGCTGCTGCGCGCCGGCATCACTCGCGTGGATGCCGTGCTCTACACGCATGGCCACGCGGACCACACGCACGGGATCGACGACCTGCGGGCATTCACGGTGCTGCAGCGTCAGCATCTCCCCGTGTACGGCGCGCGCGACACGCTGGCCGGGCTGGCGCGCAAGTTCGACTACATCTTCGATGACGCGATTCGCGCCCTGCCGGGGACCTACAAGCCGCAGGCGCGGGCGATCGAGCTCGAGCCCGGACGCGCCGTGCGCATTGCCGACGTCGACGTGACGGCCGTGCCGGTGCCGCACGGCCCTGTCACGGTATTTGCATACCGCATCGGCGCCCTCGCCTACGTGACGGACGCCAAGCGCGTCCCCCGTGAGGCGGCGGACCTGCTGCGTGGCGCGCGCGTGCTGGTGGTGAACGCGCTGTTTCAGGAGCCGCATCCGTCGCACCTGAGCGTGAGCGAGGCCCTCGAGGTCGCGCGCGAGATCGGCGCGGAACGCACCTACCTCACGCACCTCACGCACGAGCGCTCCCATGCTGCGCTGGCCGCCGAGCTGCCCGCGGGCGTCGAACCGGCCTGCGACGGGCTGGAAATCACCATCTGACCGCCTCCCAATGATCCATCTCGACTACACCAACATGATGGCGCCGCCCATCGAGGGAGGCATCACGACGGCGGAATGGCAGGACGTGGCCGCGCGCTTCCGCGACGCGCACGCCGGCGTGGACAAGCTGCACGCTGACGGCGTGCTCGGCTTCCTGGACCTGCCCGACGACAAGCCGCTGCACGGCCAGACGACGAGCTTCGTGCGGGGCCTGCGCGACCGCGACGGCGCGGGCGCGCTCACCGACGTGGTGGTACTCGGCATCGGTGGGTCGGCCCTCGGGCCCATCGCGCTTCGCACCGCCCTCCGCCCGCCGCACTGGAACCTGCTGAGCGACGAGGCACGCGGCAGGGAGCCGCGGCTGCACGTGCTCGACAACGTGGACCCGGCCAACATCACGTCGCTGCTCGATCGGCTCGACCTGCATCGCGCGCTGTTCGTTGTGATCTCCAAGTCCGGCGGGACGGCGGAGACGATGGCGCAGTATCTCGTGGTGCGTGGCCGCCTGGATGCGGCGCTCGGACGAAAGGGCGCGCGACAGCGGCTCGTGTTCGTGACCGATCCGAAGAAGGGCGCCCTGCGCGCGATCGCAAATGCGGAAGGCATCGCCGCGCTCGACATCCCGCCGAACGTCGGTGGACGCTTCAGCGTGCTCACCCCCGTCGGCATCCTTCCGGCCGCGCTGATCGGCATCGACACGGCGGCGCTGCTCGCCGGTGCCGGCCGGATGCGTGACCGGTGTCGGTCCGCCACCCTCACGGAGAACATCGCTGGCGCCTTTGCATCGCTCCAGTACCTGGCGGACACGAAGCACGATCGCCCGATCCAGGTGCTGATGCCCTACAGCGATGCGCTGCGGGACATGGCCGACTGGTTCGTCCAGTTGTGGGCGGAAAGTCTCGGCAAGCATCGCGAGCCGAACGACGCGGGCGTGGGGCCGACGCCGCTTGGCGCCCTCGGCGCCACCGATCAGCACAGCAAGGTGCAGCTGTTCATGGAAGGTCCCCCCGACAAGACGGTCACCTTCATCGGGGTGGAGACGGGGGTGCCGGCCGTGGAGATCCCGAAGCTGCACCCCGATGTGCCGGAGCTGGCCTACCTGGGAGGACACCAGCTTGGCGAGCTGCTGGACATCGAGCGCCGAGCCACCGCGGGCGCGCTGGCCCGGCGCGGGCGGCCGAACATGACCCTCACGCTGGAGCGGGTGGACGCGGGGCACGTGGGGGAGCTGATGATGTTGCTGGAGATCGCCACCGCCTACGCCGGCCAGCTATATGGCGTCAACGCCTTCGACCAGCCCGGCGTGGAGCTGGGCAAGCAGTTCACCTACGCCATGCTCGGCCGCGCCGATGCGGAGCAGGCTCGGCAGGAATGGAACCTGCTTCCGAAGTCCGACCCCGCACGCGTGATCTGAGCAGCGCGCGCGCGTGGGCGCGGCCTTGCCACGCTGCGCATGTCGGGCGAGCTTCACGAACCCGGGGATGAACCCACCGCTGCCTGCGGCAGCTGTACCACTTTGAGGATCGCAATGCCGGATGTCGAGACCCTGAATGCCCTCTTCGGCGACGCGGTGCGCGTGGCCGATGGACGGGTGACCGTTGCGCGGGCGGAGGCGCTCGCCTCGCCCGCGATGGACTCGCTCGCTCGCGCCGCCGTCTTCGGCGAGGCGGAGGAGCGTGAATACGCACGGTGGATGATCTGGGAGCTCGGGCAGCTGGTCGGCGTCCGCCCCGCGTCCATCAACGACCTGTACATGGCACGCGGGCGCGGCGAGGTGCATGGTTTCACCGTGCCGGCCATCAACGTCCGCGGCGACTCGTACGACACCGCGCGGGCCATCTTCCGCACGGCGATCGCGATGAAGGCGGGCGCCTTCATCCTCGAGATCGCGCGCTCGGAAATCGCCTACACGGGGCAGCGTCCGGCGGAGTACGTGTCGGTGATGCTCGCGGCCGCGCTGCGCGAGGGTTTCCGCGGTCCGCTGTTCATCCAGGGGGACCACTTCCAGGTCAACCACAAGAAGTACGCTGCGGATCCGAAGCCCGAGGTGGACGCCGTGAAGGCGCTGGTGCGGGAGGCGGTCGGCGCCGGCTTCTACAACATCGACGTGGACACGTCCACGCTGGTGGACCTGAGCAGGAAGACCCTCGCTGAACAGCAGCGGCTCAACTATGAAGTCGGCATCGACATCCTGCGCGAGGTGCGCGCTGCAGAGCCGCGCGGGGTGACGATCTCGGTGGGTGGGGAGATCGGCGAGGTAGGCACCCAGAACTCCACGGTGGAGGAGCTGGAGGCATACATGAATGGGTTCAATGCCGCCTTGCCGAACGGGATGGCGGGCCTGTCCAAGATCAGCGTGCAGAGTGGAACGTCGCACGGCGGCGTGGTGCTCGCCGACGGCTCCATCGCCGACGTGAAGCTCGACCTCGACACGCTGGAGCGCCTGAGCCGCGTGGCGCGCGAGCGTTATGGGTTGGCCGGAGCGGTGCAGCATGGGGCATCCACGCTCCCCGACAGCGCGTTCCACAACTTTCCGAAACGGGAGACGGCCGAGATCCACCTGGCGACGAACTTCCAGAACATGTTGTTCGATCACCTGCCGGCCGGGCTGCGCGACGAGATCTATCGCTGGCTGGGTGACAACGCGAAGGATGAGCGGAAGCCCGCCGATTCCGACGAGCAGTTCTTCTACAAGACCCGGAAGAAGGCGCTGGGACCGTTCAAGGAGCAGCTGTGGAACATGCCGGCCGAGGCCAAGCAGGCGCTCGCCCGGGCGTACGACGCCAAGTTCCGCTTCCTCTTCGAGCAGCTGGCGATCGGGAACACGGCGGACATCGTCGCGCGGTACGTGAAGCCGCCAGCGCAGCATCGGGTCATGCCGGTGGACGCGACCCCGGCGCACGTCGCGGCGCCGGACGATGCCGATCTCTCGGACTAGATGACGGAGGGGACGGGAGCCGGCGACGCGCGCGTCCTCTGGCTGGCCGTGGTGCAGCGGTTGATGGGCCGCGCCGCGCACGACGTGAAGGATTCGCTGAATGGTGTTGCGGTGAACCTCGAGGTCATCCGGTCGCGCGCTGCCCGGGAGGGGACGCCGGCGTCGTCGGTAGCTCCCTTCGCCGAGGCGGCGGGGCAGCAGCTCGAGCGATTGACTAGCTTGCTGGAGGCGCTGCTGGCCGTGGCGCGACCGGAGCGGGACCCGGTGAACGTGGGTGTGGCGCTTCGTCGCGTCGCGACGCTTTGCGCCGCGTCGTCGTCCGCCGACGATGCGAAGGTGGTAGTCGAAGAGCTGCCGGCTGACGATGCGGTCACCGCGCTGCCGGGAGCCGTGGTACGGCTGGCACTCGCAGCGCCCTTGCTGGAGGCAGTGCACGGCGGCGCGAACGGAGTCTCCCCGGTGCGGTGTTCCATGCGCCTGGTGCCGCGGGAGGTGATCGTGAGCTTCTCCGCCGAAGGCCGCCCGCTCGCCATGCCGGCGGAAGTCACGCAGGTGATGCAGGACGCAGGAATTCGCTGGACCGAAGAAGCACAGGAAGAGGGCGTACTTTCACTGGCCTTCCCCCGCGCGTGAGCCGGGTGCTCATGCGCAGGTCATCGATCGAGGCAGAATGAAGCAGGCGAGGATTCTCATCGCGGACGACGAAGCCGCGATCACGACCGGATTGAGCGCGATCCTTTCGGACGCCGGCTACGACGTGGACGTCGTGTCGGACGGACAGAAGGCGCTCGACAAGCTGGTGGCCGAGCGCTACGGCGTGGTGCTCGCCGACCTGAAGATGCCGCGGCTGGACGGCCTCGCGCTCCTGCGCGAGCTGCAGCAGCGCGAGATCCCCACCGAGTGCATCATCATCACCGGCCAGGCCACGGTGGACTCTGCGGTGCAGGCGATGCAGCAGGGCGCGTACGACTACATCGAGAAGCCGCTCAACGCCGAGAAGCTCAACCGCCTCAAGGCGCTGATCCCGAAGGCGCTGGACAAGTACCAGGTCCAGCAGAAGAACCGCGAGCTGGCGTCCAAGCTGGAAGGGCTGACTCACTATGGTGAGCTCACCGGCCAGAGCGAGGCCATGCGGCAGGTGTACCAGGTGATCGAGGCGGTCGCGCCCTCGACGGCCAGCGTGCTGATCCTCGGCGAGAGCGGCACCGGCAAGGAGCTCGTGGCCCGGGCGCTGCACCAGAAGAGCGATCGCGCGAAGGGCCCGTTCATGGCGATCAACTGCGCCGCGCTCCCGAAGGACATCCTCGAGAACGAGCTGTTCGGGCACGAGAAGGGCGCCTTCACCGGGTCGACGAACGAGAAGGCGGGCCACTTCGAGATGGCCGACGGCGGCACGCTCTTCCTCGACGAGGTCGCGGAGATGCCGCCCGACATCCAGGTGAAGCTCCTCCGCGCCCTCGAGACGCGCACGATCCGCCGCCTCGGCGGCAAGAAGGAGATCCCGGTCGACATCCGGATCGTCGCGGCGACGAACAAGGACCTCCAGAAGGCCATCGCCGACAACGAGCTGCGCGAGGACCTCTACTACCGCCTCGCCGTCGTCGAGCTGCCGCTGCCCCCGCTGCGCGAGCGGTCGGGCGACCTGCGCCTCCTCGCCGAGGAGTTCCTGGCGCGCTTCGCGAAGCAGAACGGGAAGAAGATCGCCGGCTTCGACGACGCCGCGATGGACTGGGTGCTGACCTACCACTGGCCGGGCAACGTCCGCGAGCTCAAGAACGCCGTCGAGCGCGCCGTCATCATGGCGCGCGGCGAGCGGATCATGGTCGAGGACATCATGCCGCGGCACCTCCGGATGGGCGGCGACGTGTCGAGCGTCGTCGCGATCCCGGTCGGCGCCAGCCTCGCCGACGCGCGGCGCCAGCTCGTCATCCGCACGTTCGCATCCACCGGCGGCGACCACGCGCGCACGGCGCGGATGCTC
>DASUXT010000214.1:0-92253 GCA_036377775.1 Gemmatimonadaceae bacterium | reverse complement strand
GGATCCTTCGCTCTACGCCGAGATCCTCGCAGCCTACAAGGCCGCGAAGGCGAAGGGACTCTATCCGCACCACTACGCCATCAACACGCCGGCCGAGTACTGGGCCGAAGGGACGCAGTGGTGGTTCGAGTCCAACTTCGACGAAGTATTCGACGGCCACCCGATGCGTGGCCCCGAGGATCTGAAAGCCTACGATCCGACGCTGTACGCGATCTTCGAGCGCGTCTATCCGGATCATCACATCCCGATGGACGTGTTCTGGGCGAGGCACATCCCGCCGGCACGCCGGCGCTGAGCGAGGCTCGCTACGCGAGACGAGCCCCGCTCCGCCCGGGCATCATGCCGAGAGCGTCGCGGCGTCGGCGTCGGCGGCGATGGTCGCCGTCCGCTCGCGGCGGGCCGCCGCGAGCAGGGTGATGGCGGTGTAGGTCACCACGATCACCACGAGCCAGCGCACCGCGGAGAGCGGCAGCGACTTCACGATGAACGCCGCGATCAGCACCGCGGGCACGCCGCCGATGAGCATCCCGACCACGGCGCGCGGATCGAAGGCGCGCTCGCGGATGAACCGCGCGCTGGCCACCGGCATCAGGAAGGCGCACGAGCCCATCATGATCGGGAACGCGGCCGTCGGGTTCATGCCGAGCAGGCTGACGAGGATCATGCACGGTGCGTAGAGCCCGATGCCGATGGTCATCAGGGCGCCGAGCAGGAAGTTGCCCAGCAGGCCGGCGGCGAGGCGGGCACCGCCGAGGCTGAGGAGGTCGCCCCCAGCGGGGACATACTGGAGCTGCGCGGCGAGCATCAGCGCCGCTGCGCCGAGCATGGCGAGTCCCATCCCGAACTGCACCCGGCTGCGCGGCCAGCGGGCCACCACGCCGGCGCCGAGCCACGCGCCAAGCACTGCGGCGACGATCATGAGGACGAGCGTGCGGGCGTCCACCGGCACGAGGTGCGTGTAGATGAATGCCTGGGCGATGGTCGGCAGCGTGTTGCCCACGTTGAGCGTGCCCGGGAGGCGCTCGTCGCGCACCATCTTCCAGTGGCGGAAGATGGCGGTGGTGGTGGCGAAGGAGCCGATGCCGAGCGTGTCGAGGAAGTTGGCGACGAAGCCGGTGGCCGTGGTGCCGGTGGTCGGCGCGGTGGGCTCGGTGCCCGCGGCCCGGGCGCGGCGCACGCCGAGCACGAGGACCACGAGGTAGAACAGCGTGACGAGCGCCAGGGCGACGAAGAGGGCCGTCTTCACGTTCAGGAGCGAGCCCGGATCGGAGAGCGACATCGGCAGTCGGGAAGGGGAGAAGGCAGGCCGGCGTCGCTGGGAATGGCCGGCGATCGCGGGGACGGTGCTCATTGGATACTATATGCAAAACGGCGGCGCAATAGCGCCCGACGTCCCGTCACCCGAAGGACGATCATGCACCGCGTTCCGCTCGCCCCCAGCGTCACCGCCCTCGTCATCACCCTCGCCGCCTGCGGCACCGCGCCGGCCACGCTGCGCGAGCCCGCATCCCCGGCGGCGGCGCCGGGCGAGCGCAGCATCGAGCAGACCTCCCCCGGCCGCCGGGCCCCGGCCGAACTGGTGGCGAGCTTCGACGGGATGGGCGAGGAATTCGTCGGGCCGCAGGGCAATGCCTTCGCGCGCAATCCGTCGGACAACTCCCTCGCCGTGGGCCCCGACCACATCGTGCAGATCGTCAACTCGCGCATGGCGATCTTCACCAAGCAGGGGAATCGGTTTGCCGAGACGGGTCGCGCGCTGTACGGGCCGGTACCGACGAACAATGTCTTCCGCGGATTCGGCGGACCCTGCGAGGCACGCCCCAACGGCGACGCGGTGGTGCGCTACGACCAGCTGGCCGACCGCTGGCTGATCGTGATGCCGCTGTTCTGGCGTGCGCCGCGCCGCGCGCAGGAGCCCGTTGCCGGCAAGTCCGGCGAGCCGGCTCGGCACAGCGAGATCGGGCACCCCGGCCAGCCAGGCGAGGCGGTGCGGTTGTACGAACCGCCCTCCGCGCCACCGACGCCTCGCGATGCGCCGCGCGACGCGCGTCCGCGCGTCCGACCGCCCGCCGACTCGGGCTCCTACGGCATGTGCTACGCGGTGAGCACCGGCGCCGATCCCTTCGGGCCGTACTACCGCTACTACTTCGTCCGCCCGCTCTTCCCCGACTATCCACGCCCCGCCGTGTGGCCCGATGGCTACTACGTGCCGACGAGCACCGGCGACGACGTGGTGCAGAAGCAGCTCTGCGTCGCCGACCGCCAGCGCATGCTGCGCGGCGAGCCGGCCACCGAGCAGTGTGTCGTCATCGACGGGGTGAACTTCCTCAACGCCGCCGATCTCGACGGACGCCAGTTGCCGCCGGCTGGCGCGCCGGAGGTCGTGCTTGCCGCCGGCGGCACCCAACTGAAGAAAATTCTTGGCGACGACGCGATCTTCGCCTGGACCTTCCACGTGGACTGGAACGACACGTCGAAAACCTCGCTGTCGGGACCGCGGCGCATTCCCGTCGCGCCGTATCACTATCTCTGTGGCGGCCAGCTCACCAACTGCGTGCCGCAGCCGGGCACCGATCGCCGGCTCGACGCGCAGGGGGACAAGCTCATGGCGCGCGTGGTCTACCGTCGCATCGGCGACCAGGAGTCCATCGTCGCCGCACACTCGGTGGCGAGCGCTTCCGGTGGAGGCGCCGTGCGCTGGTACGAGCTGCGCCTCGACGACGCACGGCGGCCGGTGCTCTACCAGCAGGGGAGCTACGCGCCGGACAGCTCGTACCGCTGGATGCCGAGCCCCGCGATGGACGCGCACGGCAACATCGGCATCGGCTACTCCTTCGGCGGGCTGCCCGGCTTTGCCGGACAGCGCTTCGCCGGCCGCCTCGCCAATGATCCGCCGGGGCTCCTCACGCTGCGCGAGGCGGTCCTCGCCACCGGGGCTGCGGCCCAGGAGAGCACGATGCGCTGGGAGGACTACACCCAGACGGCGGTCGATCCCTCCGACGACTGCACGATCTGGTACGTGGGCGACTACCTGAAGCGCGGCGCGGCGGAGTATTCCACCCGCATCGGCGCCTTCCGCATGCCCGGCTGCCATGGGGCGGATTGAGTTGCGCCAGCGGCTGGTTTTGGATAATGTATCCACTCGCTTGGCTGGCTGGTCCCGCCCTCGCGCTCCCCTGCCGCCGCACGCCCTGCGGCAGACGCGATCGGACGTAAGTTTTCCGGCACCCACGAACCCGGAGCCGTTCATGCCTCCTCGCAAGCCAGCCACGCCCGCGCGCGCCACTGCCCGCGCTGCCGCGCCCGACACCGCACCGCCGCCGCGCCAGGTCCTCCCCATCCAGCGCCAGACGCTCACCGGCATGACCGTCGACGCGCTGCGCGAACGCATCCTGCGCGGCGAGCACCCCGAGGGAGAGCCGCTCCGCCAGGACGCGATCGCCGAGGAGCTGGGCGTCAGCCGCATTCCCGTGCGCGAGGCGCTGCGCCAGCTCGAAGCGGAAGGGCTCGTCACCTTCAGCCCGCATCGCGGCGCCGTCGTGTCCACGATGTCGCTGCAGGAGATCCTCGAATTGTTCGAGCTGCGCGCCGAGATCGAGAGCGATCTCGTGCGCCGCGCCATCCCGCACATGACGGCCGAGGATCGCAACCGCGCCCGCGAGATCCTCTCCGCCTACGAGCTCGCCCTGCGCGCCGGCGAAGTGTCGAAGTGGGGTGAGCTGAACTGGCAGTTCCATTCCACGCTCTACGCCCCCGCCGGCCGCGCCTTCACCATGGGCATGGTCAGCAAGCTGCACCAGCAGAGCGACCGCTACCTGCGCATGCAGCTCGCCCTCACCCACGGCGAGTCGCGCGCCCGCGATGAACATCGCGCCATCGCCAACGCCGCCCGCAAGGGCGACGTGAAGCTCGCCGCGAAGCTGATGCGCGAGCACATCCTCGGCGCGGGGCGTGCCCTCGTCGAGTTCCTCGAAGAGCACCGCAACGAGCAGTCGCGCAAGCGCGCGCAGAGGTCCTGATGACGGTTGCCGTACCCCGCTTGCGTCACTTCATCGGTGGCTCCTGGACCGACAGTCGTGGCGACCGATGGATCCACGATGTCAATCCATCGGACAGCACCGACGTGATCGCCCACGTACCCGAGGGCGTCGCCGACGACGTGGCGGGTGCCGTGCGTGCCGCGCGCGAGGCGCTCGACGGCTGGCGCTCCCTCTCCGGGCCGGCGCGCGCCGAACACCTCTACAGGTGGGCCGCCGCGATCGGCGAGCGGCAGGAAGCACTCGCCCAGATCGTCACGCGCGAAGTGGGCAAGCCGATCGGCGAGGCCCGCGGCGAGGTCGCGCGCTGCGTCATGATCCTGCGCTACTACGCGGGCGAGGCGGTGCGCTCCAATGGCGAGATGATTCCGGCACAGAGCGCCGGCTCGCTGCAGTTCACGCTGCGCGAGCCGCTCGGTGTCGTGGCGCTCATCACGCCGTGGAACTTTCCGATCGCCATTCCGGTGTGGAAGGCGGCTCCCGCGCTCGCCTTCGGCAACACGGTGGTGCTCAAGCCCGCCGAGGCATCGTCGCAGGTGGCAGTGGCGCTCGCCGAGTCGGCGGCTGCGGCGGGGATGCCGGCCGGCACCTTCAACCTGGTGCTCGGCTCGGGCGCCGCCATCGGGCGCGACCTCATCGGCGCCGATGCCGTGCGCGGCGTGAGCTTCACCGGCTCCGGCGCCGTGGGGGCGCAGGTCGCCGCGCAGGCGGCGCAGCGCAACATCCGCTACCAGACGGAGATGGGCGGCAAGAACGTCGTCATCGTCATGCCCGATGCGGACCTCCGCCAGGCAGCGACCCTCACCGCGGCGGGCGCGATGCGCTACGCGGGACAGAAGTGCACGGCGACGAGCCGCGTCGTCGTCACGAAGGAGGTCGAGGAGCCCTTCCTCGCCGAGCTGCGGCGCCAGGTCGACTCGCTTCCACTCGGGCCGGTGACTGAAGCCACCGCCGCCGTGGGGCCCGTGATCAGCGAGCGTTCGCGCGATTCCATCCACGCCGTGCTGAGCGCGCTCGATACGGAGCCCTTCTATCGTGCTACCGTCCCGGCCTCCGCGGAATTCGCGAACGGCTACTGGGTGGCCCCCACGGTAATCCGCAACGTGAACGCGGATTCGGAGCTGGCGCGCAAGGAGCTGTTCGGTCCCGTACTCGCCGAATTCACCGCCGACGACCTCGATCACGCCATCGCGCTCGCCAACGACACGCAGTACGGGCTGAGCGCCTCGCTCTTCACGCGCGACCTGCGTGCGGCGCTGCGCTACATCGATCGCATCCACGTGGGCCTCGTGCGCGTGAATGGCGACACGACCGGCGTGGATCCGCATGCGCCGTTCGGGGGCATGAAGGGCTCCAGCTCCGGCAGCCGCGAGCAGGGCCCGGCGGCGCGCGAGTTCTACACCGAGATCAAGACGGTCCAGGTGAACCCGTGAGCGATCGCCCGCTCGGCCCGGCGACCGTGGAGCTTCCGTCGACCATTCGCGTCGTGGACTCGCACACCGAGGGTGAGCCGACGCGGGTCGTGATCGACGGCTGGCCGCAGCCGCCGGGCGCGACGATGGCCGAGCGCCTGTCGTTCATGCGCGCGTCGCAGGACCACCTGCGCACTGCGGTGGTGTGCGAGCCGCGCGGCCACGATGCCGTGGTGGGCGCGCTGCTCACGCCACCGGTGGAGCAGGGCTCTACGGCCGGCATCGTCTTCTTCAACAACGGCACGTACCTCGGCATGTGCGGTCACGGCCTCATCGGCGTCGTGCGCACGCTCGAATACCTCGGTCGCATCGGTCCCGGTTCGGCGCGCTTCGACACGCCGGTGGGAACGGTGAGCGCCGAGCTCGCCGCCGACGGGACCGTCACGATCGAGAACGTGCCGGCATACGTGCACGCGCGTGACGTGGAGGTGGACGTACCGGCCTATGGTCGCGTGACCGGCGACGTGGCGTGGGGTGGCAACTGGTTCTACATCACCCACGCAGACCAGGTACCGGTTGAGATGACACGCGTGAACGACCTCACGCGCTTCACGCTCGCCATCCAGGATGCGCTGCGCGCTGCCGGCATCACCGGTGCGAATGGCGGCGACATCGACCACATCGAGATCTCCGCGGCGCCAGCGCGTGCCGACGCCGACTGCCGCAACTACGTGCTCTGCTCGGGGGGGGAATACGATCGCTCTCCCTGCGGCACGGGAACGTCGGCGAAGATGGCCACCCTCCACGCGCGTGGTGAGCTGGCGCTGGGCGCGCCCTGGCGGCAGGAGGGAATCGCCGGCGGACTGTTCACGGGATGGCTCACCGCCGGGCCGGATGGCCAGCTCGTGCCCCACATCCGCGGCACGGCGTTCATCACGGCCGAGGGCACGCTCCGCTTCGATCCGCGAGATCCATTCGCCGCCGGCATCGGCGCCGAGCGGCGCGAGACAGTGCCGGCATGAGCAGCAGGCCGGGCACGGCGGTCGTCATCGGTGCCGGCATCGTCGGCGCTGCCTGCGCGCGCGAGCTCGCGCGCGCCGGAATGTCGGTCACCGTGCTCGATGCGGGCTACGCCGGCGGCGGCACCACGGCCGCCGGCATGGGTCACCTCGTGGCGATGGACGACTCGCCCGAGCAGCTCGCCCTCACGGCACTCTCGGTGCGCCTGTGGCACGAGCTTCGGCCATCCCTGGGCGCGTCGCTGGAGTTCGACCCGTGCGGGACGATCTGGGTGGCCGAGCGGGACGAGCACATGGTGGCGGTGCGCGAGAAGGCCGAGGTCTATCGCGCGCACGGCCTCGAGTGCGAGGTGCTGACGCCCACGCGCCTTGCTGCCCTCGAGCCGAACCTTCGCCTCGGCGTCGCGGGAGGGTTGCTCGTGCCCGGCGACGCCGTGCTCTATCCGCCGGGAGGCGCGCTCGCGCTGCTCGACGACGCGCGCGCGCATGGCGCGACCCTGCACGAGGGATGCGCCGTGGACGAGATCGGCCCGCATGCGGTGCATTGCGGATCGACCACCTTCCGCGCCGATGTGATCGTGAATGCCGCCGGCGCCCGTGCCGCGCAGCTCACGCCCGGCCTGCCGATCGTGCCGCGCAAGGGACATCTCGCCATTACCGATCGCGCGCCCGGCTTCGTGCGCCACCAGCTCGTGGAACTCGGGTATCTGGCGAGTGCGCACCAGATGACCAGCGAGTCCGTCGCCTTCAACGTGCAGCCGCGCACTACCGGCCAGGTCCTCATCGGTTCCTCGCGCGAGCTGATCGGCTGGGACGACAGCACGAACCGCAGCCTGCTCCGGCAGATGCTCGAGCGTGCGGTGAGCTTCATGCCAGCCCTGTCGCGGCTCTCCGTCATTCGCACGTGGACGGGCTTCCGTCCCGCCACGCCGGACAAGCTGCCGCTCATCGGTCGCTGGGATCCGGTGGACGGCCTGTGGATCGCCGCCGGCCATGAGGGGCTCGGCATCACGACCTCGGTCGGCACGGCGCGCATCCTGTGCGATCTCGTGCTTGCCCGCCCGACGGCGATCGACGCCGGCGCGTTCGCGCCCACCCGGGTGCTGGCCCCCGCTGCCATGGTGGCCCATTGAGCGCGCGCCCACAGTCGTCGCCGGCCGGCGAGCAGGTCACGATCATCGTGGACGGCGAGGAGCGTCGTGTCCCCGCCGACACCACGGTCGCGGTGGCCCTGCTCGGGCTCGGCGTGCGCGCCTTCCGGCGCTCCGTGCATGGCGAGCCGCGTGCTCCGCTGTGCGGAATGGGTATCTGCTTCGAGTGCCGGGTGGACATCGACGGCGTCGCCGATCGGCGCGCCTGCCTCGTGCCGGTGATCGAGGGGCTGCTGGTGCGCACGGCGGCGGGGCAGGGCGCATGAGCGCTCCCCGCGTGGACGCGATCTCGGTTGATGTCGCCGTCGTCGGCGGCGGGCCCGCGGGGATCGCCGCCGCCGCACTCGTAGCCGAGACGGGACGGCGTGTCGCGGTGCTCGACGAGTCGGTGGAGCCGGGCGGGCAGATCTGGCGGCACCGGCGCGGCGCACGACCACCGGCCGCTGCGAAGCGGTGGCTGCGACGGCTCGAGCGATCGGGCGCCACCGTGCTTCGCGAAAGCTCGGTCGTCGACATCCGCGACGCGGAGGGCGGGCGCTTCGCGCTCACGGCGGAGCGCGGCATCTGCCCGCTGCAGGTCAATGCGACGACGCTCGTACTGGCCACGGGCGCGCGCGAGCGCTTCCTGCCATTTCCCGGCTGGACGCTCCCCGGCGTCGTCGGCGTCGGCGGCGCGCAGGCGCTGCTCAAGGCGGGGCTCGACGTCTCCGGCCGCCGTGTCGTCGTCGCCGGCAGCGGACCATTGCTCTTCCCGGTGGCCGCAGCGCTCGCCGCGGCCGGGGCGCGCGTGCTGCGCGTTGCCGAGCAGGCCTCGCCGCGGGCGGTGCGCGCCTTTGCCTCGAGCCTCTGGCGACACCCCACGTCGCTCGTGCAGGCCGCGCGCTATCGTCTCGCCTTTGCAAAGGCGCCGTACGCGATGGGCGAGTGGGTCATCGCCGCCCGCGGCGATGGCCGCGTCGAGGAGGTGACGATCACGGACGGTCGCACCGAGCGGACCATTGCCTGCGACCTCCTCGCCGCCGCCTGCGGCCTCGTGCCGAATACGCGCCTCGCCCGCCTCATCGGCTGCGCGACGGCGCGCGGCGCCGTCGTCGTTGACGAGCACCAGCGAACGACCCACCCTCGTGCGTACTCGGTCGGTGAATCGACTGGAGTCGGAGGGGTGGATCTCGCGCTCGTCGAGGGGCAGGTGGCTGCATCCCACATCCTGGGGCGACGGGTGAATTCGTCGCTCCTGCGCCAGCGCGATTCGCTGCGCGCCATGGCGTCCGGGATGGACCGCGCCTTCGCGCCGCGCGACGAGCTGCGCCAGGTCGTCACTCCCGATACGATCGTCTGCCGCTGCGAGGACGTCCCATCCGGTGCCCTGCGCGCCGGATGGACGATGCGGCAAGCCAAGCTCTACACGCGCGCCGGCATGGGACCATGCCAGGGCCGCGTGTGTGGTGCCGCGCTCGAGTTCCTCCACGGCTGGCCGGCGGACTCCGTCCGACTCCCGGTCGAGCCAGCACTGCTTTCCTCTATCCTCGCGGAGTCGGCCGAGCTGGCCGTCCCGCCGCGTACGCAAGGAGCCTCTCGATGATGCAGCAGCGTGACTGGATTGGCGTGTTCCCCGCGATCACCACCCCGTTTCGGTCCGATCTTTCGATCGATCACGACGCACTCACCGATCACGTGCGGTGGCTGATCGACAGCGGCTGCGTCGGCGTCGTCGCGCTCGGATCACTCGGCGAGTCGCAGGCGCTCACGAGCGACGAGAAGATCGCCATCCTCGCCACCTGCCGGCGCGCACTCCCCACGCGGGTGCCCGTCATCGCCGGCATCGCCGGCCTCACCACCCCCGAGTGCGTGGACCTCGCGCGCCGCGCGGCGGAGGTCGGCTGTGACGGCCTGATGGCACTTCCCGTATACGTCTATCGGGGTGACTGGCGCGAGACGAAGGCGCACTACAGCGCGGTGATCGGCGCGACGCGACTCACCTGCATGCTGTACAACAACCCGATCGCGTACGGCACCGACGTGACCCCCGACCAGCTCGCCGAGCTGGCCGAGCGCCACGAGAACCTGCACGCCGTGAAGGAATCCAGCGGCGACGTGCGGCGTGTCACCGCACTCCGCGAGCGGATGGGCGACCGGGTGTCGATCTTCGCCGGCATGGACGACATGATCCTCGAGAGCATCCCGATGGGGGCGGTCGGCTGGATCGCGGGGCTGGTGAACGCATTCCCCGAGGAATCGGTGCAGCTGTTCGAGCTCGCGCGCGATGGGCGCTTCGATGAGGCCCGTGAGCTGTACGAGTGGTTCCTTCCCCTGCTGCGGCTGGATACCGTGCCCAAGTTCGTGCAGCTGATCAAGCTCGTGCAGGCCGAGCTGGACCGCGGTTCGGCGACCGTGCGTCCGCCGCGCCTCGAGCTCGACGAAGCGGAGACCGCCCCCGTGCGGGCGCTCGTCAAGGAGCGGCTCGCGAATCGCCCCACCGTCGCGGCGCGCAAGTCCAGGGGGAAGGCGGTCGCCGTGTGAACCGGCGGCGATCGCCACGGTAGCGGTCGCCCCCTCGCTCTGCCTAGTTTCCGTCATCGCCCGCAGCGCCGCGTCCCCCCGGGGCGCGGCGGCCACACGATGAGGAGCACATGGCAAGCACGAGCGTGAAGTTCGACGGTGGCGCTGCCGCCACCCTGGAGCCCGACGACATCCTCCGCGACTATCGCATCGCGTACCGCAGCCGGCAGGTCAGCCTGCTGGCCCGGGGCGAGGTGATGCTCGGCCGCGCCATGTTCGGCATCTTCGGCGACGGCAAGGAAGTGGCGCAGGTCGCCCTCGCGCGCGTCATGGAGGCCGGCGACGTCCGCTCCGGCTACTATCGCGACCAGACCCTGATGTTCGCGCTCGGCCTGCTGGACGTGCAGCAGTTCTTCGCCCAGCTCTACGCCCATACGGACGTGGAGGCCGATCCCGCCTCCGGCGGACGCGGGATGAACGCGCACTTCGCCACGCGCATGCTGGACGAGCACGGCCGGTTCAAGGACCTGACGGCGTCGCCGCAGTCGTCGGCCGATGCCTCGCCGACCGGCTCGCAGATGCCGCGCCTGCTCGGACTCGCCTGGGCGAGCAAGCTGTATCGCAACCTCCCCGAGCTCCACGACCTCACCGAGTTCTCGCACAACGGCGACGAAGTCGCCTTCGGCACCATCGGCAACGCGTCGTGCGCCGAGGGCGTGTTCTGGGAGACGATCAACGCCGCCGGCGTGCTTCAGGTGCCGATGCTGCTCTCGGTGTGGGATGACGGCTACGGCATCTCGGTGCCGAACGAGCTCCAGGTGACGAAGGGGAACATCGGCACGCTGCT
This sequence comes from Gemmatimonadaceae bacterium, assembly GCA_036377775.1. GTDB lineage: Bacteria > Gemmatimonadota > Gemmatimonadetes > Gemmatimonadales > Gemmatimonadaceae > AG11. The sequence goes on along the minus strand of DASUXT010000214.1, from coordinate 81,288 downwards.
CCAGGGGTTCCGTCGCACCCGCGACGAGCCCGGCTACGAGCTGGCGACGGTGCGCGGGTGGGATTACCCGGCGCTCCTCGAGACCTACCAGCGCACCGTGCGAATCGTGCGGGGCGAGCACGTGCCCGCAGTGGTGCACGTCATCGAGCTCACCCAGCCGCAGGGGCACTCCACCTCGGGGAGCCACGAGCGCTACAAGAGCAAGGAGCGGCTGAAGTGGGAGAAGGCGCACGACGGCATCCTCCGCATGCGCCAGTGGATCATCGAGCAGGAGATGGCCACGGAGGCCGAGCTCGATGCGCTGGAAGAGGAGGAATCCAATCACGTGCGCGAGGCGCGCGACGCGGCGTGGAATGCGTACGAGCAGCCGATTCGCGATGAAGCCGGGACGGTGGGCGCGCTCATCGGCCGGCTCGCCGACGCGAGCGGCGCCGACGCCGATCCCGTGCGCGCCCTGCAGGACGAGCTGGCGAAGCGGCGCGATCCGCTGCGCCGCGACGTGACGATCGCCGCGCGACGCGCCCTGTTTGCGGCACGGAACGCAAGCGACGACGCGAAGCGCCCGTTGCGGGACTGGCTCGACGCTCAGAAGCCCATCGACGAGGAGCGCTACCACGCCTTCCTGTACGACGAGAGCGAGACGTCGGCGCTGCGGGTCCCGGTCGTCGCACCGGAGTACGACGAGAGCTCCGTCGAGGTGGATGCCTACAAGGTGCTCAATGCCGCCTTCGACCGGGCGCTGGCGCGCGATCCGCGCGTCATCGCCTTCGGCGAGGACGTGGGAAAGCTGGGCGACGTGAACCAGGGGTTCGTGGACCTGCAGGCCCGCTACGGCGAGCTGCGGGTGGGCGATGCCGGCATCCGCGAGGCAACCATCGTCGGCCAGGCAATCGGCATGGCAATGCGCGGCCTGCGTCCGATCGCCGAGATCCAGTACCTCGATTATCTCCTGTACGCGCTGCAGGTGATGTCGGACGATCTCGCCACGCTGCGCTACCGCACGCGCAACGGGCAGCAGGCGCCGGTCATCGTGCGCACGCGCGGCCATCGCCTCGTCGGCGTGTGGCACTCCGGCTCGCCCCTCGGCATGATGATCCACGCGCTCCGCGGCATGTACATCGCCGTGCCCCGCGACATGACCCGCGCCGCCGGCTTCTACAACACGCTGCTGCAGTCCGGCGACCCGGGGATCGTCGTCGAGGTGCTCAATGCGTATCGCCTGAAGGAGAGGCTGCCGAGCAACATCGGCGAGCTCACCACGCCGTTCGGTGTGGTGGACCTGCTGCGCGAGGGGCGCGACGTCAGCGTCGTGACCTACGGTGCCTCCTGCGCCATCGCGCTCGAGGCGGCGAAGCTGCTCGAGGGCGCGGGCATCGACGTCGAGCTCATCGACGCACAGTCGCTCCTCCCCTTCGACCTCGAGGGGCGCATCACCGAGTCGCTGAAGAAGACGAACCGCGTCCTCTTCCTCGACGAGGACGTGCCGGGCGGCGCGTCGTCGTACATGATGCAGCAGGTGCTGGAGCGGCAGGGCGGCTTCCACTGGCTCGACGCGATGCCCCGCACCCTCACCGGTGCCGCGCACCGTCCCGCCTACGGCCGCGACGGCGACTACTGGTCCAAGCCGAGCGTGGAGGACGTGTACGACGCGGTAGTGGAGCTGATGAAGGAGTGATCGCTTCACCCGGCACGTGCGACAGCACGTGTCGGAACCCTCTCTCCTCGCGCCTGATCCGGTTCTGACGAGGCGGGATGCGGATCAGGACGGACTACATCCGATTCAACGGATCGCCTCCTCTCCAACTCTCAGCTCCGCGGACCGAGGCTGGCCCCTCCACCCCACAGTTTCTTGAGTTATCGGAACGGCCTCGGGACGTTCTTCGGCGCCTGGAGCCCTCCCGAGCGAGGCGAGATCCTGCCGTTTCAGTAGTTCCCGCCCTGTCCTTTCCCACTGCAGTTCGACATGACTCTCTCCAGAAACAGCTTCCGCCAGTCGGGCACCGGCGTCGCCCTCCTGCTCGCCGCCGCCTGCGGGCGCACGCCGGCCCCCAGCGTACCGGCTCCGGCGAAGCCCGCCGTACCGGTGTTCTACGCCCCGCGCCTCGTTCCGCAGCCGACCTCGCTCGCCACCGCAGGCGACGCGCCGTTCGTCATCTCGGAGACGACGGTGCTCGAGGCCGACGGCGCGGATGCGATGCCGGTGGCCAGACTCTTCGCCGCGCGCATCCGCCCCGCCACCGGCTACCCGCTCGTGCCGGGCACTCCGGCCGTCGCCACGAACAGCATCCGCTTCCAGCTCCGAGCCGATCGCACCGACCTCGGCGAGGAGGGCTACGAGCTCGTCGTGCGCCCCGACTCGGTGCGCATCGTCGCCCGGAGCGCCGCTGGCCTCTTCCACGGCGCCCAGACGCTGCGACAGCTCCTCCCGCCCGAGATCGAGTCCGACATCCGCATCGGTCGCCCCTGGGGGATTCCGTCGCTCACCATCCGGGACATACCCCGCTTCGCCTGGCGCGGCGCGATGCTCGACGTCGCCCGGCATTTCTTCACCGTGAACGAGGTGAAGCAGTACATCGACATCCTCGCGATGTACAAGATGAACGTGCTGCACCTGCATCTCGCCGATGACCAGGGGTGGCGGATCGAGATCAGGTCGCGGCCGCTGCTCGCCGAAAAGGGCTCGGTCACGGAAGTCGCCGGCCGACCGGGCGGTGGCGGGTACTTCACCCAGCAGGACTACGCCGACCTCGTGCGCTACGCCCAGGAGCGCTTCATCACGGTGGTGCCCGAGATCGACATGCCCGGGCACTTCAACGCGGCGCTCATCGGGTACCCCGAGCTGGCATGCAGCCGTCGCGCGCCCGGTCCGTACACGGGGATCGACGTGGGGTGGAGCACCGTCTGCGTGGACAGCGCGCCGAGCTACGCGCTGATCGACGACGTCGTGCGGGAGATGGCTGAGCTCACGCCGGGCCAGTACCTCCACATGGGCGGCGACGAAGTGGAGACGCTGACGCCGGAGCAGTACGCGAGCTTCGTGCAGCGCGTGCAGGAGATCGTCGCGCGCCACGGCAAGAAGATGGTCGGCTGGGAGGAGATCACCGCCGCCCAGCTCCAGCCGGGCACCATCGCGCAGCTCTGGCGTGCCGACTCGCTCAGGCACCCGCTCGGCCCGGGCGTGCGGATGCTCCTCTCACCAGCGAAGAAGGCGTACATCGATCAGAAGTACGACCCCACCACCGAGCTGGGTCTTCGCTGGGCCGGCTACGTGGACGTGCGCGACTCCTACGACTGGGACCCGGCCACGTACCTGCACGACGTCGGCGAGGATCGCATCGCCGGCGTGGAGGCGCCCATCTGGACGGAGACGCTGCGCAACATCACAGCCGTCGAATACCTTGCCATCCCGCGCCTGCCCGCAATCGCCGAGGTGGGTTGGAGCGCGCAGGGCACACGCACGTGGGACGACTTCCGCGTGCGCCTCGCCGCGCAGGCCGCGCGCTGGCGCATGCTCGGCATCAACTACTATCGCTCGTCCCAGGTTCCCTGGTAGCGCGCCAGCTCGGCGCGCCACCAGGGCTCACAGCGGCTCGAAGGTGGCGGTGAAGTGCCGCAGCACTTCCGGGGCATCCACCATCCGGACGCCCCGGATCTTCTTCGCCAGCGTGTTCATGTGCAGCAGCACCTCGGCCACGTAGTCCACGTGGCTCTGCGTGTACACCCGTCGCGGGAAGGCGAGCCGCACCAGCTCCATCGGCGCCGGACGCTCGCTGCCGTCGGGCTGGAGGCCGAACATCACCGAGCCGATCTCCACGCCGCGGATGCCGCCTTCCACGTAAAGTGCGCAGGTGAGCGCCCACGCCGGATACTGGCTCTGGGGGATGTGCGAAAGCCAGCGCTTCGCGTCCAGGTAGATCGCGTGGCCCCCTGTCGGGGTGACGATCGGGATGCCGGCGGCGATGAGCTTCTCGCCCAGGTACTCGATCGAGCGAATGCGGTAGCGCAGGTAGTCCTCATCGAGCGCTTCGTTGAGGCCGACGGCAATCGCCTCGAGGTCGTAGCCGGCGAGTCCGCCGTACGTCGGGAATCCTTCCGTGAGCACGAGACGGGTGCGGCAGCGCCGTGCGAGCTCCGCGTCGTTCATCGCCAGGAAGCCGCCGATGTTGGACATGCCGTCCTTCTTCGCGCTCATCGTGCACCCGTCGGCGAGCGAGAACAGCTCGCGCGCGATCTCACGTGGCGAGCGGTCGGCGTAGCCGGGCTCGCGCTGCCTGATCAGCCACGCATTCTCGGCGAAGCGGCAGGCGTCGATGAACAGCGGCACTCGGTGGCGCGAGCAGACCGCACGCACCGCGCGCACGTTGGCGATGCTCACCGGCTGCCCGCCCTCGGAGTTGTTGGTGATGGTGATCATCACCAGCGGCACGCGGCCGGGATTCTCCGTCAGCACGCGGTCCAGCGCCTCGACGTCCATGTTCCCCTTGAACGGGTCCGTGGACTGCGCGACGTGGCCTTCCGCGATCGGCAGGTCGAGCGCGACCCCGCCGCGGTCCTGCACGTTCGCCCGCGTCGTGTCGAAGTGCGTGTTGTTGGGAACGATGTATCCCGCCTTCAGCACGGTCGAGAACAGGATGTGCTCCGCCGCGCGTCCCTGGTGGGTCGGGATCACCTGCGCGTAACCCGTCACGTCGCGCACCGCGCGCTCGAACACGGCATACGAGCGACCGCCGGCGTACGACTCGTCGCCCTTCATCATCCCCGACCACTGGTGCACCGACATCGCGCCCGTCCCCGAGTCGGTGAGCAGGTCGATGAGCACGTCCTCCGCCTGCAGGAGGAAGACATTGTAGCGCGCCGCGGCGAGGGCGGCGGCGCGCTCCTCACGCGTCGTCTGCCGGATCGGCTCGACCGTCTTGATCCGGAAGGGCTCGATGATCGTCCTGAAGCTCATGGCTGCATCGCGAAGTCGGACGACGCCATCGCCAGCGCGCGCTCCGGTCCCCAGTCGCCGCCGAGGATTCCGGCGGGGTGCACGCACTCGAAGCGCGCCTGGAAGAAGCGCAGCCGCGTCGGCTCGTAGGTGAACCGCAGTCCCTGCACGCGAGCCGCGATCTCGTGCACGGCGATCACGCTCTCTGCCGTCACGTCCATGTGCGCCTGAGTGTAGACGCGGCGCGGGATGGTGAGCCGCACCAGCTCGAGCGCCGGGTAGCGATTCTCCCCCGTGGTGGCGTCACGTCCCGCCGACACGGCGCCGCGCTCCATGGAGCGGATCCCCGACTCCACGTAGAGCGCCGCGGCGAGTGCCTGCGCGGGGAACTGCGAGCGGGGCAGGTGCGGGAGCATCGCCGCGGCATCGAGGAAGACCGCATGGCCACCGATCGGGCGCACGATCGGAACGCCGGCGTCGATCAGCTGCTGGCCGAGGTAGAGCACCTGACCGATGCGGCTGCGGATATGCTCCTCGCGCACCGATTCCTCGATCCCGATCGCCATCGCCTCGAGGTCGCGGCCGGCGAGCCCGCCATAGGTGTGCAGTCCCTCGAACATGACGACGAGGCTGCGCGCCTCGTCGGCCAGCGATGCATCGCGAAGCCCCAGCCAGCCGCCGATGTTCACCAGCGAGTCCTTCTTTCCCGACATCGTGGCGCCGTCGGTGAGTGCGCACATCTCGAGCAGGATGTCCGACACGAGCTTGTTCCGCTCTGCCGGCTCGCGCTGCTGGATGAACCAGGCGTTCTCCACGGCGCGCGTGGCGTCGAGGATGAGCAGGATGCCGTGGCGGCGCGTGTACTCGCGCACGGCGCGCAGGTTCTCGAGGCTGATCGGCTGCCCGCCGGCCATGTTCACCGTTGCGGCGACGGAGACGTACGGCACCTTCGCGGCGCCGTACTTCGTCACGATTGCGTCCAGCTTCACGAGGTCCACGTTCCCCTTGAACGGGTGCTCGGACGACGGGTCGTGCGCCGCGTCGATGATGACGTCGTGGAACTGGGCGCCGGCCAGCTCCTGGTGCGCTCGCGTGGTGGTGAAGTGCATGTTGCCCGGCACGTGATCGCCGGGCTTGATCAGCATGCGCGACAGGATGTGCTCGGCGCCGCGCCCCTGGTGGGTGGGAATGAGCTCCGGATAGCCGTAGTGGCGCTCCACCGCCTCCTGCAGGTGGTAGAAGTTCCGCGAGCCGGCATATGCCTCGTCGCCGAGCATCATGCCGGCCCACTGCCGGTCGGACATCGCGCTCGTTCCGGAGTCGGTGAGCAGGTCGATGTAGACGTCGTCGGAACGGAGCAGGAAGGTGTTGTAGCCGGCATCGCGGATGGCGCGCTCGCGCTCGGCGCGGCTGGTGATGCGCAGGGGCTCGACGACCTTGATCCGCCAGGGCTCGGCCCAGCTGTGTTGGCGCATGGAGGCTCTCGTCCGCGGCGCGGACTGGATGAAGTGGACGAAGGAAATGCACCATCATGCCGCCGGCTGGCCGCCAGTGCTGTCGGGAAAGCTCCGACGCCGCGTGGGGAGAAGGACCTGTCATCGCACGACACCTGCGCGCATCATGTAGGCATCCTTCACCCGGTTCGCATCCAGATGACCGCACGCGACGAGATGCTCCTCCCCGACTGGTACCGCGCGATTCCGATCACCGGCCTGCCGAAGACGCTCGGCATCGAGATGATCGAGCTGACGAAGGAGCGCGTCGTGGCGACGATGCCGGTCGACGAGCGCACCCGGCAGCCGTTCGGCCTGCTCCACGGCGGTGCCTCCATCGCCCTCGCCGAAACGGTGGCGTCGTTCGGGGCAGCGGTGTTCATCGACCGCGAGCGCTACTCCGCGGTCGGGCAGGAGATCAACGGGAACCACCTCCGCCCGAAGACGGATGGCGTGGTGCGCGCCGTCGGCGTACCCGCGCACGTGGGACGCAGCACGCAGGTGTGGTCGATCGAGATCCGGGACGAGGAGGAACGCCTCGTATGCATCTCGCGCTGCACGATGGCCGTCGTGGAGCGCCGCTGATCGTCATCCCGCAGGCACGCAGTGCCTGTCGGGATCTGACGTCCGTTATCTTCCCCGCATGAACGTCACCCACGCCATCCAGCAGCGCCGCTCCATCAAGCGCTTCACCGATCGCCCCGTCACCCGCGACGAGATCGAGCAGTTGCTCGCCGCCGCGACGCTCGCGCCGAATCATCGGCTCACCCAGCCCTGGCGCTTCCACGTGCTCGGTCCCGAGGCGCGCTACGCGTACGGCGCCGCGCTCGGTGAGCGGAAGGCGAAGAAGGCCGCCACGCCCGAGGCCGGCCGCACGCTGCGTGACGCCGTCGCCAACGAGCATCGCGCCCTGCCGGCGATGATCGTCGTCGCCGTGGTGAAGAGCGACAATCCGGAGATCGCCGAGGAGGACTACGCCGCGGCGATGATGGGAGTGCAGAACCTCGCCCTGACCGCGGTGAGCATGGGGCTCGGCACGCACCTCAAGACCGGCGGCGTGATGGCGGATCCGGCGGCACGCGCGGCGGCCGGGGTGGGCGACGACGAGCGCATCGTCGCCGTGGTCAACGTCGGAGAACCAAACGAGGTCCCGCCGCCGAAGCAGCGAAACCTCGTGGAGAATTGTACGAGCTGGCTACCCTGAGCTGCGCGCCCTGATCAGCCGGCGTTCGCGGTGATCCAGGGATCGTGCTCCATCCACTGCTCGTTCGGCGCGAAGAGGAACACCATCGCCCCCTGCGCCAGCTTCGGCAGCAGCTCCTTCGCGCGCGACGGCTCCATCGCCGGGCATCCCTCGCTCCGTCCCGCCCGCGTCGGCGTGACGTACGGCGCACCATGCGCCACCACGCCGCGGCCGAGCGCCTTGTCGTTGAAGCCGGTGGACACGCCATCCAGGCGAAGGCCAACCGAGCTGTAACGATGGCCACCCGACTTCCCATGGAAGTCGTAGAGCGCCTTCGTCACGTACAAGCCGAGCGAGGTGGAGTTGCTCCCCGACGCGTTGGAGAAGCGCGTCGGCACGCCGTACTGCGAAGTGGAGGAGCCTCGGCCATGCGCGACGGTGAACGGGCCGTCCACGATCTTCAGCGCCTGCATGTCGAACACGTATCCGCGCTTCGCCGTGCTCGGCTGCCCATAGTCCACGAAGTAGAGATAGGGCTTCTTCACCTCATCCGGGTGCGCCGCCTTGAACGCGAAGTAGCTGCTGAATGCATCCTTCAACGCGTCCGGATGGCTGAGCTGGCCCACTGCGGATGAAAGCGCCTCGAGGGCCGACGTCGTGGCCACCGTGACCGCCTCGTCAGGGGAGGAGGAAACGGCATTACGCAGGTGCGTCGTATTGGCACCGACGACGCTCACCGCCGCATCCACGACCGGTCTCGACTCATCATGTCCGGACACGACGGTAGAGCCCGCGATGACGAGGGCGGACGCGCCGAGCAGGAGTTGCTGAAGAGTCGGGGACAGGGTCATGCGGGGATCTCCTGGAAGGAGCGCTCGAGAGCGCCGGGCGGGAGGAGAGATACACAGCGAAACGAAAAACGAGCCGGACGGCAGGAGCGAAGCGGGGCGCTCGCCATCGACGGCAGTACGACGGGTAGGACTTCTAAATGTAACGAACGTAAACGTTCGTGTAAACCCTGCTCCCGCAGAAAGTTGCGGCTGAGGCTGTTCGGCCACGCAGACGGTTCCGCCCGCTTGTGTCGACGTTGTTCAGTGGTGTATAATTCAGGCCATGAACAGTACAACTGCAGGTGACTCGGCGTCGCTGCAGGCAGCCGAGCATGTTTCGTTGGCGCCGGTGCCCTCTCCTGCACCGGAGCCCATGCTGGTCCTTCTCGACGCCGCGCGCCGCATCGAGTGCCGCCTGGAGGATGCGCTCGTCCAGGTCGGCCTTTCCATCGCCAAGTTCCAGGCGCTCGATGCACTCGTGAGGGCCGATACGCCGACTCGCCTCAGCGCGCTCGCCGGCTCGCTCGACTGTGTCCGCAGCAACGTCACGCAGCTCGCCGACCGCCTGGAGAGCGACGGGCTCATCAAGCGAGTGGCATCTCCGGACGATCGGCGTGCCGTACACGCCGTCGTCACCTCGCTCGGGCGCCGTCGTCATGCCGAGGGCGCAGCGGCCGTCCACAGGCTCCAGGGCGAGCTGGCGGCACAGGTGGCGCCAGCCGATCGGGAATCGTTTCACCGTGTGCTCTCCGCGCTCCGCTGACGCGGTTCACGTATGAGGAAGGAATTCATGCAATCACTTGGCAGGACACTCCTGAACGGCGTCACCGCTGGCGTGCTCGTCATGCCCGCCGCGGGCACGGCGGCAGCACAGCCTTCGGCGTCGGTTCCGTCAGCGCCTGCGACGACTTCGGCGTTCCGCGTCGCTCCGGCGCCCTTCGCCGTCGGCGAGGAGCTCCGGTACAGCGCTAGCTTCGCCGGCATTCGTGCCGGCTCGGCCATGATGCAGGTGGAGGGGATCGAGAACGTGCGTGGCCGCCCCGCCTATCATCTCGTGTTCACCATCGACGGTGGGATCCCGTTCTATCGGGTGCGTGACCGCTACGAGAGCTGGGTGGACGTGCAGACGCTGACCTCGCTGCGCCACGTGCAGAACATCCGCGAGGGGAGCTATCACCGGAACACCACCTACGAGATCTTCCCCGACCGCGCGCAGTTCCGGAAGGACAACGGGGCCCTCGAGCCGAGCGTGTCCCAGCCACTGGACGACGGCTCGTTCATCTACGCGATCCGGGCGGCGATGCCGCGCGTGGGTGAGACGCGGCGCGACGACCGCTATTTCCGTCCCGACCGCAATCCGGTGGTGCTCACCGGCCTGCGCAACGAGACGGTCAAGGTGGACGCCGGCCGCTTCGCGACGACGGTGATCCGTCCGTCCATCAAGGCGAACGGAATCTTCTCGGAAAATGGTGACGCGCAGCTGTGGCTGAGCGACGACGCCAATCGGTATCCGGTGCAGCTGAAGTCGAGGTTCTCGAAATTCTCGCTCACGCTGGAGCTGCAGTCGGTGAAGCCGGGCGACCGTGTGGCGCAGGAGGCGATGATCGCCGAGGTGCTCGCAGCGCGCTGACGAGCGGTCGGCCAGCGCTCAGCGATCGTCCACCAGCTCCTGGTTCCGCTCGAAGTCGTACAGCGTGACGCGCCGCAGGTGGTAGTAGGTGATCCAGTAGTTGCGTAGCGCCTGCACGTTAGCGAGCACCGCGGCGTCCTTCTCCCCCTGCGCAAGGTAGAGCGCCTCGTTGGTGATCTTGCCGATCGAATAGCGGTTGCGCGCTACCTCGAACTGCCGCTGCGCCACCGTGTCGGCCTTCGCCGCGAGGGTCACGTTGCGGCGCGCCTGCTCGAGCTGGAGCACGCTGAACCGTGCGTCCTCCTCCAGCTGGTCGCGCCGGCTCTTGTTGGCCGCGTCCACCCGCCGCTCGTTGGCTTTCGCCTCCTCGATGTCGGCGTGGCCGGCGCCCCACTGAAGCATCGGCAGGTTGACTCCCACGCGCAGCGTCTGCTTGCCGAGCGGGCTCTGATAGGCCTGGGCGAACTGCGGGGCGGTCTGGTTGAACCCGACGCTTCCCTCCACTGACGCGTTGAAGTGGTTGTTCGCCCTCGCCTCGCTCATCCCGCGGCGGCTGCGCACGTCGTCCAGCTCGTTCTGCCGGATGGTGCTCGAGTTCCGGAGCGCCTCACGCACCGCGACGTCCGGGTCCGCGCTCACCACCGGAATGGAATCGGGGGTGGCGATGAGGAGTGGCGTATTGGCGGGGAAGGCGATGATGCGCCGCAGCGCCGCCTCGGCGCGGTCGCGCGCCAGCTTCGCGTCGTCGGCGGCCGCGCGCGCGCGCAGGAGGGCAAGCTCGCTCTTCAACAGGTCGTTCTCGCCGATCTTGCCAACCTCGTAGCGCCCCTTGTTGAGCTGATAGAGCGTGTCGTTCACCGCCACGTTGAACGACGCGTTCTTCAGCGCGACTTCCTGCGCGTAGAGGTTGAAGAAGGCGTCGGCGGTCTGCGCCGCCACGTCCTCGCGCGCCTCCAGGTAGCCGCGCTCGGCCACCGCCGCATTCAGCGACTGCTCGCGCCGGTCCCACACCACCGTGCGGGGCTTGAAGAGGTCCTGCTGCAGCGACAGCACCACCGGTGTCGTCTGGTAGTACTGGCGCCGCTGGTCACCGAAGAGGTCCACTCGCTGCATCTCGGACCCCACCGAGATCGTGCCGCCGGTGAGCGGGATGCGCTGGCTGAACCCGATCTGCATCGTCGACTGGTTCTGCGACTGGCTGATGAACTGCGTCGAGCCGTCGTCGAGCAGCACCGGATTGATGCCGTGGACCAGGTTGGCTGCTTCGCCCTGGAGGAAGAGCTGGGGCAGGAGCCGGGCGTTGAATGCATCGTCGCGCGAGCGGGCGGCGTCGCGAATGCTGCGCGCGACCTGTGCCGACGAACCCTGCTGCTGCGCCATGCGGATGGCATCCTGCAGCGTGAGCGTGCGCGGTGTACCCTGCGCCGCGGCAACGAATGGCAGAGCGAGTGCGACGAGGGCGGGAGAGAGACGCATGACGGCTCCATCTGGGGTCGGCGGCCACAGCCCGCCGGGAGGGTCGCGGAAGCGCTACTCGTAGCGGAGGCAGACGATGGGATCCTGCTTCGCCGCCCGGGAAGCGGGGACGAGCCCGAACACGAGCCCCACCGCCACCGACACGCCGAAGGCGACGATCACCGACGGCATCGACACGATGGTGTGGATTCCCGCTGCGCGCTCGATGATCGAGGCGAGGAGCACCCCGACGATGATGCCGGTGATGCCGCCGGCCAGGCTGATCATCACCGCCTCGCTGAGGAACTGCACCATCACGTCCTTCTGCGTGGCGCCGAGCGCCCGGCGCACGCCGATCTCCTTGATGCGCTCGAGGATCGACGCCAGCATGATGTTCATGATCCCGATCCCGCCGACGATGAGCGAGATGGACGCGATCGCACCGAGCACGATGTTGAAGATCGTCTTCGTCCGCTGCTCCTGCTGCAGCAGCAGCTCGGGCACGCTGATCTCGAAGTCGGTCACGTCGTTGTGGCGGCGCTGGAGCATCCGGCGCACGACGTCGGCCACCGCCGTCACCTCGTCCGACTTCTCCACCTTGACGATGACCTTGTCGAGCTGGTGGTAGTTCTTCTTCTCCGCGCGCTGCTCGTCGGTCTCCGACGAGTCGTTGGCGGAGCTGAAGAGCTGCGCGGCGGCTTCCATCTCCACCTGCGTCACCTCGGCCCGGTTGCGATAGCGGAGCAGCATCGTGGGAAGCGGGACGTAGACGTCCATGTTCGCGTCCCGGATGCCCAGGCGCTGCGCCGTCTCCGCCGACACCTTGCGGTCCTCCAGCACCCCGATCACGGTGAGCCACTGGTTGCCCACCTTGATCGTGCGGCCGATGGGGTCTTCGGTGGTGAAGAATTTCGACTTCACTCCCTGGCCGATGATCGTCACTGGCGCCGACGACTCGAAGTGGTGAGGCGCGAAGGTCGAGCCGCGGCTCAGGTGCAGGTTCATCACCTGGAAGTAGCTCTCATCCACGCCGACGACCTTGCCGGAGCGATGGTGTCCCGCGCGCGCGATGTCGCTGTTGATCACGACCTCGCTGCTCGTCGCTTCCACGGCGGGGATGGCCCGCCGGATCGCGAGGGCGTCGAGATGCGACAGGCCGGGGGTGAAACGCTTCGAGTCCTTCTTCGCGTCGTCCTTGCCGACGGCACCTTCCTTCTGCTCGACGATCGGCGTGATGACGATGTTGTTCGCGCCGAGCAGCTTCATCTGCTCGAGGATCTCCTGTTCGGCGCCGTTGCCGATGGCGAGCATGGCGATGACCGACGCCACGCCGAACAGTATGCCGAGCGAGGTGAGGCCGGCGCGGAGCTTGTTGTGTCCCACCGCCTCGGCGGCGATGCCACTGCTGAACAGGATGTGCGACGCCAGAGCACGGGCGCGTGCGCCGAGCGACGCCGGGGTCGCGACCGACTCGACGGGGACGGCCGTCACGCTCAGCTCTTCGGCCTGGCGATGGGCGTGAAGCCGCTCGCCGGCTTCGGCGCGGCCTGCACCGGTTTCACGGGAACCGTGACACTCCTGGCCGTATCGGGAGTCGGGGGCGCCGGAGTGGCCGGCGCCGCCGACCTGGGCTTCAGCCCCTCGATCTTCTCCGTGCGCATGCCCGAGGTGTCGGCGGGCGGGGAGAGATAGACGACGTCGTCCTTCGCGAGCCCCTTTCGCACGATGATCTCGTTGTCGTTCATCGTGCCCGCGTCGATCATCTGCCGGACGATGCGACCACCGTCCTTCTTGTAGACGTACTGGTAGCCGCCCTCGCTGAACACCGCTTCCAGCGGCACGTAGAGGACGTTGGGCACCGAGGCGGTGAGGATCTCGTTCGCCGTCGTCATCCCGGGGCGAAGGGTGGTGTCGGAGCCGGCGACCTCGATCTTCACCTCGAACACCTTGGAGTCCTGGTTCGGCCGCTGCTCACCCACGTTAGCGATCTCGGTCACCGTACCGGACAGCTTCTTCGTCGGGTCGGCGTCGAGCGTGATGTTCACCTTCTGTCCGACGGCGATCTTCCGCACGTCGACTTCGTTGACATAGGTCTGCGACTCCATCTGGGTGAGGTCGGGCAGGGTCGCGACGGTCGGATCCCAGGCGGACCAGGACGAGCCCACGCCCTTCTTCTTGCCGTTCCACTCACGGACGTAGATCACCATGCCCGGCCCCGGCGCCCGCACCGTGAAGTCGGCCATGATCTCCTGGATGTTCTTGAGCTGGTTCTGCTGCCGGCCGAGATCCGCACCCACGGACGACATCTTGGCGACCGCCTGCTTGGTCTTCGTGCTGAGGTTTCTCTTGGACTGTTCCCATGCCCGCTGCGCCTTCTCGTAGTCGATCGCCGCCTGACGCTGGATCGTCGGCGCCTCGTATTTCGCCTGCTCCTTCAGGAGCTTCTTCTCCTCGAGGGTGAATTCGGCGGTGCGCACGTCCTCGCGTGCCTGCGCGAGGTTGAGCGTGGAGTCCAGCTGCGCCGTGGTGTACTCGGCCTGCGCCTTCTGCAGGTTCAGCGTCAGGTCGGCGAGCTTGGCGGCGGCCGGCTGCCGATCCAGCTCGGCGATCACGTCCCCTGCCTTCACCACCGTGCCTTCCGGAATGATCGAAGCGATCTTCGTCTGGTAGACGTTCACCGACTGCGCGGCCGCCGGTCCGGTGACCTGCACGAACTTCCGCGCGCGAAGCTCGCCGGTGGCCATCACGGTCACCTTGAAGTCGCCCTGCTTCACCGGGGCGGTGAGCATGGTTCCGGCTCCGGCCGCGGTGGAGGGCCAGGCGAACCAGGCGATGGAGCCGCCGAGCACGAGAGCGACGATGAGCGCGGGGAGCCAACGACGACGAAGATGCTCCATCGGCGTATCCGGAAAGCGGGACGAGAGCAGGTCAGGGAGGTACGTCAGGTGGTCCACCTTACGGATGCCCGGCATGGGGCGCAATAGCGGGCGCCGAGCAGTACGACAACCCGAACGGACGAAGGGTTGCGGGCCTCGCCCGGCGGCGGCACTCGCCTTGCCCACTCGCAGGCTGAGATTGCGCTCACTGGCGCGCCGCACCTATCCCGGAGACACCCATGTCCACTGAGTCCCAGATCGCCGCCACTCGCGAGGAGCTGGCCGCCGTCCGCAGCCGCATGTCCGACACCGTCGCCGAAATCGAAGCACGGGTGACCGCGCCCGTGGAGGCGGTCAAGGATCGCGTCGGCGTGGTGAAGGATCGTCTCGACGTCGTGCAGCTGATCCGCGATCATCCGTGGCCGGCGCTTGCCGTGGCGCTCGGTGCCGGTGTGGCGGTTGCTGCTTCGGGTGTCGACCGCAAGGCGGCGAGTGCCGTGGCGGACGCCTCGCGCACCGCGGCGAAGAAGGGTGCGGAGGCGGCGAAGTCCGGCGCGCAATCGCTCAAGTCCGCAGCCGCTGACGCGGCCGATACCGGCGCCGAGCACGCCCGCCAGGCGCCGTCCCGCGCTCGAGGCGCGATCGTCGGCGCGCTGGACTCGCTCGCAGCGAAGGCCGCCATGTCGCTGATCGAGCGCCTGCGCGAACCCGCGCCCCTGCCGGTGACTCCCGAGCCGACGGGGCTGGGCTACGTGGACACCACCACGTCGGCGGAAGCGCCGTAAGGGCGGGAGGGGAATGGAGAGGGAGACCGGGGACTACTCCTCCCCTTCTCCCCTTCTCCCCTTCTCCCATCTCCTCTGTCGCCTTTCCCCCGCTGATTCCGATCTACTCACTGCGCAGGCATCAGGCGCCATTGCTCGTATCCCCGCGAGCAGTGCCCTCGGGCAGGAGAGACAGTCATGGATCGGAAGTCCACCGTGGCGTGCACGCTCGTCGTGTGCACGCTGGCCGTCGCCGCTTGCAGTGACCAGCCGGATGCGCCTCCGCCCCTCGCACCGGCAGCCAGCGTGGCGCGCGACCAGCAGGTCACTCCGCCCGTCACCGCCACCCAGCTGCGGCAGCTGGCGCTCTCGCGCGGATTCGCACCGGTCCCTCCCCAGCCCTTCGTGCGGCCGGCCCTCGTCAAGCTCGGCCAGGCGCTCGCGTTCGACCCGATCCTCGGCGGCAATCGCAACGTCGCCTGCACCACCTGCCACCTGCCCGCCTTCGCCCTCGGTGACGCCAAGTCACTCTCCGTCGGCGAGGGCGGGGAAGGCTTCGGCCCCGCGCGCACGCACCCGCAAGGCACCTTCATCGCGCGCAATGCGCCGCCGTTCTTCAACCTGGCCACGATGCGTCACCTGTTCTGGGACGGACGCGTCGAGCTCACCGCGCCGGGACACGTCAACACGCCGGCGGGGAACCAGGTGACGCCGGAGATGCAGCGCTCGTTCGAGTACGGCGCCATCTCCGCCATCGGCATGTTCCCCGTCACGAGCCGCGCCGAGATGCGTGGGCTGAGCGGCAACGAGCTGGCCGCCATCGCCGACGACGACAATCCCGCCATCTGGCGCGGGCTCATGAAGCGCCTCGGCGAGATTCCCGAGTATCGTCGCCTGTTCCGCCAGGCGTATCCCGATCGCTCCTTCGAGGAGCTCACCTTCGCCGATGCGTCCAATGCCATCGGCGGGTTCCTCGTGTCGGCTGGCTACTCGGCGAACACGCCGTGGGATCGCTTCCTGCGCGGCAACAATGCCGCGCTCACCCCGCAGCAGATGGAAGGTGCCAACACCTTCCTTGCCCTGAAGTGCTCCACCTGTCACTCCGGCGCGCTGCTGAGCGACGACGGGTTCCACGACGTCGCCGTGGCGCAGATCGGGCCGGGCGAAGGGGACGGCCTGTCACTGCACGATGACTTCGGGCGCATGCGCGTCACCGGCGATGTCGCCGACCGCTATCGCTTCCGCACCACGCCGCTGCGCAACGTGGAGCTCACCGGCCCCTGGGGCCATGACGGATCGTTCAGCAGCCTGCGCGCGTTCGTCGAGCACTATAGCGAGTCCGACGCGAAGCTCCTTGCCTTCGACCCGACGACCCTCGAGCCCTCCCTCCAGGGCACACTTCAGGCGACGGCCCCGGACATCCTCCTCCAGCGCGACCCGCTCCTCGACGGCGTGGTGCTCGCCCCCGACGTGGTGGACAAGCTCATGGCCTACATGAGCGCGCTCACCGACGACGCCGCGCGCGACCTCACGCACATGATCCCGCATCGCGTGCCCAGCGGGCTCCCCGTGTTGCCGGCACGGAAGTGACGAACCCGGCCGCGCGGCGCGCCTCCCATTGCGCGCCGCGCCGGCCCGCGTAAGCTGAATGGGCCCCTGGCGGAGAACGTCGCATGGCCGTGCCGGACCGCGACCGCTGGCGCCTGCTCGAGCCGCTGCTCGATCGGGCACTCGACCTGTCGCCCACGCAGCGCGCGAGCTGGCTCGATGCGCTGGGTATCACTGCACCCGACATTGCGGCAGAGCTGTCGTCGCTCCTCGCTGACGACGACGCGGCGGAGCAGCGCGGATTCCTCGCCGTGCCCGTGGAGATGTCGCTCGCCGGGATGGTAGTAGGCGCGTACACGCTCGAGCGGCCACTGGGTCACGGCGGCATGGGCTCCGTCTGGCTCGCACGGCGCACCGACGGCCGCTTCGAGGGCCGCGCCGCGGTGAAGCTGCTCAACCTCGCGCTGCTGTCGGGAGCGGGGCAGGAGCGCTTCCGCCGCGAGGGATCCGTGCTCGCTCGGCTGGAGCATCCCGGAATCGCGCGCCTGCTCGACGCCGGCGTGAGCGTCACTGGCCAGCCATACCTGGTGCTCGAGTACGTGGACGGCCAGCGGATCGACGACTACGTGCGCGCGCACGGCCTCGGGCCGCTCGCCTCTGTGCGCCTCTTCCTCAGCGTGCTCGATGCGGTGGGTCACGCACACGCCAGCCTCATCGTCCACCGCGACCTGAAGCCGTCGAACATCCTCGTTCGGCGCGATGGCGCAGTGAAGCTGCTCGACTTCGGCATCGCGAAGCTGCTCGACGCCGATGCCGGCGCTCCGCGCACTCCCACGATGGAGGATGCGCGCGCCCTCACGCCCGAATACGCGGCACCCGAACAGGTGCGCGGCGACTCGATCACGACCGCCACCGACGTATACGCGCTGGGTGTGATGCTGTATGTCCTCCTCTCCGGGCGGCATCCCACCGCTGAAGGTTGCCGTTCGCCAGCCCAGGCACTCGAGGCGCTGCTCGGCGACGCAACGCCGAAGCCGATCGGCCTCGGCGACCTCGACCTCGTGCTGCGGCGGGCGCTCAAGCAGAATCCCTCGGAGCGCTACCAGACGGTCGCCGCCTTCGCCGACGACCTGCATCGCTGGCTTCGTCACGACCCGGTGAGCGCGGGGCCCGACTCCATCGGCTATCGCGCCCGCAAGCTCCTGCGCCGCCATCGCGCCGCTGCGGCGCTGGCGCTCGGCGGCATCACGGTGGCTGGCGCGTGGCTCACCATGGTCCTCAACGACCGGGCACGCGTGCGCCGCGCGCTGGACGACGCGCGCGCGAGCGCGCACAAGGCGGAGCAGGTGACCGACTTCGCGCTGGGCATGTTCGACAACGGCGGAAGCGGCGTGAACAGCGGTGACACGGTGAGCGCGCGCGAGGTGCTGGCGCGTGGAGTGCGGCGCGCGCACGAGCTTTCGGCGCAGCCCGCCACCGAGGCGCAGATGCTCGACCTCATCGGCCGCATCCGGCTCCAGATGGGCGACTTCGCAGGCGCGCGGCCGGTGCTGATGGAAGCGCTGGACATCCGCCGCCGCGAGCTGGGAGAAAATCACGCCGACGTTGCCACGAGCCTCATGCACGTCGCATCCCTGGTGAGCGACGAAGGCAGCCGCACGGCCGATGCGATCCCGCTCCTGCAGCGCGCGTTGAAGATCCGCCGTCACCTGTTCGGCGATGCCGACCCGCTCACCACCGACGCGCTGTACCAGCTCGCGAGCGAGATGCACATGGTCGGTCGGTACGAGGAGGCCCGCCCGCTGTTCGACGAGTGGCTGAAGCTCGTGCGCGCGCAGCCACCGCTGTTCACCCCCGAGCGCGCCGAGCAGCTCGGCACGATGGCCAACATCGTGCGCTTCTCCAGGCAGACGGCGCGCGCCGACACGCTGCAGCGCGAGGTGCTGCGGATCGACCGGGCGCTGTACGGCAGCGCCCACTATCGCGTGGCGGCGGACCTCTCCACGCTCGGCAGCCTCGAGGTGGACGTCGGCGACATGGCCAGCGGCGACACCCTGCTGCGCCAGGCAGTGGCAATGCTGCGCACCAACTATCCGGAAGGACATCCACAGCTCGCGCATTCCCTGCGTGACCTGGGCTACATGCTCGTCGAGCGCGACCAGTGGGCGGAGGCGGACCCCATCTGGCAGGAGGCGGCTGCCGATTACCTGAAGTACAAGGGGAAGACGAGCCTCGACTACGTGAATGCGGTGAGCTTCGTCGCGCTGTGCGCCACGATGCGCGGCCGCACCGCCGAGGCGGAGCACCTCCTGCGCTCGGTGCTCGCCTCGGACGTGGCGAAGCGACCAGGCCCGAACCCGGTGGCCAACCGCAGCCGGCTCTTCCTCGGCCGCGTGCTGCTGGACGAAGGGCGCGTCACGGAGGCGGAGCCGCTGCTGCTCGGCGCCGTGGAGCCGAAAGGCCGCACGCTCTCGCGCGCGAGCCAGCGCCTCGCCATCCGGAGCCTCGTGGAGCTCTATCGGGCCGAGGGGCGCCCGCTCGATGCCGCTCGCTACGCCGCTGTAAGGAAGCGCTGAGGCGGACGCATCAGGCAGGTCCACCACCTGCCGACGACTCCGGTGCGCCGAGCAGGGCGTGCTGCAGGAGGAGCCGCGCCTTGCGGAAGTCGCGCTGCACGGTGCGCTCGGAGACGCCACGAAGCTCCGCGACTTCGCCGAGCGTGTAGCCGCAGAAGAAGTGCAGGTCCACCAGCTCGGCGAGCGACGGCTCCAGCGCGCCGAGCTCGTCGAGCGCGTCCGAGAGGCGACTCAGCTCCCCGGCATCGGTCGCCGCGTCGGTCGCAGCGGCACTGGTGAGCGTGATCTCGAACGCGCCACCGCCCCGCTTGAGTGCACGTGACCGGCGTGCGTAATCGATCACGATCCCGCGCATGGCACGCGCGGCATAGCCGAGGAACCGGCTGCGGTCGGGGAACCCGAGCGCGGGGCGCGACGCGAGGTCCAGGTACGCCTCGTGAAGGAGCGTCGTCGTGCTGAGCCCCAGCCCACTGGCGCCACGACGCAGGTGCGACTCGGCGAGCCGATGCAGCTCGTCGTAGAGCGCCGCGAACAGTTCCGGTGTTGGCGCGGCGGGAAAGGAGAAGACGGGCGATTCGCGTTGCACCGTGCGGCTCCGCGTGGACTGGTGCAACTTACGGTGGCCCACGTGGGCCCGCCACGGGCCGCATGCACCATCACCACTTCCGTCACGATGATTCGTCATCCACGTTCCGCCACGTGCCTCCTGGCGCTGGCCGCCATCGCTCTCCTTGTGCCCGCCGCGCAGGCGCAGGAGATCCCGACGCTCGGCGTTCCCACCAACGATCCCGTCATCAGGCGCATCTATCAGGAAGGAATGCAGCGCTCGCAGGCATCCCGCCTCGCACAGGTGCTGATGGATTCCATCGGACCGCGACTCACTGGCTCTCCGGCGAATCGCGCCGCCAACGACTGGCTGGTGAGGACGTACGGATCGTGGGGAATCACCGCGCGCAACGAGAAGTACGGCACCTGGCGGGACTGGACTCGCGGGCAGAGTCGCGTGGAGCTCACGCAGCCGCGTGTGCGCACTCTCGAGGCTACTCAGCTCGCGTGGAGCCCGGCCACGCCGCCTGGCGGGCTCACCGGCGAAGTGGTGAACCTGCCCGTCTACGGTGCCGCGCTGGACAGCGCCGGCTTCGCCCGCTGGCTGGGCACGGTTCGCGGCAAGTTCGTGCTGATGTCCTTCCCGCAGCCTACCTGCCGCCCCGATGCGAGCTGGCAGCAGTGGGCGACCCCTGCCACGTTCCAGTCCATGCAGGCGGAGCGGGATACGGCCATGCGTCAGTGGCGCCAGCGTCTCACCGCCATGGGCATGACCGCGCGCACGCTCGCGTCACAGCTCGACGCCGCCGGCGCGGCCGGCGTGCTCACCAACAGCTGGTCGCGTGGCTGGGGAGTGGACAAGATCTTCTCGGCGCGCACCTCCCGTGCGCCCAGCTTCGACGTGAGCTGCGAGGATTATTCGCTCCTCGCGCGGCTGGCGCAGAACAACCAGCACCCGGTGGTGCACGCCGTCGCCGAGTCGAAGCTCGCACCGCAGGAGTCGCCGGTGTACAACACGATCGCCGAGGTGCGCGGCAGCGAGAAGCCTGACGAGTACGTGATGCTGTCCGCGCACCTGGATTCATGGGATGGCGCGAGCGGGGCGACGGACAACGGGACGGGCACGATCATCATGCTCGAGGCGATGCGCATCCTGCGCGCAGCCTACCCGCAACCGAAGCGGACCATCCTTGCCGGCCACTGGAGCGGGGAGGAAGAGGGAGACATCGGCTCGGCGGCGTATGCCGCCGACCACCCCGAGGTGCTGAAGGGGCTGCAGGTGCTGCTCAACCAGGACAACGGCACCGGGAACATCGACCGCGTGGTGACCGTCGGATTCATGGATGCACCCGAGCACTTCGCCAAGTGGATGTCCAGGATGCCCGAGGACGTCTGGCGCGGCGTGACGCTCGAGTTCCCCGGCTACGCACACGACGAGAGCACCGACAGCGACGCCTTCGCCTGCCGCGATGCGCCGGGCTTCTTCCTGAATTCGGCCGACTGGGACTACAACGACTACACCTGGCACACCAACCGCGATACCTACGACAAGATCAGCTTCGACGTGATCAAGCGGAACGCGACGCTGATCGCCATGCTGGCGTACGAGGCGTCGGAGGATCCGTCGAAGCTGGGCCGCGAGCGGCGTGTGCCGGCCATCGCCGAGTCCACGGGACGGGAAATCCCGGCCCCGCGCTGCGGCAATCCACCGCGCAGCTACAGGGAAAGCCAGTCGCGCGGGCGCTGAGCAGGATGGCTGGCCGCGCCTGGGTTGGCATCAGTGGCTACGACTACAAGCCGTGGCGCGGCCGTTTCTATCCCAACGACCTGCCGGCGCGCCGCTGGCTGGAGTACGCGAGCAGGAAGTTCAACAGCATCGAGCTGAACGGCACCTTCTACAGCCTCAAGTCGCCAGCGGTCTTCGAGCGCTGGCTGGAGGAGGTGCCGAAGCGCGACTTCCTGTTCGCGGTGAAGGGTGGGCGGTTCATCACCCACAACCTCAAGCTCCGCAACGTGGAGACGGCGCTCGGCAACTTCTTCGCGAGTGGCGTGCTGGCCCTGGGGAGGCGCACCGGCCCCTTTCTCTGGCAGCTTCCCGCCACCTACCGGTTCGAGGCCGATCGCCTGGACAGCTTCATCCGCCAGCTTCCGCGCAGCTCGCGTGAGGCCGAAGGAGTGGCGCGGCAGCACGACGCGCGCCTGCGCCGCGGCGCGCTGATCGACGCCGCCACGCCGGTGAAATACCGGCACGCCTTCGAGGTGCGGCACCCGTCGTACTTTCACGAGGAGTTCTACTCGCTGCTGCGGGAGCATCGGTGTGGCTTCGTCATCGCCGACACGGCGGGCAAGTTCCCGTACGCCGAGCAGGTGACGGCGGACTTCGTGTACGTGCGCCTGCACGGCTCGCAGCAGCTCTACGCCAGCGGCTACACGGACGGGGAGCTCGACGTCTGGGCGCAGCGGTGCATCGGCTGGCGCAGCGAGGCGGGCGGATCGCACGACGTGTACGTCTACTTCGACAACGACGCCAAGGTTCACGCGCCCTACGACGCGCTCCGCCTCGCCGAGCGGCTGGGCGTGGGACCCGGTGTCGACAGCTCTTCCGTCAACAGGTCATGATGCGACTCACTGCCGTGTCCGTACTCCTCGCCACGTCCGCCTGCGCTTTGACGCCGGCGGCCTCACCGTCCTCCACCCCCGCCGCGAGGTCGAGCACGACGATCCCGGCTCCAGGCCTCTCGCGTGGCATCGCGACCGCGGACTCGCTGGTCACCGCTGCCATCGGCAGGCTCACGCCTGGAGCGGTGCTTCTCGTGTCGAAGGATGGCCGGATAGTCCACGACACCGCCTTCGGCTACGCGCAGCTCCACGACTACGAGGGCCATCGGCTCGCGTCGCCGCCGCCGATGACGACGGGCACGATGTTCGACCTCGCGTCGGTGACCAAGGTCATGGGCACGACGATGGGCATCATGCGCCTGGTGGACGCGGGGCGCGTGGACCTCGAGGCGCCGGTGTATCGCTACCTGCCCGACTTCCGCGACGTGCACAAGGACAGCATCACGGTCCGCCACCTGCTGAGCCACTCGGCCGGCCTCGTGCAGTGGCAGCCTCTCTACTACCACGCCTCCAACGAGCGCGAAGCGTATCGTGTCATCCGTGACATGCCCCTCCAGTGGGGGGTCGGCGAGGGACGCCACTACAGCGACTTCAGCTTCATGCTGCTCGGCTACATCGCCGAGCGCGTGAGCGGGCAGCGCCTCGACGTCTTCCTCGACAGCGCCATCTACAGGCCGCTCGGCCTCGATTCCACGACCTTCGTCCCGCGGCAGCACGGCTTCACGAAGTTCGCGGCCACGGAGCAGGGCAACGTGTACGAGCGGCACATGGTGTACGACTCCACTTTCGGCTACCGCTATCTCGGCGATCCCACGGCGTGGAACGGCTGGCGCCACTACGTGCTGGACGGCGAGGTGGACGATGGTAATTCCTACTACGCGCATGGCGGTATCGCCGGCCATGCCGGGCTGTTCTCCACCGCGGGACAATTGCGGGTGCTGCTGGACCTGCTGGTATCCGGGGGCGCAACGAGCCCACGCATCGTCGGCAGCGACGTGATTCACGGTTTTCTCACCCGCGACCGCTACGACAACTACCTCGGTTGGATGCGCTCGCCGTCCCTGCCCGAGGGCAGCTTCTACCACACGGGCTTCACCGGCACGTACGTGCTCGGCGTGCCGAGGTACGGGCTGTCGGTCATCCTGCTCACGAACCGCCAGAACATGGGCACCGACGAGCGCGGCTACTTCCCCAACCTCGCGCCGCTGCAGGACGCGGTGGCGAAGGCACTCGTCAACGGGGCTGCTGCGGACGCGCGGTGATGCTCGCGGGTGCTCGCGGTGTTCGTATATTCTCGCGCTGGGGCTCGAGAAAGCGAGTGGAACGGGAAGGGCCGGATGAACTGCCTGAGCGGGCAGGGTCCGTTCCTCGCCGGATCGTTGCTCCGCCAGTCCATCGTCGCGTTTCTCGATTCACCTCGCATACCGAGTCTCCTCATGCTCCGTCGCGCTCTTGCACTCGGCCTGACTCTCCTCGTCCCGGCGGTCTCCAACGCGCAGACGAAAAGCCCCATGCGCGCCGAGGACATCTATCGGTTCCGTACCGTCAGTGATCCGCAGATCTCTCCCGACGGCGCGTGGGTCGCGTACAGCGTGTCGGCCATCGACTCGGCGAAGAACAAGTCGGACACCGACATCTGGATGACGAGCTGGGATGGCACGCAGACCATCAGGCTCACCTCCAGCCCGGAGAGCGAGAGCTCCCCCCGATGGAGCCCGGATGGGCGGTGGCTCGCCTTCAGCTCCGGACGCCAGGAAGGGAAGGGCGGACAGGTCTGGCTGCTCGATCGCCGTGGCGGCGAGGCGCAGCGCATCACGACCATCAAGGGGGGCGTGGACGACTTCGTCTGGTCCCCCGATTCGAAGCGGCTCGCCCTCGTGCTCGACGTGGAGACCGACAGTGTCGCTCGGCTCGACACGATCGAGCACAAGACGCCCAAGCCGATCGTCATCAACCGCTACGACTTCAAGCGGGACATCACTGGCTATCTCGGCAGCCAACGCACTCATCTGGCGCTCTTCGACCTCGAGTCGCGTCGCGTGGACACGCTCACGAGCACCCTGGCCGACGACGATGCGCCGAGCTGGTCTCCCGACGGCAGTCGCATCGCCTTCGTGCGCGAGGCGCCGCCGGAGCCCGGTCACGAGAGCGACAACGACATCTACGTGATCGATGCGCGACCCGGTGCGACGGCGAAGCAGCTCACCGACTTCGCCGGCCCCGATGGCGGGCGCCCCTCGTGGTCGCCCGACGGCAGGTGGATCGCGTTCGTCCGCGGCGACGAGCCGCGCTTCTCGGCATATCACCTGAACAAGCTCGCCATCGTGCCGAGCGACGGGAGCGCGCCGGCACGTGTCGTCACGGCGGCGCTCGATCGCCCCGTCTCCGGCGTGCGGTTCACCGCCGACGGGAAGGCGGTGCTCGCCACCATCGCCGACGACCTGGCCGATCCGCTGGTGCGCATCAGCGTGAGCGATGGCAACGCGGAGCGGCTGCTCGATGGGAAGCTCTCCGTGTCGGGCTTCACTGCGCTTCCCGACGGCAAGGTCGCGCTGCTGATGTCAACGCCGGATCGTGCGCCGGAAGTCTACGCGCTCGGGAACGGCGGCTCGACGCGCCAGCTCTCGCACCAGAACGACTCGCTGTTCGCGCAGCTCTCGCTTGCCGGCGTGGAGAAGGTCGTCTCGCGCAGCAGCGACGGCGCCGAGGTCCACTCGATCCTGTTCCGCCCCGCGGGCGCACCGAGCGGCGCGAAGCTGCCGATGGTGCTGTACATCCACGGCGGCCCGAACGGTCACGACGGCTATCGCTTCGACTTCGATCGCCAGTGGCTCGCCGCGAACGGCTACGCGGTGCTTGGCGTCAACTACCGCGGCTCGAACGGGCGCGGCTCGGCCTACCAGAAGGCGATCTACGCCGACTGGGGGAACAAGGAAGTGCTCGACCTCCTTGGCGCGGTGGACGAGGTGGTGCGGATGGGCGTGGCCGATCCGGCGCGCCTCGGCATCGGCGGGTGGAGCTACGGCGGCATCCTCACCGACTACACCATCGCCACCACGCCGCGCTTCAAGGCGGCGGTGAGTGGTGCGGGCAGTGCGCTGCAGCTCGCGATGTACGGCACCGATCAGTATGTGACGCAGTACAACATGGAGATCGGTGCGCCGTGGAAGGCACAGGATCGCTGGATCCGGATCTCGTATCCCTTCTTCCACGCCGATCGCATCTCGACCCCCACCTTGTTCATGGGTGGCGCGAGCGACTTCAACGTGCCCATCATCGGCGGCGAGCAGATGTACGAGGCGCTGCGCACGCTCGGCGTGCCGACGGAGCTCGTGATCTACCCGAGCCAGTTCCACGGAATCACCGTGCCCAGCTACCGGGTGGACCGGTGGAAGCGCTACGTGAGCTGGTACGACCGTTACCTCAAGCCCGCCGCCGCAAACCAGGCGGCGGGAGTCCGCTGACATGCTGATTGCACTGACCCTCGCTGCACTGTTGCACGCTGCGCCGGTTCTCTCGCGTTCGCCGCATCCGGCTTCGCTGACGGGCACGGCGTCCGATACCGTCACCTACCTCCGCATCAACCAGGTAGGCTACCTGCCCGATGCGCCGAAGGTGGCCGTCGCCTGCTCGCTCGACAGCGTGCGCATCGCGTCGTTCGTGGTGAAGGACGAAAGAGGCCGCACGGTGCTCGGGCCGCGCCGCGCGGTGCGTGCGAACGGCTTCGGCCCCTGCGTCGTGACGCATCGCCTGGACTTCAGTGCTCTGCGGAAGCCGGGCCGCTACCGCATCGTCGCCGGAGGGGCGCAGTCGCCGATCGTGCGCATCGGGCGCGACGTCTACGCGGGCGCGGCGGACACGCTGCTCTACTACATGCGCGAGCAGCGCTCCGGCTGGAACCCGGTGTTCCGCGATTCCGTGCACACGCACGACGGGATCATCGTGGATTCCCCGCGTGCCGGGCAGTTCATTCCCGTGAGCGGCGGCTGGGCCGATGCGTCGGACTACCTGCAGTACGTCACGACGTCGGCCAATGCGACGTACGTGATGCTCATGGCCTATCGTGATCACCCGCGTGCCTTCGCCGACGACTTCGCGGCGAACGGGTTGCCTGGCGCGAACGGCCAGGCCGACGTGCTCGACGAAGCGCGCCACGGGCTCGAGTGGCTGCTGCGCATGTTCCCGAGCGACAGCGAGATGTACAACCAGCTCGCCGACGATCGCGACCACACCTTCTTCGACCTGCCCACGAACGACTCGTCGGACTACGGGTGGGGGAAGGGGAAGGAGCGACCGGTGTATCCGTGCACCGGCAGGCCGCAGGGGCTGTTCAAGGGCAAGAACCGCTCGACCGGCTGGGCGTCCACCGCCGGCAAGTACGCATCGGCATTCGCCGTCGGCGCGAAGGTGTTCGCGAAGAGCGACCCGGCATTCGCGAAGCGCCTGCAGGAACGCGCCGAGGCCGCGTACCGCGTGGGACTCGCGCACCCGGGCGTGTGCCAGACCGCGCCCGGAGTGTCCCCGTATTTCTACGAGGAGGACAACTGGGTCGACGACATGGAGCTCGGCGCCGCCGAGCTGTCAGCGCTGAATGGCGACCGCAGGCTGCTCGGCGATGCGCTGCGGTTCGCCGCGAAGGAGCCGGTGACGCCGTGGATGGGCGCCGACACGGCGAACCACTACCAGTGGTATCCGTGGCACAACAACGGGCACTATGCCACCTGGCGGGTGGCGCGTGATGCGAAGGACCGATCGGCGCAGCGCACGATGGCCCGGTATTACAAGCGAGGCCTCGACGCGGTGAAGGGAAAGGCCGATAACGGATTCCTCGTCGGCATCCCGTTCATCTGGTGCTCCAACAACCTCATGACGTCGTTCGCCACGCAGGCGCTGCTCTACCGCCGCATGACGGGGGACGCGAGCTACCGCGCGTACGAGCAGGCGGCGCTCGACTGGCTGTTCGGCACGAATCCGTGGGGGGTGTCCATGGTGATCGGCTACCCGCGCGGCGGCGTCTGGGCCCGCGATCCGCACTCGGCCGTGGCGCCGCGGCTCGGCGTGGAGACGCTGCGGGGAGGACTGCTCGACGGCCCCGTCTATCGCTCGATCTTCAGCAACCTCAAGGGTATCGCCCTCCACGAGCCCGACGAGTACGCCCGCTTCAACACCGGCCGCATGGTCTACCACGACGACATCGGCGACTACTCGACCAACGAGCCGATCATGGACGGCACGGCGAACCTGACGTATCTGCTGGCGGCGATGAACGACGGAAAGTGAGGATGTCAGGATGTCAGGATGTCAGGATGTCAGGATGTCGAGGAGGGCGCGCTCCGCCGACATCCTGACTTTCCGACCTCCCGACCTCCCGACCTCCCGACCTCCCGTCGTCCTCGCCCCGCTTGCTTCCCCCTGCCCCCGCCGTATCATCCTGAGACATCGGTACGCGATCCAGTCGAACAAACGCACGACTGAGAGGCTGCCATATGTCTACCTCTGTTCCTCCCCGCGACGACGGCGCAGCGACGTCGATGTCCGCCGGGTCGGCGCTCCCCAACGAAGAAGCGCTGCGCCTCGCCTTCTTCTCGCGCTATTCCACCCTGGCTGCCGAGGCGCGCACCGCACTCGGTGACGAAGCAGCCGGGCTCACCCCGAAGGTCGTCGAAGGCGCATTCGTGCGCGCCTGGGATGCCCGCGCCCGGCTCGCCACCCCCGAACAGCTCGGCGCGTTCCTCACCGACGACGTGCATCACGCCTCGATGCGCGCGCTCAGCCGGCGCGCCGCGGCGCACCGCCTGACGGAACGCGAAGCGCATGGCGCCACGATCACGCACGACGCACACTCACACGCGCCGTCCGAGGTCGTGATCAATCCCGACGAATCCTGGGCCCACGTGCTGCGCGCCGTGCGCGGCGAGGGTCACAGTCAGCACGCGCTCGACGAGACGGCGGCAATCGCGCGGCACGAGGCCGCAGGACACATCGTTGGCGCCACGCGTGAGGGCCCTGCCTGGAAGATGATCGGCATCGGGGTCGTCGGACTCATCGCCGTGCTGGCCATCGGGTACTGGGTGGAGAAGGCTGGCGCTGACGCGAATGCCAGCACCGCCGTCAACGCCGCCGACGCGCGCGTGGTGAATTCGCCGTCGGCGCAGATCGGCATCGTCACGCTCGACGACGGCAGCAAGGTGCGCCTCGCCCCCGACTCGAAGCTGAGCATCCCGACGACCTTCGGTCCGTCGCTGCGCGCGGTGAAGCTTGCCGGCGCCGCGGGCTTCGACGTTGCCCCGGGCGGCAAGAGCGAGTTCCGCGTCTACGCCGGCGACGCGATCGTCGTGGCGCACGGCACGTCGTTCACGGTGCGCGCCTATCCCGAGGACAGTGCGGCGACGGTCGTCGTGACCACGGGGAACGTGGACGTGCGCGAAGGGAAGCTGGTGCGACCGCTCGCCGCGGGGAACGCACTGTTCATCGCGAACGGCCAGGCGCCGCGGATCGCATCGCCGGACGAGCGGGAGGAGGCCGATGGCTGGCGCAATGGAAACCTCGCCATCACCAACCGCCCGCTGCGGGACGTGCTGCCGCAGCTCAAGCGCTGGTACAACCTGGACGTGATGGTGCCGGACAGCGCCCTGCTCGCACGGAAGGTGACCTTGCGGGCATCGCTGGATTCGTCGCGCCAGGCCATCCGCGGGGTGGAGCAGAGCACCGGTCTCCAGTTCGGCTACCGAGGGCAGAACATGGTTTTCGAGGAGCCAGCCAGTACTCCAAGTACAAGCAGTAAAAGGAAATAGCTAAAAGTCAAAGAAGTTATTGACAAATAGCTGACACGGTTGCACCTTACGCCGGTCCGACGGTGACTGCCGCTCGGGCCGGCCCATTTTCCATCCGGAGGTGCTCCATGTCGTCCCGTCGCCACGTCGTTCCCTTCTTCATCGCCACGGCCATCCTCGCTGCCGCCCCCTTCGCCCTCAGCGCGCAGGCGCGGGCACAGAGCGCGAAACTGGACGATCCCACCATCGTCGCCATCTTCGATGCCGCCAATACCTGGGACATCGAAACGGGCACGCTCGCCGAGCAGAAGGCGACGACCAAGGAGGTCCGCGACTACGGCGAGATGATTGCCCGCGACCACAAGGCGGTCCGCCAGCTTGGCCGCGACCTCGCGGCGAAGCTCGGTGTCACTCCCACGCCGCCGAAGAACTTCGGCATGGCGAAGGATCACGCCACGGCGGTGAGCCAGCTGAAGGCGGCCAACGGCAAGGCCTTCGACCGAGCCTTCCTCCAGCACGAAGTGGCGTTCCACAAGGCGGTCATCGACGCGATCAACACCACGCTGCTTCCGTCGCTGCAGAACGAAGAGGTCAAGACCCTCGTGAAGAAGGTCGCCCCTGCCTTCCAGGCGCACATGGCGGCGGCGCAGAACCTGCTCGACCACATGGCCGCCAACTAGCGCCGCTGGCCCGTCGTCCGTGATGGAGACATGTTGTCGTGGCCTGAGTGGCGTATCACCCTCGACACGACGACATGTCAGCTCCACGCACTACCGCGCCCCTCGCTGCGGGCGCGCAATCCGGCACCCCGGCCGCGCCGGCGAGCGTCCTGCGACTCGATTCCGGCGCGGCGGAGGTGAACCTCTCCTTCGACCGCCTGCGCGAAGTCGTGCGCACCGGGGAAGGAATGCTCTGGGTGGATCTCGACCTCGCCCAGCCCGCGCAGGCGGCGCTGCTGGGCGAGGTCTTCCACTTCCACCCCCTCGCCATCGAGGACGCCTTCAACCCGATCAGCCGGGTGAAGGTGGACGAGTACCCCGACTTCATGCTCATCGTGGCCCGCGTCGTCGGCTTCCGGGAGAGCACCCCCGACCCGTACGATCTCGACACGGCGAACCTCAACGTCTTCCTCGGCAGGCGTGTCGTCGTCACGGCGCACGTGGAGCCGCTTCCCGTGATCGCCGAGCTGATGAAGCGGCTCGCCACCAACCACGACCTGATGGAGCGTGGGCCCGCACGCGTCGCCTACCTCGCGCTCGACGCGGCGGTGGACGCGTACTTCCCCGTGCTGGACGGCATCGACGAGTTCGTGGACGAGCTCGAGCAGCGCGTATTCGGCCACTTCGACGAGCATCTGCTGCACGAGATCTTCAAGGTGAAACGGCTGGTGATCTCCCTGCGCCGCTTTCTTTCCCCGCAGCGGGAGGTCCTCGGCCAGCTCGCCAACCGGCCGTCGCCACTCCTGCCGCCGGAAACGCAGCTCTACTTCCGCGACGTGTACGACCACATGCTGCGCATCACCGACAGCCTCGACAGCTTCCGCGACCTGCTCAGCAGCACCCTGGACGGCTACCTCACCCAGGTGTCGAACAGGCTCGGCAAGGTCTCGAAGAGCCTCGCCATCGTCGGAGCGCTCAGCGTCCCCTTCGTGGTGGTCGCTGGTGCGTATGGGATGAACTTCGACTTCATTCCGCTGCAGCATCAACGTTATGGCTTCGAGATCATGCTCGGCGTGCAGCTGCTGCTCGGATTGCTCTTCCTCGTCGGCCTGCGAATGAAGCGGATGCTCTGACGCCGTAGCACTCCCGGCGCCGTAGCCGCAATGCTGAAGGGGCCAGCCACTCATTGGAATGGCCAGCCCCCTGGGTCCCTCTACGCAGTACGAAGTACCTGCTACGTCGGTTGTCGTTACTTACGGCCCCGTCCGCACCGGCGGCAGCGGCTTCGAGCGATCCTCGTACGGGCGCAGGTTCCACTCGAAGAAGGTCCACGTCCGGTTCCAGGAGTCGATCTGCGCCGGGGAGTCGACGCGCTCGAGCGTCACGGGATCGACGCGGCGGCTGAACGCGTGGCCCACCGACGATCCCCATGGCGCGGGGTTCTCGTAGATCTTCGTCTCGGCGAGGTCCGGCTTGAGTGCGCGGAGCGTGTAGACCATCTGCTGGTCCTCCACGAAGTTCACGTCCTCGTCGTTCGTCGCCACGTGCACGAGGATCGGCACCTTCAGGTTCGAGGCATGGAACACCGGCGAGCGCCGGATGTACTCCTCGCGCTTCTCGAAGGGCAACCCCTGGATGCCTTCCTCGGCGGCGTAGGAGCGCTGGTAGCCCGGTCCCTTGTACGAGAGGCGGAACACGAGGTTCGTGACCGGCACGATGGCCGCGCCGGCCTTGAACGGGTTGTCGTCTCGGAAGAGCGTGTGCGCCGTGATGAATCCGCCGTGACTCCAGCCCATGATGCCGAGGCGGTTCATGTCCACGTAGGGCAGCGTCTTCAGGAAGTCGACGGCCGAGATCACGTCGTCGATCTCCTTCCCGCCGTAGTCGATCGCCTCGTAGTGCGCCTTGCCGTGACCGGTGCTGCCGCGATAGTCGGGCGTGACGATGACGTAGCCACGCTGCACTGCCTCACGGATGAAGGGGAGGTAGAGCTCATCCATGTCCCCGTGCACCCCGCCGTGCACCCACACCATCGCCGCGTGACCGCCCGTGCCGCGCTTCTGCAGCGGCGCGAACAGGTAGGCGGGAATCGTCATTCCGTCCACGCGACTGCGGTACGTGATCTTGCGGAACTCCATCACGCCGGCGCTGCGTGCGGTGAGAATGCTGTCGGTGCGTCGCTTCTGCGCGAGCTGCTGCTCGTAGTTGCCCTGCGGCAGGTCGGCCGGCCGATTGCTCACGTAGAGCAGGCGGGCCCGCGCGGAGTCCATGGGAACGACCTGTCGCGGCGGCCGGCGGTTCGTTCGTGCCGTGTCCTGGGCGGCGGCGACGGGCGCCTGCGCGGTACCGAGCGCGATGGCGAGCGTGACGAGTGTCCTGAGTCGGGAGAGGGTCATGCCGGGCAAACCTCGGAGGACGAAGGGTGGGTGTGGGCGACGGCGTCGCCCGGCGCCGATGCTTCCGGCGCGCGGCCTCGCACCTGATCTTACGCGACGTACACCGACAACGCTGACCCCGCGCCTTGCGTAGCAATCGGATGCCCTCTTCGCGCCGAGTCGTGCCACTTCTCGTGATGCTGCTCGCCTGCGGACGCGAGAAGCCCGCGCCGGCGCCGGCGCGGCCCTTTCTCGTCTATACGGCCGCGTCGCTCACGCAACCGGTCCGCGTCGCGCTCGACTCCTTTGCGCGTCGCAGCGGCTCGCGCTACGAGCTGGAAAGCGCCTCCAGCCTCGAGCTCGTGCGCCGCGTGACGGCGCTCGACGGCGACCCGGACGTCATCGTGCTCGCCGACCCTGCGCTGTTCTCCGCCTTCCTCACGCCGAAGGTGGTCACCTGGCACGCCCTGTTCGCGCGCAATCGCATGGTGCTCGCCTACACGCCGCGCTCTCGCGGCGCCGACGAGATCTCGGCCGACAACTGGTGGGCGGTGCTCGAGCGTCCGGACGTGGAGGTCGGGCGCTCCGATCCGGCCACCGATCCCTCCGGATACCGCACGCTCCTCGTGTGGCAGCTCGCGGCGCGACACTACGGCCTCCCGAACCTGCCCGAGCGGATGCTGCGCGCCGCCCCCGAGCGCAACGTGCGCCCGCGTGAAGCGGACCAGGTGGCGCTGCTCGAGGCGGGGGAGCTGGACTACATCTGGACCTACGAGAGCCTGGCGCGCCTGATGGGGCTTCGCTTCGTGCGTCTTCCCGACGACGTGGACCTCGGCGCGCCGGCCGACTCGGCGACGTACGCGCAGGCGAGTACGCGCGTTCCCGGGTCGCGGTGGGGCGACACGATCACGATCCATGGGTCGGCCATCCTTTTCGGCGTCTCCGTCCCCACCGACGCGCCGCGCGGGCGTGCCGGCCGCAACTTCGTCGCCTTCCTGCTTTCGCCTTCCGGGCGGCGGATCCTGCACGGCGCCAACGTGGACGCACTGGAGACGCCGGTGATCGTCGGCCGCGGGGCGCCGCCACTCGTGCACGAAGCGGCAACGGCAGCGCCCTGACGAACGAAACAACGGGCCGCGCCCTGGAGAGCACAGCCCGTCGGTCCTGATACGAAATCCCAGCTACGCAGCGCTTCAGTTGCCGTTACCCGATCTCCCACCCCTTCCGGTACTCCCTCGTCAGGTACGCATTCGCCGCTGGCGCGTTCGTCACCTGCATGCGAGCGCCATCGTAGTCGATCCGCTTCCCCTGACCCGCCCGGAGCGCGACGATGCCGAGGAGCATCGTCTCGGTGAGCTTGGCCGCGTAGTCGAATGGCGAGCTCGCCTGCGCTTCGCCCTTGCACGCCTGCGCCCAGTTCACCTCGTGCGGCACCGTGATGCGGGGGAAGGTCACCGGCACGGACGCCGCCACGCGCGCCACCGATTCGGGATAGACGAGCGGGTTGTCACCATAGGTCTGGTACGTGAGGAAGCCGCGCTCGCCGACGAAGATGCCGCCGCCGCCATCTCCCTGCGGGAAGGGGATGTCGTTGAACAGCGTAGGCATCAGCCCCCCGTCGTACCAGGTGAGCGTCACCGGGGGCTGCTGACCGCGCGCGCCGAACTCGTAGCGCGTCGTCATCGCCAGCGGGTAGGCGCCGGGGTTGTCCGCCGTGCCGCCCCAGGGGGTGGAGGACGACACGATGCTCGTCGGGTAGTCGAGGCCGAGGGCCCAGAAGGGCTGGTCGATGAGGTGTGCTCCCATGTCGCCGATCGCGCTCACCCCGAAGTCGGGCCACCCGCGCCAGCTGAACGGGTGGTACACGGGGTGGTACGGCACGTCGCCCGCCGGACCGAGGAAGAGGTCCCAGTGCAGGCCCGGCGGCGGCGAATGCGGGTTCTCGGCCATCGCGCGCAGGATGGCGTTGTCCACCGTTCGCATGCTCCACCGGGGCGGCACCGTGGGCGCGGGCGACGGAACTGGAGACGGCGCCGGCGCGGCGGGAGCGGCAGGCAGCGCACCTGGCGGCGTGGGACGCGGAATCCCCTGCGCCCAGTAACGCTGTGGCCGGTCGGTCCATACGTGCACCTCGCGCACCGGCCCGATCACGCCGGCGGCGATGAGCTCGTTGATGCGGCGCGTGCCGTCCTGGGAGTGTCCCTGGTTTCCCATCTGCGTGACGACCCCCGTCTCGCGTGCCACGCGCGCCAGGGTGCGCGCCTCGTGCACCGAGAAGGTGAGCGGCTTCTGCACGTACACGTGCTTGCCAGCACGCATGGCGGCCAGCGCGACGGCGGCATGCAGGTGGTCGGGGGTCGCGACGACGACGGCGTCGATGTCCTTCTGACGCTCCAGCATCGTGCGGAAGTCGTCGTACTTCGCCGCCTTCGTGTATGCGGCCTGGAGCCGCAGCGACTCCGGCGAGGACGAGGTCTGTCCGCGCGGCGGCCGCAGCCGGCCGGTGAGCTGTCGCTCCACGTACGGGTAGTCCACGTCGCACACGGCGACGATGTTCTCCCCCGCTTCCACCAGGGTGGCCATGTTGTTCATGCCCATCCCGCCGATGCCCACGCAGGCGACGTTGAGCGTGCGGCTGGGTGGCCGGTAGCCCACGCCACCGAGCACGTGTCGCGGCACGATCATCGGTGCCAGGGCGAACGCGGCGGCAGCGCCGGCCGAGTCCAGGACGAAGGTGCGGCGCGTGATCGGGGTATCGTCAGCAGGCACGGCGGTCTCCAGTGCTGGGGGTGGCGTGGCGCCCGAGCCTGGCTCGGGGCGAGGCGCACCGAGAAAGTGCGTCCGGGGCAGCCCGTCGGCCAGTTGTGACGCCGGACACAGTCCATCCGGCATGCGTGGAGAGCGGTCGCGAGTGGCGCAGGTCGTGCGTTTGGAGGTACCGAAACCGGCCGTTCGAACTACCGCGACCACCAGCACTCGAGACTCTCATGACACCAGCATCACGGCGCCACTTCGCGCGCATCGGGGCAGGCTTCGTGGCCTGCGTCTCGCTCGCCGCGTGCGGCGGCATCTCGCAGCAGCAGGAAGTGGAAATGGGCGCGCAGGAAGCGCAGCAGGTGAACGCCCAGCTTCCGATGCTTCAGGACGCGACCATCAATGCCTACGTGAACTCGCTCGGCAACCAGCTCGCGCGCACCACGTCGCGGGCGGACCTCGACTGGCACTTCGCCGTCGTGAACACCGACGTCATTAACGCCTTCGCACTGCCCGGCGGATACGTGTACGTGAACCGCGGGGTGCTGTCACATGCCAGCAACGAGAGCGAGCTCGCGGGCGTCCTGGCGCACGAGATCGAGCACGTGGTGCAGCGGCACTCGGTGAAGCAGATGGAGCAGGTGAACAATGCGAACATCGGCGTTGCGCTCGCCTGCACGCTCACCAACGTCTGCAACAATCAGGTGACCCAGGCCGCCATCCAGGTGGGCGGCTCGGCCTACTTCGCCAAGAACAGCCGCGCCGACGAGGTGCAGGCAGACGAAGGCGGCTTCAACACAGTCATGCGCGCCGGCATCAACCCGCGCGGCATGCTCACCTTCTTCGACAAGCTTCTCGCCGAAGAGCAGCAGAGCGGGGGGAGCAACACCATCTCCTGGTTCGCGGATCACCCCGGCACGCAGGACCGCATCGCCGACATCCAGCGCATGCTGAGCGCCAACGCTGGCCGGCTCAACGGACTGCGCACCGATTCGCAGGCCTTCCAGTCGATGAAGCGGCGCCTGGCGCAGCTGCCGCCGGCCCCGCGCACCTCGTCGGGCAACTGACCGGGCGCGCAGGCTCCGCCCGGTGCGCTCGCTGAGCGTGCCGGGTGCCGAGGGCGGCGTCACACTGACGTCGCGCCCTCGCCGTCTGGTGTGGCCGCCCAGCGATCCAGAGCGTCGTGCAGGAGGCGGATCTGCCGTGCGAGGCGATCGACGCGCGCGCGAAGGAGTGGAGCCGCATCGCGATCCAGGTCGACACCCTCGACGAGGATGGGGAGCGGAGCCGGACGCCGCTGCTGCGACGCCGCGAGGGCGAGCTCCTCCAGCACGGACTCGGCACGTCGAACGAATGGATCGAGCGCAGCGCGGCTGCCCGGCGGTGCGCCGTGGCGCGCCAGCGCGAGCGCCGCGATCGACGCCGTGGCGCGGCGGGTATACGTGAGAAACGTCATCAGCGGGGAGAGGTCTCCCTCCGGACCATCGTACTCGGCTACGAGCCGCTGGAACGATTCCTCGGCATTCACCGCCGCGAGTCCGATGTGCCGGCGCGCGGCGCGGAGCGCATTGCCCGCCTCGTCGCTGCGATCCTCGAACAGCTCCGCTACGCAGGCCAGGTAGTCGCGCATCGCTGACAGGGCAGCAGCCATGTATCCCGGCATGCGCCGCGACTCCGGGCTGGGCCAGAGCAGGCGGGCACCAGCGAGTGCCAGTGCGCCTCCCAGCAGGGTATTCATCACCCGCGCGGACGCCAGGTGCCAGTCGCCGGCGGCGGATTCGGCGAGCAGCACGAAGGTCGGCGTGAGGAAGACCGAGTAGGCCGCGTAGTTCATCGGCAGCAGCGCGATGCACGCTGCCGCGGAGAAGAAGGACAGCACGAGGATCGCCCGCGGGTCGTGGAACGCCGCGCCGAGGAGCGCCGTGAGGATCGCGCCCAATACCGTGCCGAGCACGCGCTGCAAGGCGCGGTTCGTCGTGGCACTGGTGTAGGGCTGGAGCATGACGATGACGGTGATCGTCAGCCAGTAGCCGCGCTTCAGGTGCAGCGTGCCCGCGAGTCCGACGGCGATGGATGCGACGACCGCCAGCCGGAGCGCATGACGCAGGAGCAGCGAGCCGGGAGCGAATACCGCCGTCAGGAGGGCGAACGCACTCGAGCCATCGTCACTCACCTCGGCGGCGGCGGCCCGGGCGACGTGCACCGGAGGGTGGCCGCCACGCAGCGCTTCCACCGTCACCGATCCGACGCTCGCGAACTGCGCCGCCCGATCGAGGATGGCGGCCGCCTGCAGGTAGTGCGCGCACGCGTCGGCAGGCAGCTCCGCACCAGCCACGCTGTGGCGGAGCGCGTCACCGCTCCACTCCACGGCCACGGGGACGGGGTTGCGTTCCTCGAGCACCGCGACGGCGAGCTGGCGCAGCGTCGTCGACACGCGCTCGAGCAGGTCGGTCAGCACGGCGTCGCCCTGCGGTGCACGCTCGTGTGGTGCGATACTGTCCACCGTCTCGCCGATCGCGACCAGGTGGCCGAACAGCTGGTCCACTCCCTCGCCGAGCACCACGAGATTCTCCTCGCGCCCGCTCGTGCCTGGCCGTCCGCGACGCATGCGTGCCAGCACGGTTCGTCCGTTCTCGAGCGCACCGCGCACGACGGCGCTTCCCGCGGGAAGCTCCGCGTCCATCCCCCCGCTGCGGGCGCGGTTGTACCGCGCGAGATCGCTCGCGTACGACGCCAGTGCATCGTACCCTGCGGCTACCGCGAGTCGCGCCGGCCGGAAAGGACGCAGTGGCCAGATGACGAGCGCGATGGCCATCGCGACGAGGCCGCCCACCACCGCGAAGCCGGCGCGAGCGAACGCCTCGGGCAGTGAAGTGGGCGGTTCGGCGAGCGCGATCACCAGCGTGGACAGTGCGGCACCACCGATACTGATGCCGGCCGCGCCCCATACGCGTGCCAGCCCGGCGAACAGGGCGACAACGAAGACGAGCGGGACGGCGAGCGCGAGCTGGCCCCGAGTCAGGGTGCCGAGCAGCACCGCGACCGCGCCACTGGCGAGGACGGCGGCCATCGTCGCGGCGCGCACTCGATACGCGCCGCCGCGGTCCGACAGTGCGACGTTGAAACCGCCGAGGCTCATCCACACGCCTCCCCCCAGATGCAGCACCGCGTCTGCGAGGAGAGGAAGCACCGTGGCGATCGCACCGCGCAGCCCCGCAGCATAGGCGGGGCGTGGCGCGCCGAGCGCGGTGGCGGCGCGCATGGTGTCGAGCGCGCGGTCGATCCGGGGCATCGCAGAAAGGTAGCAAATGGTATATTCACCGGCGCGCCGCCGCGCCGCTCACCAGCCTCGCGACCAGATGCCACACGCGCACGATCATCACGGTCACGATCATGGCGATCACGATCATCACGATCACCACGATCATTCGCATGGCCACGGCCATCACCACGCGCCGAGCGGCTTCGACCGCGCATTCGCGATCGGCGTCGGTCTCAACGTGGCGTTCGTGCTGGCCGAGTTCCTCTTCGGCGTGCGCGCGCATTCGCTGGCCCTCATCTCCGATGCCGGCCACAACCTGAGCGACGTGCTCGGCCTCGGCCTCGCGTGGGCGGGAAGCGTGCTGGCTCGCCGCGGCCCGACGCCGCGGCGCACCTACGGGATGCGGCGCTTCTCCATCCTGGCGGCTCTGGGCAACGCCGCCATCCTGCTCATCGCGGTAGGCGCGATCACGGTGGAAGCGATCGGCCGCCTGTACCGTCCCGAGCCGGTGGCGAGTACCAGCGTGATGATCGTGGCGGCCATCGGCATCGTCATCAACACGGGCACCGCACTCGGGTTCATGCGCGGCCGCGCCGGCGACCTCAACATCCGCGGCGCCTTCCTGCACATGCTCGGCGACGCCGCAGCCTCCGCGGCCGTGGTGGTGGCCGGGTTGCTCATCATGCTCACCGGGTGGCTCTGGCTCGATCCGGCAGTCAGCCTGCTCCTCGTCGCGTTGATCCTGTGGAGCACATGGGGGCTGGCGCGCGATTCACTCGACCTCGCCCTCGATGCGGTCCCGCCGGGCATCGATCCCGAGGAGGTCTCCGCGCTGCTCGGCGGCCTCGATGGCGTGATGGAGGTGCATGACCTCCACATCTGGGGGATGAGCACCACCGACGTGGCCCTCACCGCACATCTCGTGCGGCCCTGCGGCGGCAACGAGGATGCCTTGCTCGCCGAAGCGACACGCGTGCTTCGTGCGCGGTTCGGGATCGCGCACGCCACGATCCAGTTCGAGCGCGGCCTGGCCATTCACCCTTGCGAGCTGGCTGCCCCGGATCGAGTGTAACGTCCATCCCGCTCCGATCCCGCGCATGGCGATCCTCTCGATGAACGGCCGACTGCCCGGACCCGCGCACGGCGAGCCGTCATGCTGAGCGCGCCGGACATCGAGCGTCCGGAACCGCGCTGGCCGGCCGTGATCGGGGTGCTCGCGGCGGCCATCCTGCACTTCGCGCTTCCGGAGCACCTGCGCATCGGGCCGCCCTGGCTCCTCGTGGGACTCGTCGCGCTGCTGCTCGTCATCGCCTGGACGGCGCGGCACCTCGGACTGCACCACGTGAACGCGAAGGCGGGATACGCGATCCTCGCCCTGCTCACCGCTGGGCTGCTCTACGGCCTCGCGATGCTCATGTCAGGCCTCGTGCATCACACCATCACCGCGCCCGACCTGCTGCGCGCCGCCGCCGTGCTCTGGGCGACCAACGTCCTCGTCTTCGCCACCTGGTACTGGCGGCTCGACGCGGGCGGCCCGAACCGGCGCGAACGCCACGAGGCGCACACGCGCGGCGCGTTTCTCTTTCCGCAGATGGCGGTGGATGCGCCGCATGACGACGTCGGCGACGGCGACGGCGGTGCGACGATCGCGAAGGCAGAGGGATGGCGCCCCGGCTTCGTGGACTACCTATTCGTCGCCTTCAACACGAGCACGGCGTTCTCACCGACCGACGTGCCCGTGCTCTCGCGCTGGGCGAAGCTCACCATGATGGTCCAGGCCACCATCAGCGTCGTCGCCGTCGTGCTGCTCGTCGGCCGCGCGGTGAACATCCTCTAGCGACGAATCCGGACGCGACAGGCGGGCTCGCGCTCCTCGCACCAGCCCGCCCCTGAATGCTGCCCTCACGACCTACTGGTACTGGATGTACAGCGGGCGTGGCCACAGCCGCAGCACTTCCTGCGGCGTGAGCAGCGGATCGCCCGCCTTCGTGTCGTTGTGGAAGAACAGCTTGAACCCCGTGAACTGCACCGGGTGCTTCTTGATGTAGTCGTGGTACGAATCGAACTTCAGCCAGGGCGGACCCCACCCGTCCATGTCCATCACCACCTGAACGTTCGGCGTGAAGTGGATCTGGTCGGCGTTCGTCACCATGTTCTTCGTGAAGCGGTGCACCACGAGCACCTTGGGCGGCAGATGGTTCGCCTTCACGAGCGAGTCGAGGTAGTCCACGGCCCAGTTCACGTCCTTCGCGTCCATCGTGCCGATCTTCGTGCCCGGCACCTTGCCTGATGGCTTCATCGAGAACTCGGGATCGATGGCGAGGTGCACGTCCGGCTCGACGAGGAACTGCGCGAACTTCGGGACCTCCGCTTCCACGGTGCTCATCCCCACCTGAAGGTCGATGAAGAATACGCCGTTCTTCGACTTCGCCCAGGAGTGCACCTGCTTGATCAGCGTATCGCGCATCTGCAGGCGGTAGAGGCCGTTCTTGCCCGGCGCTCCCTGCGCCACCATCACCACCAGGTGCAGGGCGGGCATCACGGGATGCGAGGGATCGGCCTTCGCCCACCAGCGCACTGCCGTGTCGAGCTTGGCGAGCATCACATCCTTCGGATACTCACCGAGCACGCCCATCTTCTTCTCGAGCGGGTTGCCGTAGAAGGCCACGATCCGGTGATACGGGAGCAGTGCGCCCGGCAGCGGCTCCGGCATCTTCACGGGCCAGAGGGAATCCAGCGCGCTGTCCGGCTTGGTCATGCTCGCGAGGGCCACGCTGTCGCGACGGTCGCGCTTCGGGAGCTCGCCGTAGGTCGGCGGGGCGGCGCTGCGCGAGGGTGGCAGCACGGTGGAGAGGGGCGGCCGCGGTGGCGGCGCCTTGGCGGTATCCGCCGCGGCGACCGTGTCCTGAGCGCCACCGGCCCCCTTCGGCTTGGGGGCGTTGTCAGCGCAGCCGACTAGAGAGGCGGCCAGGAGGACGAGCGAGAACGAGGGCATGAAGGCGCGGGGCCGCGCCTGCCTGGTGATGGTCGGCACAACGAGATGGGTGATGGGAAGGGCCCGCAGATCCGGGCCCGGGGATGCTAAATGGAGCAAGTGCAAGCGCCAAGCCCCCGCTCAGCGGGAGCCAGCCTGGTCGGGGGAGCCGGTCGCGGCGGTGGCGGTGGGGTCGCTGCCGAACAGCCCGTCGATGAAGGGCTTGGCAATGCACTCGTAGAACCCCTTGCCGTTGCAGATCGAGGTGGCCTTGTTCTCCACGAAGTCCTTTACCTTGCCCGGATACGTATGGCAGCGCGGGGTATTCGTTCCCTTCACGCAGCCGTTGTAGCGCAGCAGCGCGGTGGACCACGACACGTCCTTCCTCCCGCCGCCCTTTTTCCTCGGGTGGAAGTACTGATCCAGGATGAACACCCCGTACTTCACGTTGGTCGAGTCGCTCGCGAGGTCCGCGCCGAGCGAATCCTTCATCTCCTTGGTCAGCCACACCTTCGGATAGACCTGCATCAGCCCGACCGCCCCCACGTTCGAGGTCGCCGCCGAGATGAAGCGCGCGTTCTCGGTGAGCATCACGCCGAAGATGATCGCGGGCGAGATGCCCCGGACATACGCCTCGCGCACGGCATAGGTGGCGATCGAGTCGGCACGCGCCGAGTCCACCTGGTT
This sequence comes from Gemmatimonadaceae bacterium, assembly GCA_036377775.1. Classification (GTDB taxonomy): domain Bacteria; phylum Gemmatimonadota; class Gemmatimonadetes; order Gemmatimonadales; family Gemmatimonadaceae; genus AG11. The sequence goes on along the minus strand of DASUXT010000214.1, from coordinate 39,354 downwards.
GAGGCGCATCACGTCCTCGTAGAACGCGCGCTTCTGCTGCTGGAACTCCGGTGAGGCCATCACGCGCGCCGCCAGCGAGGTGTCGGCTGGCTCGAGGGTGGCCGCGACGCCGGGCGCGTGCTTGCGCAGCTCCTCCGCCAGCGTGCCGCGCGTCGCATACACCGGTCGCGTGTGTCGCACCGTGAAGACGATGATGCCGACGAGCAGCACGATCGCCGCGAGCGAGCGCAGCACGTACTGCAGCGGCGACAGGGTCTTCCTTCCCCCGCGCCGGTCGCTGCCGCCACCGTGACTGCGGCGATCGTCGTGTGTCCGGCGATCGCCCTGGAGCTCGCCGCGCTCCGTCATGACGCTACTTGAAGATCCCGAAGTAGCTCAGGAGCCACCACAGGAGGATGAAGATGAGGATGGTGCCGCAGCCGCAGCCGCCACCACCCAGCTTCTTCGCGCCATAGCCGGCAACGATGCCGCGCAGCAGCTTGCTCATGGTCACTCCGGAGTTGTGCGTGGCGCTCCGGAGTGCAGCATCCGTACCGGCGGACCCGCCGGTCAGTGGGTCGATTCGCGCTCCGACCGGCTCGCGGCCGAGTCCTGCTCCGTCCGCGCCTGCTCCACGGTGTCCGGAGTGGCGTCAGCGGCATGATCCGCCGGTGGCGACGCGGCTGCCGGTGTCGCCGGCGCCTGCGGGAGCACGAAGCGCAGCGGGTCAACCTGCTTGCCGCGCACCAGCACCTCGTAATGCAGGTGCGGGCCGGTGGTGATCCCGCTCGAGCCCACGAAGCCGATCTGGTCGCCTCGAGCGACCGTGTCCCCCACCTCCACCACCGCAGCGCGCATGTGCGCATATCGCGTCATCACGGTGGCCGTGTGCCGGATCTCCACCACCAGCCCGAAGCCGAACTTGTGGCCGACGAAGGTCACGCGTCCCGGCGCGGGCGCCGTGATGTGCGTGCCGCGAGGGGCCGCGATGTCGAGTCCAAGGTGCGGTCGGCGGATGTGCAGGATCGGATGCCGCCGCGAGAGCGAGAAGGTGCTGGAGATGCGGCCGAGCACTGGCAGTGCGGCCAGGGTGCGCGGGGCGAGCGCGAGCCGATCCACTGCCGACACGCGCGGTGGACGCGCGAGGAACTTGCGCGTCGGCTTCGGGGCCGGCTTGTCGCCCGCGACGATGCGCGACGCGGCGTAGGCGATCGCCGAGTCGCTCGCGGCGGCCTGCGCATCGGTCAGCTCGGCGCGGAGCAGGGAGATGGAATCCTGCGAATCGAGCAGCTGGTCGTACATCAGCGCTGCGTCGGCGCTGGTGACGAGGAGATCGGGGGACTGCAGGGCCGTGACGAACGCGCCCACCGCCCCCGCCGCAATGAGGAAGACCAGCGAGAGTCCGGCCACCACGATGCGAGCCTGCCAGCGCGCCACGCCGAAGCTCCGCGTGGCGGCGCCCGGCATCTCCGAGACGATCATCACCCGCCAGGGACGGCGGGCGACAGGCTTCGCCTTGCGGCGCCGGCGCGCCGGCGCCGCAGGGGGCGCGGGCACCGGCGCATCCACCACGGGCACGTACGCCGGCGTGATCCGCCGGATCGGGATCACCTGCGCCTCGGCAGTGGCCCCGACGACCCGCAGGTTCCGCTGCGGAATCTGCTCTACGTACCGTGGCGTCCGCTTGGCGGAGCTCATGGCTTAGCGCTCGGCCAGCTCAGGGGTGATCCTGAATTTTCCCTTGCGCCCCGAGTCCGGAGCTGGCGGACTCATGATGACGCGGCCGTTGACTACGCCCCCTTCCTGGACGAGCACGCTCACGGTGTGCACGTCGCCCGTGACGACGGCCGTGGCCTGCAGCTCCACCCGTTCGGAGGCATGGATGTTTCCGGTGAGAGTGCCACCGAGCACAACCTCGCGGGCGTGGACATCGCCGGAGATCGTCGCGCCAACGCCGATGACCACGGAGTCGGCCTTGAGGATGCTTCCCTCGAGGCGCCCCTCGATGCGGAGCGAGCCCGCAGTCTGGAGGTCGCCAGTCACGGCGAGGTTGACGTCGAGCAGGGAAAATCCGCTGGCTGCGGCGGCGGATGGGGCGCCACGGCGCCGATTGAAGAGGCTCATGACCACGACGGCTGGAGGAAATCGTGACGGGTCGAGCGTCGGCCCGTCCTTCCAGCATCCAGACGACTCATGGGCCCGCTAGCTACAGCCCGGAGGCCATGGACACGATTCAGTGATCGGGCGCACAGCGGGTCTTCAGTAGTAGGGGCCTGTATACCAGCCGCCTGCCAGCGGCAGGGCTCTGCTTTTGCTAACAGGCTGTCCCAGTTCGGCTTACGCCGACACAACCAGGAGGACGAATGAAGGCAGGACTCAGGATGTTGATCATTGCGCCGGTGGTAGCCCTGTCGGCGGCGTGCAGCAAGGAGAAGCCGGCCGACCCGTCGCTCAACACCGACCTCGGACTGGCCGCGCAGGCCAGCACCCCGCTCGATTCAGTCACTGCGGCGGAGCGGACGCAGGGCGCGGCTGCCCCGACGAACGTGATGAGGAGCGGCACCACGGCGAGCGCGCCGAAGTCCACCAGCACCACGACGCGCAAGTCCAGCTCGACGACCACGAAGTCGAGCGGGACGAGCACGGCGAGCAGCTCGTCGAGCGGCACCTCGAAGACGGCGAGCACCCCGACGACGACGGTGGAGAAGCACACCAAGCGCGACGCCGCGATCGGCGCCGCCGCGGGCGCGATCATCGGGGCGACGACGAGCAAGGACAAGGTGAAGGGTGCCGTGATCGGTGGCGCCGCCGGCGCGATCCTCGGTGGCGTGATCGGGAACAACGTGGACAAGAAGACGACGACGAAGCCGTAAGAGTCGGACGGTCGGACGGTCGGACCCGCGCGGGCGGCTTTGCCGCCCTGCTCGTCTGACGGTCAACTGCGAAGGGCACACCCAAATCAGTTCGGTGTGCCCTTCGCACTTTCAGTGACCGTCCGACGAAGAGCGGCCGCAGGCCGCGAATGGGTCCGACGAGCAGCCGCGAAGCGGCGAGCGAGTCCGACGAGCGGGCGGCCTCCGGCCGCCGCGGGTCAGACCTCCCATTCATTGACACCCCCATCAGCCCGGACTAATATTCGAGGCTGCATCGTTCCGCGCAGTGTGCGCGGGCATACAATTCTGGGAAGGGGAACTGATGGTCGAGATTCATCTCGAAGAGAGCGACAGGCTGGACTGGGCCCTCAAGGCGTTCAAGCGCAAGATCGCCAAGGCCGGAATCCTCAAGGATCTCCGGAAGAAGCGGTACTACGTGAAGCCGAGCGAGGCGCGCCAGCTCAAGGCCGCCGCCGCCCGCCGCCGCAGCCGCACCGAGCGCTCGCGCTGAGCCCTCGGCCGCGCACTCACGGATGGCGAAAGAAGACGCGATTCAGCTGGAAGGCTCGGTCACCGAGGTGCTCCCGAATGCAACGTTCCGGGTGCAGCTGACCAACGGCCACAACGTGCTTGCGACGCTCGGCGGCAACATGCGCCGATTCCGCATTCGCGTCCTTGCCGGCGACCGGGTCACGATCGAGGTCTCGCCGTACGACCTGACGCGCGGCCGGATCACGTTCAGGCACAAGAACTGAGTCGGACCCGCGAGCCGGCGCATTGCGCCGGCTCGCTCGTCTGACGGTCCGACTCATTCGCGGCGCTGTGCGCCGCTCTTCGTCTGACGGTCACTGCGAACTGCGAAGGGCACACCGAACCTGTTTCGGTGTGCCCTTTCGGTCCTCCGGTCCTCCGGTCCCCCCGTCCTCCGGTCCTCCGGTCCCCCTACCGCCTCACTGCCTCCAGCGTCGCACCGCGCCGCACGCCGGGGTAAGGCACTCCAGGCTTCACCGCTTCCCAGATGATCCGGTTGAACGGATCCTCCGCCGCCACATCCTCGATCTCCAGGTCGAGCTTCGCCGACTCGCTGGCCCCGCGCCCGTTCGCCGGATTCTTCGCATTCATGTCCACCTTCGGCGTGAGCACGGTCCACGGCGTCAGGTCCGGCGTGGCGCTCCAGATGTCACGCAGCGGCCGGCCGTAGTAGTCGAACTGCGACAGCGCGTCCAGGCCGAGGATCTCCTCCATCGTCCGGATCACGTCGGTGGTGTTGGCGAAGCGATGCACCACCCCGGCGCGCGAATACGGGGAGATGATGAGCACCGGCGACCGATGTGAATCCACATGGTCCGGTCCGTTCTGGGCGTCGTCTTCCACCACGAACACCACGGTGCTCTTCCAGAACGGGCTTCGGCTCAGCGCATCGATCATGCGGCCGAGTGCGAGATCGTTGTCGGCGGCGTACGCCTGCGGCGTCGGCGCACCGGCCCGTGCCCCCGCAGTGTGATCGTTCGGCAGGCGGATGATCTCGAATGCCGGCATCACACCGCGCTTCGTGAACTCCGCGAGCTCGGCGAGCCACACGTCGGCACGATGCTGGTCGGTGATGTTGAGGTCGAAGCCGGGATACGCCGGATTGGTGTGTGAGGCGAGGAACGGCTTGTCCCCGCGATATCCCTCGGGCAGCACGTCGTCGGGGTCGGCGCGTTCCGGGATCACGAACTCGCCGTAGTTGCGGAAGGTGAGCCCCTTCCGCTGGATCAGATCCCACAGGTAGCCACGCGCGGGGGCAGCCGGGTCGTCGTTGGGAACGACGGTGCGGCTCCCGAAGTTGGCGCCTTCGTACTCGTATGAGCGTCCGCGCCCCGAGTAGTTGAGCGGCACGGTCTTCTGCAGGTAGTCGGTGGTGTACGCGGCCATGCTCCAGTTATGGCCGTCGGGGCTCACCTCGGCATTCACGAAGAAGCGGTCGTAGATCCCGAACCGCTCGGCGAGCGCGTGATGATTGGGCGTGACGTCGCGCCCGAACAGCACGAGCGACGTGTCGCCGTCGGCCTGCGGGAGGTCGCCGAGCACCTGGTCGTAGGTGCGATTCTCCTTCACGATGTAGATCACGTGCTCGAAGGGCGGATAGCCGCGCGCGGCGGTGCGCGGCGTCGTCCAGCCGTTGGCCTGGGCGACGCGAGCCGTGTAGCGGGCGAGCGCGTCGCCGCTCGCGCGCGCGGCCGGTGCGATCATCAGGCCGCCGTTGAGCTGTGAGAGCGTGCGATTCACGCCGCGCGGACCCGGGTGCTGGCGCTCCGGCACGGGCTGCGGACCATCGGGGTTGGGAAAGGTGCCGCTTCCCTTGCCGCTGGCGACGACGAGCGTATCACCCCGCGCGAGCAGCGAGGTGGGGTACCAGCCCGTGGGGATGCGACCCGCAAGGAGGTCGTCGCCAGTCGCACCGGCCACGCCGCTCGTCATCGCGGAGAGGTCGAACACCGCGACTGCATTTGCGTCCGCCTCGGCGACGAAAAGGCGCGTGCCGTCGCCGGACAGGGCGAGGGCATTGGGGGTGCTCCCTTCGCCCGGGCCGGCCGGCGGCGGGTCGAGCAGCTCCCCGATGACGCGGCGCCGCGCGATATCTACCGACACCACACGGTCGGTGCTTGCCGTCGCGACGAAGATCCGGTTGCCGCGCGGATTGAGCAGGAGCGCGGAGGGGTGGCGTCCCACGCGAATCGTACCGCTGGCGCGAAGCCGGCCGTCGCCCTCGGCGGCGAAGGTGGAGAGATCCCAGCCGCCCCAGTCCGAGACGTACACGCTGCCATCGGGCGCCACGACGACCGCGTAGGGGTAGTGTCCGGTCGCGACGCGCTGCACCACCTGGCCGGTGGCCAGGTCCACCACGGCGAGGGAGTCGGCGAGGTTCTCGGCGACGTACATCGTTCGGCCATCGCGCGAGAGCGCGAGCCCCGCGGGATAGCGTGAGCCGTTGGCGTTGGGCCGGCGCTTCGCCTGAAGCACGATACTGTCGCGCAGGGTGGCGGCTCCCCCACTCCAGTCCAGCCGGTAGACGACGTCACCGTTTCCGCCCGAGGCGTACAGCGTGTGTCCATCCGGCGAGAACTGGAGGCCGAGGAAGACTGCCGGAAGCGCCAGCGACTGCAGCACCCGTCCGCTGGTGCGATCCACGACCTGGATGCCTTCGTCGCGCCAGCCGTTCATCAGCAGCACGACGCGGTCGCCTTCCGGCGCGTCCGCCATGGCGAGCGGCATCTGGCCGACCACATGGAGGGGCGCGGCCGGATCGAGGTGGACACCGGTGGGGAGGCGGGCGTGGGCGTCGTCGCTCCCGGCCGCCGGTGGGGCGACCGCGGGCTGCGGGGCGGAGCAGGCGGCGAGGAGAGCGAGGGCCGCGATGAAGCGACGACTGGGCATCGGCTTTCTGGTGAACGTTGGGGCGGGGTTCAACGGCTGAGGGGAAAGATGAAAGCTGACGCGCGCAACCATACCCCGTCCATCCCCGTCTAACACTCACCGGCGAATCCCTTACATTTCGTCATCCGGCCAGCGCCCGCCTGCCGGCGACACTTCCTCGAGGTCCACCGAATGTTCCGCCCCCGCACCGCGGCTGTTGCGTCGCTGTTCCTGATTCCGATGGTGGCCGGCGGTTTCCTGCTGCAGCAGGCGCCCCCGCAGGCCACGCCGAAGCTGTTCGACCAGGTGCTCTCCATCGTGGCGAATCGCTACGTGGACACCCTGCCCGGGAACGAGGTCTTCGAGAAGGCGGCGCGCGGTCTGGTGCACGAGTTGAACGACCCGTACAGCGAGTTGATGGCGCCGAAGCAGAACGAGGAGTTCAACCGCAACGTGGGCGGGCGCTACGGCGGCGTCGGCATGCTGCTCGAGGAGCAGAAGCGGGGCGCGGGGACGAGCATCGTCGTGGCGCGGGTGTTCCCGAACACGCCGGCCGAGGAGGGCGGCGTGCAGGAGGGGGACCGCATCGTGCGCGTGGACACGATGCCGGCGACCGACGTGAAGATCGACCTGGTGTCGGATGCGCTGCGGGGGGTGCCGGGGACCAGGGTGAACGTGGTGTTCGCGCGCACCGGCGTGAACGAGCCGGTCAAGCTGCAGTTCAAGCGCGCGGTGGTGCACGTGCCGGCCGTCCCGTACGCCACCATGGTGGGCGACCACATCGGTTACATCCCGCTGCAGACGTTCAACGAGAACACGGCCGAAGAGGTGGAAGCGGCGGCCTCGAAGCTCGTGGCCGATGGCGCGCGTGGGCTGGTGCTCGACCTGCGTGACAACGGCGGCGGGATCGTGGACCAGGCGCTCGCCGTGAGCTCGCTCTTCCTCAAGGAAGGGCAGTCCATCGTCAGCGTGCGCTCACGCAATACGCCTGACGAGGTCGCGCGTGCGTCGAATGAACAGCTCATCGCGCAGCCGCCCCTCGTCGTCCTCACCGACGGCGGCACCGCGTCGGCGAGCGAGATCGTCGCGGGCGCGCTGCAGGACCACGACCGCGCGCTCGTCGTCGGGACGACGAGCTTCGGCAAGGGGCTCGTGCAGTCGCTCTTCCCGCTCGACGGCGGCTACTCTCTCAAGCTCACGACCGGCAAGTGGTATACGCCGAGCGGGCGCAGCATCCATCGCGAGCGCACGCTGCTCCCGGACGGGCGCTTCGTGGAAACGCGCCCCGATTCGCTCGAGACGGAAGCCGAGAAGAAGGCGCGGCCCAAGTACTCGTCGGACGCGGGGCGCACGGTGTACGGCGGTGGCGGGATCACGCCGGACGTCATCGTGCCGGACGATACCCTGCTCACCAGCGAGCAGCAGTTCCTGCGCGCCGTGGCGCCGAAGGCGCAGCAGTTCATCACGGTGCTCAACCAGTACGCGCTCGACCTGAAGAAGACGGCAGGGAAGAACTTCACCGTGACACCGGAGTGGCGCGCCGAGCTGCGTCGCCGGCTCGCGGATGCCGGGGTGACGATCGAGGCGAAGTACGATTCGGGCGCCACGCTCGTGCTGGACCGTGAGCTCGATCGCCGCGTTGCGCGCCTCGTGCTGGGTGACGCGGGAGCCCGGCAGCGCTCGGTGAACGAGGATCACCAGCTTGCCCGTGCCCTCGCGCTGCTCAGCAATGCGCGGTCGCAGGAGGCGCTGTTCGCGACCAGCCACGCTTCGTCGAAGTAGCGACGTGTCCGATGAACCGACGGTGGCGACGCACGCCATCGTCGTGCCGCGCACGGCACGCTATTGCACGCTCGGTCCCACCCACGGCTTTCCACGCGAGCTGTGGTTCGTGTGTCATGGCTACGGCCAGCTCGCGCCACGCTTCATCCGCCAGTTCGCGTCGCTCGACGACGGATCGCGGCTGATCGTTGCGCCGGAAGGGTTGTCGCGGTTCTACCTGGACCCGATCCCGAAGCGGCGCAACGATCCGTCACCGCGCATCGGCGCCACGTGGATGACGCGCGAGGATCGCGAGGCGGAGATCGCGGACTACGTGTCGTACCTGGAGCGCGTGGCGGAGGAGGTGCGTCACGGACTCACCGGCGCCGCGCCGCGAATCGTCGTGCTCGGATTCTCGCAGGGGACGGCGACCGCATGCCGCTGGCTGGCGGCGAGTGCGATGCGCGCCGACCAGCTCGTGCTGTGGGCGGGCGCCATTCCGCCCGAGCTGGATCTCGCGGCGTGGGCCGATCACCTGCACGGCGCCGCGATCACGCTCGTGGCGGGCGAGCAGGACACGATGGTCCCGCCCGAAACCATGTCCGCCGAAGCGGAGCGCCTGTCAGCTGCGGGGGTGGCGTTCACCCTCCAGAAGTACGAGGGCGGACACGAGATCACGGACGCCGGTTTGAGCTCTCTCCTGGGCCAGGAAAGGGCAGGCTAGGAGGACACTGCGGACGAGGCTGAAACGGCAGGATCCAATTGAAAAGAGGATCCTGCCGTTTCAGTCGTTTCCGTAGTTCCCTGTTCCGGTGTCGTCCCTACCGCCGTCTCCACTTGTCGATCTCGCGGCGATCGCGCTTGGTGGGGCGGCCCTTCTCCTCGTACATGAGCGGGGCGGGGGAGAGCCGGAGCTGCTCGGCGAGCCTGGTGCGCGCGGCGAGGCTTTCGGGCGTTTCCTCGTAGAGCGTGGCCGCCACGGGGGCCGGACCGCGGCGGGCGGATAGCTCGCGCACGCGGACCACGTGCTCGTAGGGGCCGAGCCGGATGGCGAGCTCGTCGCCCACCTGGAGGGGGCGAGCGGGCTTCACGCGGTCGCCGTGCATGGTGACCTTGCCGCCGGTGACCGCCTCGGCGGCGAGTGAGCGCGTCTTGAAGAAGCGGGCGGCCCAGAGCCACTTGTCGAGGCGGACGCGGCCGTCGTCGTCGTCTTCGTGGGCGTCATGGCGCGACATGCCGACAAGATAGAAGGGTGGGCCGTGCGCTGGGGGTTGCATGGACGGTCAATTCGACTAACTTACTGACCGGTCATTTATAAAGCATGTCATCCACGCCCTCCGCTCACTCCGCGAACGAACCACGCTGGCGCCGCCTCCCCGAGGAGCGGCCTCGACAGATCCTCGAGGCCGCCCTCGAGGTCTTCGCCGAGCGCGGACTCTCCGCGGCGCGGCTCGAGGACATCGCCAGGCGCGCCGGCGTCTCCAAGGGGACCATCTACCTCTACTTCCCCAACAAGGAAGAGCTCTTCCGGGAAGTCGTCCGCAACTCGGTCATCGCCTACATCGAGCGGGGTGAGGCGATGATGGTCCAGCAGAAGGACGCCGAGCAGGCACTTCGCGACTGGATGACGGGTTACTGGGCATGGCTTCGCTCCCCCGTCTTTCCGGCAATGCATCGCCTCGTGAATTCGGAGATGCACAACTTCCCCGATCTCGTCGCGTTCTACGCGACGGAAGTCATCGAGCGCGCGCATCGGCTGGTATGCGGCATGATCGAACGTGCGATGGAGCAGGGGCGCCTGCGCCGCATGGATCCGCTCGTCGCCGCACGCATGCTGTCGTCGCTGTTCATCACCCACGCGCTCTGGTACCACCAGCGCGGGTCGTTCAAGTCCATCGCGCGAGTGTCGGATCGGGTGCTGCTCGATCAGATCCGCGACTTCTTCTTCCACGCCATGCGACCGGACGATGCGGCCGCGGCGACGCACGATCACCCATGAACCGTCAGTCCCTTCCGCGCCGCATCCAGCCGGGCTTCCTGCTCGCGCTCGTCGTCGCCCTGATCGCATTCCTCGCGCGCGCCGCCGCTGCGCAGGTCACTGCCGACTCCACCATTCACCTGAGCCTCGGCGAAGCCGTGCGCCTGGCGGCGCAGCAGAACACCGCGGTGCAGAGCGCCCGTTACCGCGTCGCGGCGGCGCAGGCGCGCGTCACGCAGTCGCGTGCCGACCTCCTTCCCAACGTGAGCGGAGTCGCCAGCGAGCGGCGCTCCACGCTGAACAGCGCGGCGGCCTTCCCGATCGAGCTGCCGATGCCGGGCATCGATCGCAATGGCACCATCCTCGGCCCGCTCGACGTGTTCGACGCGCGGGCGCGCCTGAGCCAGAACGTATTCGACCCGGCGGCGCTCGCGCGCGTGAAGAGCGCGAAGACCGGCGTCGCCGCGGCGGATGCGGGCGTCGGACAATCGGCGGACGTGGCGGCGGCAACGGCGGCCAACGCCTACCTGTCCGTGCTGCGCGCCGACGCCGCGTACGAGGCGAGGCTGCAGGACTCGACCCTCGCCGCCGACCTGCTTCGCATCGCGCAGGACCAGCTGCAGGCGGGCACGGGCGTGGCGCTCGACGTCACGCGTGCGCGCTCGCAGCTCACTGGCGCGCGCACGCAGCTGATCATGGCGCGCAACGAGCGGGACCGCACGCGGATCGACCTCGCGCGGACGCTCTCGCTGCCCCTGGTGGACATCCAGCTCACCGACTCGCTGGGCTCGCTGCCGTTCAACGTGGCGACCACGGAGCAGGCGGCGCTGGATGCGGCGCTCCAGGGGCGCAATGACCTGCGCGCGCTGGAGCTGCAGGCGCAGGCGGCCCGCCAGCAGGCGAGCGCGATCAAGGCGGAAGCACTGCCGACGGTCGGGCTGCTTGCCGACTACGGCCTGAGCCAGCGCAACGGTCGCAGCTACCTGCCCACGTACGACCTCGGCATCGCGCTCTCCGTGCCCATCTTCGACGGCTTCCGTCGCGAAGGGCGGATCGAGGAGCAGACATCCACGGCGCGCGACCTGGAAAACCGTGCGCGCGATCTGCGCGTACAGGTGGAAGCGGACGTCCGCACGGCGGTACTCAACCTGGCGTCGTCCACCGAGGCGGTGGCGGCGGCCCGCGAGCGGCTTTCGCTCGCCGAGCAGGAAGTGTCCCAGGCACGCGAGCGCTTCCAGGCCGGCGTGGCCGGCAATGCGGACGTCATCACCGCCGCACTGTCGCTCAACGCGGCGCGGACGCAGCTCGTGGACGCGCTGACTGCGTATCAGGCCTCTCGCGTGGCACTGGCGCGCGCGCAGGGCGTCATCTCGACTCTCGACTGATCAATCTCGCGGCGGCACCGGCCGTCGCTCACACACGCACGCTTTCCGAACATGGCAACCGCAACGGAACCGAAGAACGGCGCACCGCGCGCCGCGCAGACCACGACTCATACGCCGCCCGCGGCGCCGAGCAACAAGCGGCGCATCGTGCTGCCGCTCGTCGCGCTGGCCGTGCTCCTGGGCCTCGGCTGGGGGGTGAAACAGTGGCTCTACGGCCGCGCCCACGAGTCCACCGACAACGCGCAGGTGGACGGCCACCTCGTCCCCGTGCTCTCCCGGGTCAGCGGCTACGTGACGGCGGTGAACGTCGCGGAGAACGACGAGGTGAAGCAGGACTCCGTGCTCGTGCGCATCGATGAGCGCGACTACCAGCTCAAGCTCGAGCAGGCCGATGCCGAGCTCGCGGCGGCGCGTGCTGCCGCGGGGGGTAACGGACTGACCGGACAGGCGCAGGCCGCGGTGCAGAACGCCGCCGGCCAGCAGGCGGCGCTCAACGCGAACGTGGCGGCGGCGCGCGCCAACTTCACCAAGGCGGAGTCCGACCTGCGTCGCGTGCGGGAGCTCGTTCAGAAGCAGGTGGTGAGCCGCCAGCAGCTCGACGCCGCGCAGGCTGCATATGACGCCGCGCGCGCGCAGCTCACCGCGGCGCAGAACAATGCCGGCGCTGCGGGCGCCGGCGTCGCCAATGCGCAGGCGGGGGTGCGCCTCGCCAGCGCGCGCCTGAGCGCGGCGCAGGCGGCGCGCGACAATGCGGCGCTGCAGCTCTCCTACACGAAGGTCACCGCTCCGGTGTCGGGCGTGGTATCGCGCAAGCAGGTGGAGGTCGGCCAGCTCGTGCAGGCGGGACAGCCGCTCCTCACCATCGTGTCGGACACGGGGGTGTGGGTGACGGCGAACTTCAAGGAGACGCAGCTCGCCGACCTCAAGGTCGGCCAGCCGGTGGAGATCGACGTGGACGCCTACGGCGGTTCCACCGCCAGGGGCGTGGTGGAGAGCGTGAGCGCCGCGACCGGCGCGAAGTTCGCCCTCCTGCCGCCCGACAACGCCACGGGGAACTTCACCAAGGTCGTGCAGCGCGTGCCGGTCCGCATCCGCATCACCGAGGGGCTCGGCAAGAATCGACCGCTGCGCCCGGGGATGTCGGTCGTCGCCCACGTCAGCACGAAGTAGCGCGCGCGATACCGACCACCTGGACATCGAATGACCTCCACGGCCATCCGGCCCGGCGGCGCGTTCGGTGAGCTGACCGACCGTTCCGGTCCAGCTCCCGTCGCGCTCGCCGACGCCGAGGACCGCTACAAGTACAAGTACCTGATCGCCATCGCCGTCACGCTGGCGGCGGTGCTCGAGCTGATCGATACCTCGATCGTCAACGTCGCCATTCCCCACATGATGGGGAACCTGGGCGCGACGCTGGACGAGATCTCGTGGGTGTCCACCGGCTACATCATCGCGAACGTGATCGTGATCCCGCTCTCGAGCTGGCTGTCGGGATTCTTCGGTCGCAAGCGCTACCTCACCGGCTCCATCCTGCTGTTCGTCGCCGCATCGTTCTTCTGCGGCGCCGCGCACTCGCTGGGGATGCTGGTGTTCTGGCGCGTGGTGCAGGGGCTGGGCGGCGGCGCGCTGCTGTCCACGTCGCAGGCCACGCTGTTCGAGTCCTTCCCGCCGAAGGAAGTCGGGATCGGCCAGGCGATGTTCGGCGTGGGCGTCATGGTCGGTCCGACCATCGGGCCCACCCTGGGCGGCTACATCGTCGACAACTTCAACTGGCCCTGGATCTTCTACATCAACGTCCCGCTCGGCATCCTGGCGGCGATCATGGTGTGGACGTACGTGCACGACGCCGAGCACCAGGAGCGGACGTCGACGATCGACGGGACCGGCATCTTCCTGCTCGCGCTCTGCGTGGGCTCGCTGCAGTGGATGCTGGAGCGCGGCGAGCGCTACGACTGGTTCGACTCGCGCTTCGTGACGGCGCTGTGCGTGACGTCGGTGACGTCGTTCGTGCTGCTGCTCTGGCGTGAGCTGACGATCAGGGAACCGGTGATCAACTTCCGCATCCTGCTCAACCGCCAGCTCGCCGCCGGCGTGGCGTTCGCCAGCATGCTCGGCTTCGCGCTCTACGGCAGCGTGTTCGTGCTCCCGGTATTCCTCCAGAGCCTGCATGGCTGGACGGCGAACCAGACGGGAATGGTGATCCTCCCGGGCGCGATCGCCTCGGCGGTGACGATGGCCATCGTCGGGCGGAACGCAGCGAAGCTGGACGCGCGCGTCACCGTGACCATCGGCTCGCTGCTCTTCCTGTTCAGCATGTGGAAGCTGTCCCTGTTGTCGTACGACGCGGGCGCGCACGACCTGTTCTGGCCACTCATCGCGCGCGGTGTCGGGCTCGGGCTGATCTTCGTGCCGCTCACCGGGGCGACGATGGCAGACCTCAAGGACAGCGAGCTGGCCCAGGGCACGGGGATGTTCAACCTCACCCGTCAGCTGGGCGGCTCACTGGGCATCGCGATCAGCGCCACGCTGCTGTCGCGCTTCACCGCGCAGTCCCGCGCGCTGCTCGCCGAGCACGTGGTAGTGGGGGATGCGCAGTCCATGGCGCGGGTGCAGGGGATCACGCGCGCCCTGATCGCCAAGGGGTCCGACGCGATCAGCGCCAAGCAGCAGGCGCTGTTCATCCTCGACAAGCAGCTGCAGGCACAGGCGAGCGTGCTGGCGTTCTCGAAGCTCTACCTGCTGAGCGGGATCGCCCTGGTGGTGTCGCTGCCGTTGATGCTGCTGTTCAGGACCGGGAAGTCGAGGGGGTTGGGGCCGGGAGCACACTGACAACTCCCCACGGAGGCAGTTACCAGTGACAAGTCGGGAGTGCGCACGGCGCAGCTCAAAGTGACAGCTGAAAGCTGACTGTTGCACTTGTAGCTCCCGGCGCCGAGAGGGTGTACTGCGCCGGGGTCACGATGGAACGGTGGGCCGGAACTACGAACGGCGGGTAGGACCTCGAGACGCCCGTACCGCCAGGCCGATCGCGAGGTGTCGAACGCCGTTGCCGTTCCGTTGGTTTGATCCTTTCCCGTCCTGGCGAGACGAGCCGTCAATCGGTGAGGAGCTACGAGTCGAGCTGACAGCTGACAGCTTTCACTTTCCGCTGCGCCGTGCGCACTCCCGACTTGCCACCGTGAACTGGGTCGCACCGTCAGGAGTCAGAAGCGTAGACCTCCACCGAGGCCCGTCCATCCCGTCCGTACGTCACGTACATGAGGATCGGCCGGCAGCACACGTGGCAGTCTTCCACGTATTCCTGCTCCCCGCCGCTGCCCGGGTCGAGGGCGATCTCGTTCGGGGCGCCGCAGTAGGGACACACGACATGCGCCTCCGTATCGGCGGTGCCGTCGCCGAGCGGGAAGTCCGCGTCGAGGTCTGCGTGCGACCAATCGTCCATCGGGAAGTCCATGGCGGAAAGTAGCGGGCAGCAAGGTCCCGCGGAGAGGACGGTTGTCCTCCAGAACTGAAACACCGGCGTCCGCACGCGTGGACACCGAAATGAAGACGAAGCACCGTAAGTGATTGTAAGATGCCGCCTTGTGACGAGCATCACTCGTGGTCTGGCGCCTGCCTTCCCGGTGTCCGAACGAAGCCCACCAGGAGCCAGACCATGTTCATTCGTCGCTCGCGTCGTCATCTGCTGCGCGCCGTCCTCGGCGCGCTGGTGATCACTGCGGCCGGCTGCGCCACCAAGCGAGTGGCGCGCATCGAGCCCGGTGCCGTCACCGATCTCTCCGGCCGCTGGAACGATACCGATTCCCGCCTCGTGGCCAACCAGCTCGTGGAGCAGACGCTCTCCGCGGGATGGGCGAAGCGCTACACCGACACCCACGGTGGAGAGCCGCCGACCATCATCGTCGGCAACTTCGCCAACCGCACCCTCGAGCACATCGCGGTCGGCACCTTCGTCAAGGACATCGAGAAGGCGCTCGTATCCACCGGGGAGGCGCGCGTGGTCGCCTCGGGCGCTGAGCGAAGCGAGCTGCGCGGCGAGCGGCAGGACCAGCAGCAGAACGCCCGCGCCGACACCCGGGCGCGGCAGGGGCAGGAGCTGGGCGCGCGGTACATGCTCGCCGGCGAGCTGCAGGCGATCGAGGACGTGGACGGCCGCGAGCGCGTGGTGTTCTACCAGGTGGATGCGTCGCTGATCGACCTCGAGACGAATGCGAAGGTCTGGGTGGGCCAGCACAAGATCAAGAAGTACATCACGCGCTCGGCGTTCGGCCTCTGACCAGCAGCGGAGACATGATCATGACCAGCTCCCGCATTCCCCAGCTCGCGCCGACGCTGTTCATCAGCGCGCTCATCGTCAGCGGCTGTGCGCCGAAGCGCATCGACGAGCTGCCGATCACCATCATGCACAACGGCGACCGGGTGGCCGAGCCGACGTCGACGGTGGAGGCCGCAGCGGCCCGGGCGAGCGCTGCACAGGCGACCGGACGCGAGCGACGAGACTCGATCGCGGCCGTGGCGTACACCGGCTGTGCACCCGATGTGTGTGCGGCGCTCGGGCGGGGCGAGATCGCGCTCGGCATGAACGAGGCACAGGTGTTCGCCGCCACGCGCACCACCGGCGACGCGTGGAGCGTGCGCCGCAGCGGCGGCGTCGCCGTGCTCGCGCCGCAGGCCACCGCGACGGCGCCCCGTGACGCCGTCGCCCCGGTGGCGCTGGTGCAGATCGCCGACGGCCGTGTGGCGAGTGTGACGTACAGCGAGCCGCAGGGCCTGCGCACGGTGAGCAGCGCGGCCGACGTGAGCAATGTGAACCGGGCACGCGCCGAGGCGCTCGTGAAGGAGGGCGATGCACTGGCCGCGGCTGGCGACTTCACCGGCGCACTGGAGCGCTACGACCGGGCGAGCGTGGTGGACCGCGCCGACCCGATGCTCGCGTACAAGATGGCCACGTCGCTGGACAAGCTGCTGCGGCCACGCGAGGCGGAGCTGCGCTACATGCTCTTCCTGCACCGGATGGAACTGGAGAAGATCGAGGCGGTGGGCAACGCGAATGCGAAGCTTGCCGACGCGATCGCGCAGGCGCGGCAGCGCGTGATCGTGCTCGAGAAGCAGAATCGCTGAACGACTACCGGTGAACCAGCATGCGCGCCCCCACCCGCGCCCGCACCGTCGGCCGGCTGTCTTTCGCCGCTGGACTGCTCCTGCTCGGCGGTTGCGCCACGCTGGGCAGCACGCTGAACGGGTACGCCACCGGCAGGAACGGCATCGCGCGACCGCAGCAGCGGCTGCGTGATGCCCTCGCGCGGGGGGACTTCACCGCCGCGCTCGCGTGGCACGAGGACGACGAGCTGCTCCGCCGGCTCGACGTCGGCATCGCGAGCTACTATGCCGCCCAGTTCACGCGAAGCGCGGCGGTGCTGGACAGCGCGGCGCTCCTGGCGGACGATCGCGTCACGGCGAGCCTGTCGAAGGATGCGCTGGCGCTCGTGACGAGCGACCTCGCACGACCGTACCAGCCGCGGCGCACGGAGCGGCTCTTCATCCCGTACTACGCCATGCTGTCCTACGCGCGCCTCGAGCAGTGGGAGGATGCAGCGGTGGAGGCGCGGCGGCTGTCGTCGCTGCTGGCGCAGTATGCGGAGGGCCGCGACGATCGAGAGCGTTCGCTGCACGGTGCGCTGCACGAGCTCGCCGGCGCCGTGTTCGCGCGGGCGGGCGAGAATGATGACGCGGCGGTCGCATACCGCGCGGCTCGCGCGCTGATGCCGGCATACGCGGCGCGCGACAGCGTCCCTGGCGAGGCGGGCGACGGCCGCGCCCGCAGCGCTCCGCCGGACAGCTCCATGGGTGACGTGCTCGTGGTCGTGGAGCGCGGCTACGTGGCCCACCGCGTGACGGAAACGATGGAGCTCGAGCTCGGCGGCCGCGACCGGGATTCGGTGCGCGTGCCCGACGGTGGATGGAACGTCGCGCACGGCATGACGCAGGTCCCCGGCGGCCCGCTGGCAGCGCCGACGTACGTGCCCGTGCGGTCGCACCACGTGGACCGGGACGATGATGACGACTACCACATGACCATCGCCTTTCCCGGCTTGCGAAGCTCGTCCCGACCCTGGGGCGCGACGGTGCGCGCCGGTGCGCCTGGCGAAACGCCCGGCATCATCGGCGTGGTGGCGCACGTGGATGATGCGACCGCAGCGGATGCGCAGCGGGAGCTCGGCGCGATCATCACGCGCGCAGCAGCGCGCGCAGCGGCGAAGTACGCGGTGGTGAAGGCCGTACGCGACAAGAAGGGAGACGTGGCAGGAACCCTGGCCAACCTGGGCGCGTCGCTGCTCGAGCGTGCGGACGTGCGGTCCTGGCACCTCCTGCCGAGCGAGCTTACGCTGGTGCGGCTGCGCCTGCCGGCGGGCCCGCAGCACGTGACGCTGCGCATCGGCGAGGGAGTGCAGACGCGAACGGTGGATGCCGGCACGGTTCTGGTCCGGGCGGGTAGCGTGACGGTGGCTCCGGTGCGACTGTGGCAGACGCCGCAGGCGAACGATGCGGCGCCGATCGCGCCACCCGACTCATCCCAGCCGAGACCGTGACATGCCCACATGGACGCCAGTGTTCCTCCCCGCCGACGTGCCCGCGCCGAAGGGGCCGTACAGCCCCGCCGTGCGCGCCGGTGACTTCATCTACGTGAGTGGCCAGACGCCGCGCGATCCGGCCACCGGGGAGCTTGGCGGCAGCGACGTGGCCAGTCAGACGCGTAACACGCTCGGCAACCTGCGGCGCGTGCTCGAGCAGGCGGGGGCGGGGCTCGGGGACGTGGTGAGTGTCACCGTCTACCTCCAGCAGTCCGACGACTGGGACGCGATGAACGCCGTCTACCGTGAATTCTTTCGTGGGCCGCACCCCAGCCGCACCACCGTGGGAGCCGACCTGCGCGGGATCCTCGTGGAGATCAGCGCCGTGGCGTACCGGCCGCTGACTCGCCCCGAGCCATCGACCACGACGTCTTAACAACCAGGCGAGAGCGACGTCTTCCTGTCTGGTAGCGCGTTGGAGCGCTCCAACACTTTGGAGGACGCATGGGTAAGACTCGTGTAATCGCACTCGCCGTGGCGACGCTGGTGTCCGCTGCCTCGCTCGCCGGAGCCCAGGCTCCCGCGCAGCAGGGCGCTCGTCATGGCCAGCACGCGATGCAGCGTGGGATGCGCGCTGGCGTGCGCGCCGAGCGTGGGCTGTTCCGCGGCATCAAGCTCAGCGACGCCGAGAAGGCGAAGCTCAAGGACATCCACACGAAATATGCGACCCAGGCCAGGTCGCTCCGTGAGCAGATGAAGCCGGCGATGCAGGAGGCGCGTGCGGCGCGCCAGAAGGGCGACACGGCCGCGGCGCGGGCGGTGTTCGCGAAGAACAAGCCGACGTTCGACAAGCTGGCCGAGCTGCGGAAGAGCGAGCAGGCGGAGATCCGGTCGGCGCTGACGCCGGAGAACCAGAAGCTCTACGACGCGAACGTCCAGCAGCTGGCCAAGCGTCGTGATGCGATGAAGGCCCGCCAGAAGGATGGCAAGGCTGGCAAGCGGGGCGGTTTCCGCGCCCAACGGTCTGGCCAGGCTGGGTGAATAAGTAAGTAGCGATGGCGAGTGCCTGGGCGCTGGTGGGGCGCACAGCACGAACCGGAGCGATCGCGAATGGGTTGGCAGCAACGCTGCCAACCCATTCGTGCGTATATATGGGATCGTGACCGCCGGTCCGGTCCGTTCCCACTCCCTTCCCACCGATGATGCCGACCTCGCGCTCCCTCACCGTGCTCGCGTTGCTCGCCGCCGTCCCCGCGGCCGCACAGCAGGGCACCGCTCCCCGGGCCTTCCAGCTCGCCGATTGGTACAAGGTCACCACCCTCAGCTCCCCCGCCATCTCCCCCGGCGGCGACCGCGTGGCCGTGACGGTGACCACCGTACGCGAAGCGGAGAACAAGCGACACAGCGAGATCTGGGTCGTTCCCACGGCTGGCGGTGAGCCGAAGCGCTTCACCTCGCCCAGCCAGGAGAGCAGCCAGCCGCGGTGGTCCCCCGACGGCCGCTACCTGCTATTCACCTCGAATCGCAGTGGCGGGAAGGGAAACACGTGGGCGATCCGCATGGACCAGCCGGCGGGCGAGGCCGAGCAGCTGGAGAACTATCCCTCGGGGTCCGTCCCGCGCGACGGCCGGTTCGCCATCTGGGCGGAGCCCGACAGTGCTCCGCGCGCCGACTCCAGCAAGGCCAGGAACGACCCGTACGCGAAGATGCTCCCGATGGCGCGTCCGCCGTATGGCGCCATCACCAGGCCGGTGAACCCGGCGCGCTTCGACGGCCGGCAGGTGGTCGACATGCGCTACAAGTCCAACGATCGCGGCTTCCTGCCCGGCCCGCGCGAGGCGCGGACCTACCGTCCGGCGCAGCTCTGGCGCCAGGCGTTCGACGGGAGCGCAAGGCGTCCGCTCACCAGCACGGCGTACTCGCACCGCAACGCCGTGGTGAGCCCGGACGGCAGGTGGGTGGCGTTCCTCGCCGATGCCGAGCTGCGCCCCGATTCGGTGGTGGAGCACGAGCGCGACTCGCTCTCCTTCCTTCCGTATGACGCGAAGCGCGACGAGGTGCCGCGCAACGAGGTGGACGTCTTCGTCATGAGCACCGACGGCGGCGAGCCGCGTCGGCTCACCTGGTCGGGAGCGGAGAGCGACATCACCTGGTCACCCGACTCGAAGCGCATCGCGTTCATCGGCCGCCCGACGCGCACGTCGTCGGCGCGCGTCTATCTCGTGAACGCCGCGGGCGGCACTCCGCAGAACGTCCTTGCGGACGCATTCCGGTACGAGCCCTCGGGGGTCGAATGGCTTGCCGACGGCTCGCTCCTGTTCAACGCCGACGTCGGAGGCAGCAGCGGCCTGTTCCGGCTCGATCCCGCCACGAAGCAGCCGACCCAGCTGCTCGGCGGGCGGCGCAAGATGAACGGCTTCAGCTTCGACGACGCGGGACGGAAGGTGGCGTACGTCGCGACGAGCATGACGAAGCCGACCGAGCTCTACGTGGCCGACGCGAACGGCAGGAACGAGAAGCGCCTGACCTCGTTCAACGACAAGCTCACGAGCGAAGTGGCGTTCAGCGACGCCGAGCGCTTCACGTATCCGAGCGTTGGCGGCATGGAGATCGAGGGCTGGCTGATGAAGCCGTACGGCTATCAGCCGGGGAAGAAGTATCCGGTCGTCCTCTACATCCACGGCGGCCCGCACTCGCAGTACGGCGAGGGCTGGTTCGACGAGTTCCAGAACCTGGCGGGGCAGGGGATGTTCGTGCTGTTCACGAACCCCCGCGGGTCGAGCGGCTACGGCGCCGACTTCACCTACGCCACGCGCGGCCGGTGGGGTGCGGAGGACTACGAGGACCTCATGAAGGCCGTGGACCTCGTCGCGAAGCGCGCCGACGTGGATTCCACGCGCATGGGCGTGACGGGCGGCTCGTACGGCGGCTTCATGACGGCGTGGGTCACCACGAAGACGAATCGCTTCAAGGCGGCCGAGACCGACCGCATGATCAGTGACTGGACGTACTGGTACGGTGCGTCGGACGCGCAGGGGCTCACCGAGTTCGAGTTCTACGGCAAGCCCTGGGACAACTTCGCGATGTACGACACGCTGTCGCCCATCCGTCACGTGACGAAGGTGCGCACGCCGACGCTGATGGTGCAGAGCGAGGAGGATTTCCGCACGCCGATGGGCAACGCCGAGCTGTGGTACATGGCGCTCAAGAAGATGGACGTGCCGGTGGAGCTGGTGCGATATCCGCGCTCGACGCACGAGCTGTCGCGCTCGGGCGAGCCGTGGCTCCTCGTGGATCGACTGGGCCGCATCCGCCAGTGGTTCGCCTACTGGCTGCAGGACAGGAATGAAAGCTCGACGCTGAAGGCTGGAAGCTGAAAGCCGTAATCCGGATCACGCTCGGCAGCGAGGAGTCGTGTGGCACGAACCGTGACTCCTCGTCTCGCATGCGTATTCCTTCCATCGTCGTACTTCCCCTGATTCTCTGGGCGGCTATCGCCTGCGCGCAGGGCTCGGACAGCGAGCGCGTTGCAGCGGTGGACGTCACTCGCTCCGATTCCGCCCGTATCGCCGGCGACAGCGTGGTGATGCGGGCGGACTCGCTCGTGCGTGCCGGCCGCTACTGGCACGCGACGCGGCTGCTGGTGCGCCAGCTCACGAGACCTGACTCCGCTCCTCCAGCCGCGCGCCTGGTCGGTGCGCGCGCCGCGTCGGGCTGGCAGGGCTGGGATGAAGTGGAGCGGATCCTTCGTGGCGCGCCATGGCTGGACTCTCTCTACGGCGGCGAAGGACGCGAGCTGCTGGTGCGCAGCGGGCTCGCGCGCGACCAGGATGTACGCGCCGATGCCCGACTCGCGCTGGCCGATGCACGAACGCCGGCAGCACGCGTGACGCGGCGCGTGCTGCTGGCCCGGGCGCTCGACCGCGCCAACGTGCTTGACAGCACCGCGGCCGCCTACTCGGCGGCAGCACAGCAGGTTCCGGAGATCGCCGACTGGCTGCGGCTGCGGGCGGCCGGCGCCATGGCCGACAGCAGCGACCGCGCCGAGCGGTTCGCGGACATCACCAATCCGGCCGCACGGGAACGCGTGCCGTGGACGGACGCACAGGCACGGGAGCGTACCGGCGACCTCGCCGGCGCTTCGCGCGTCTACCGCTCCGTGGGCGCCGTCGGCTCGGCATTTCGCGTCGAGGCGCTCGCAGCGCAGGATTCCACGTCGCGGCGCGCGCTCGCGCGCCGCATCGTCGACTACCTGGGCGGGCGCACGAGCTACGCGAATGCTCGCCAGGCGGTAGGCGTGCTCGACGACCTGAAGGTGTCGCTCACCCGAGACGAGGAACTCACCGTCGCTCGGGCGGCTGCCGCCAACGATCTCGCGACGCGCGCGGTGCAGGGGTTCGCCACCGCGGCGAAGGCCGCGCCACTGGGCCAGCGTGACGTGTATGCGTACGCCGGCGCGCTGATGGGGGCAGGGCGCGAGTCCGACGCCGCGAAGCAGTACGCGCTCGTCACCGACCCGTCGCTCGCGCCCAGCGCATCGTACCAGCGGGCGCGAGCGCTCGTGCGGGCCGGCAGTGGCGCCGCCGCACGTTCGGCGCTGCGCCGCACGGCCACGCGCTATGCAGGCAGCTCATCGGTTGCCGCGCCGGCGCTGCTCCTGCTCGCCGACCTCCAGGTGGATGACGGAGACATGGCCGGCGCGGCCCGATCGCTCGCCGACATCGGGAAGCGGTATCCGTCATCGTCGCAGGCACCGCTGGCGCGCTTCCGTGCGGGCCTGATCGCGTGGCAGTCGAGCGCTGCGCGAGCGGCAGCCACCTTCGACACGCTCTCCTCGCGCTACCCGAAGGACGACGAGGCAGATGCCGCGCGCTACTGGGCGGGGCGCGCATACGAGCGCATGGGTCGCCACGCCGAGGCCGAGAAGCGGTGGAAGGCGATCATCGCGGGCTCGCCGTACTCGTATTACGCATGGCGCGCATACCAGCGGTTGAAGATGAAGGGCTGGACGCCGCCTGCCGGCGCGGACACCTCGGTGCACGCTGCGGCCGTGGACAGCATCTCGGCGCGCATCGCGGCACTGCAGCAGCTGGGGATGGACGCGGAGACACGTTTCGAGCTCGATGCGCTCGTGGACCGCGCCACCGCGAAGCCGGCGGAAGCGCCGGCCATCGCGCAGGCGCTGATCGCCGCAGCCGAGCCGGCGCGCGGACTGCGAGTGGCGCTGCGTGCCATCGACCGCGGCACGCCCACCCGTGCGCTCTTCGTCGCCGCCTTCCCCGTGGTGCACGAGGATGCGCTGCGGGAGGAATCCCGCCGGCACGATCTCGATCCGGCGCTGGTGGCGGGACTCATCCGGCAGGAGTCGAGCTTCAACCCGCGCGCAGTCTCCGCCGTTGGTGCACGGGGGCTGATGCAGCTCATGCCGAGCGTGGGTGCGGCCGTGGCGAAGAGCATGAACTACCCGATGTGGAATCCGGCGCTGCTGTTCGATCCTGACGTGAGCCTGGAGCTGGGGACGGCGCACCTCGCGTCGAGCCTGAAGCGCGGCGTACCGACGGCTCACGCCCTCGCGGCCTACAACGCGGGCGCCTCGCGGGTGGCTCGCTGGGTGAACCGGCCGGGGAGTGCCAGTGACCCGGAGCTGTTCACGGAGTGGATCCCGTACACGGAGACGCGCGATTATGTGCGGATCGTGCTCAGGAACGAACAGATCTACCGCGCGCTCTATCGCTTCTGAGAGCCGAGTTCACAGTCTGGAGTCGGGAGTGCGCACGGCGCAGCTGAAAGTGAAAGCTGTAGGCTGTCAGCTTTACTCGTAGTCACTCACCGACTGAGAGCTCCGCATGCCGCGGCGGGAAAGGACCAACTGACGGAATGGCAACGGCGTTCCGGAATCGTGGCCACTGAACAGCAGTGGGGCGGAGCCGCGGTAGCGCGTCGCAACGCCGTCCGCAGTTCCGCCCCACCGTTCCATCGTGACCCCGACGCAGTGCAATCTCGCGCCAGTTGAAGCTGCAAGTGAAACAGTCAGCTGTCAGCTTTCACTTTGAGCTGCGCCGTGCGCACTCCCGACTGACAAACTGCTCACCAACGACTACCAGCCCGGCGCGAGCTGGAGGCCGACCACCCATCCCTTCCCCTTCCGCTGGAACGGGTGCGCCACGTACGCCTCGAAGATCGCGTAGCCGAGCAGGTTCATGCGCGCCGACACGCCGGCGCTCGACACGATGCCGCGCTGGTTCCCGTCCGGGTTCTCGAAGGCGAAGTGCGGTGTCGCGCCGCTCGACCAGGCCTCGCCGGCGTCGAAGAACGGCGAGATGGTGGTCGGCAGGTACGGGAAGTTGATCAGTCCGTACTCCGGCACGCCGAACAGCGGGATGCGGAACTCGGCGCTGAACACCCCGATCCGGCTGCCGAAGAGGCTCTGCAGCACGTTGCACTGGGTCGAGTTGCACTCGTCGTTCGTGAACGAGCCATAACCGTAGCCGCGCAGCAGCGTCTCTTCGCCGAGATAGATCTGGTACTGGCGAGGATCCTCGGCGTCGCGTCCGTAGCGCCCGTAATGCAACCCGCGGAAGGCGAGCGTGAACGGACGCATGAAGAAGTACTTGCGGTAGTCGGCGAGCCCGGTGGTGTACTGCAGCGAGCCGAAGGTCGGCGACACCTCCAGGCGGTACCGTGATCCCTGCACCGGCCCGGTGAAGGCGGAATACGAGTTGTCGCCCACGTATGCCACGCTCCCCGATTCATAGTACGAGGTGGGATAAGTGGGCAGGCCGGTGGTGGGGATCTCCTGGCCCGAGTAGTAGTCGAACGCCTGCGAGCTGTAGCCCAGCCGGGTGGCATTCGCGCTGAACTCGATGCGGCGCGTGCTGGAGAAGGGATACGCCGTCATCGCGCTCGCCTGATCCACGAAGATGCGCTGGAACACGAGCGCTGCCTGGTTCGGACCGATTGGCGCGAGGTAGCCGAACAGGTAGGGGATGTGCTCGAGCCCCACGCCGTAGTTCCAGCGGTGCTTGAGGTTCTGGTAGACCACCTGGCCGCCGATGTCCTGCACCTGGCCGTTGGCCTGGACGGCGACGCCGATCTGCTTGTCGCTGAGCTGGTCGCCGAACAGGAAGGACACGCCTCCCGCCACCCCGGTCCCGAAGGGACCCCCCGCCGAGACGCCGACCGTGGGCTGGCCGATCGCGTCGAGCGAGAACTTCGAGCGATACGGCGCCACGGTGAACTCGTCGCCGGAGGGCAGGCCGGTGAGCGGATCCTTGAGGTAGTTCGTCACCGTCGCGCGGCCCGGGGTGTCACCCGGCGGCAGCACGCCCGCGCTGGCGACCATGCTGCCCAGCACGAGCGGCTCGCCATGCGTGCGCGACGAGTCGAGCGCGAACACCGCGTAGCCCTGGTCCTTGAACACCGAGAAGAGCATCCGCCCCGTGGCCGGCGCCACGGTGAGGGCGGGGGAGATGGCGGTGATGCCGCTCACGCCGGTGGAGAGCCGCGTCACGCGCGATACCGCACCCGAGGCGAGCTGCAGCCGGTAGATGTCGCTGAAGCCGTCCTGGTCGCTGATGAAGAACAGCGAGCGGCCGTCCGGCGAGTACTGCGGGTTGATGTTCTTGCCGTTGGCGAATGGCGAGAAGACGCTGATGTGTCCCGTCGCCACCTCGTACGTCGCCAGCTTGAGCGGCGAGAAGTTGAGCGTCTCGAAGCTCGTCTCGCTGCCGCGGTCGGTCGCGAAGGCGATCGTGCTGCCGTCGGGCGACCAGGCTGGCTGGATGTCGGCGTAGCGATCGTTGGTGAGCTGCCGGACCGACCCCGCCTCGAGGTCGATGAGGTAGAGGTCACTCAAACCGCCATGCTGCCCGGAGAAGGCGATCGTGCGACCGTTCGGCGACCATGCGATGTTGGAGATGGCGCCCACGCCCGGCACGCGCAGCTGCTTCTCGATGTTGCCGGTGGCCACGTCGAGGATGGCGATCTCATGATCCCCCTCCACCTGCGCGATGAACGCGAAGCGCGAGTTGTCGGGCGACCAGGCACCCGACGACGAGATGAAGGTGATGGCGTCGAAGTGCGAGTTGCTCGTCGGGCCCGCGAGCTTCTTGATCACGTGGCCGGTCTGTGCGTCGGCGACGAACAGCTCGATCTCGAACAGCCCGCGGCGCGCGAAGAACGCGACGAGCTTGCCGTCGGGGCTCACCGTCGGTGCGAGGTTCATGTCGCCGGTCTTGCGCGACGTCTGCAGCACCGGGTCGCCCGCGGCGTTGGGGCGCGTGCGTCCTTCCAGCAGCGGCAGGTACGCGCGCTTCGTGGCGGCGATCCAGTCCTTCGACAGCGAATCGGTGCTCAGGCCGAGCACGCGCTGGATCCCGTCCTCGAAGCCGACGCGCAGCGAGGTGCGGTACACGTCCACCACCGCGCGGTCGCCCCAGCGTCCGCCCACGTAGGCCCACAGCGCCTGGCCGTAGCGATACGGGAAGAAGCGCGGGTCGGTGGTCAGCTGGTGGATGGTGGGCAGGTTGTCGCGCTCGGCGGCATCGCGCAGCCACATGGCCGTGAGCGGGTTGTCGCGGCCGAGGGAGAAGTATTCCGCCATGCCCTCGATGAGCCACAGGGGCAGGGCGTTCAGGCGCGCCAATCCGCCGGGGCCCGACTCGGCGATGCTGTACTGGAACACGTGCACCAGCTCGTGGCCGAGCACGTGATCGTTGTCCGCGTAGATGCCGGTGAAGGGCATCACGACTCGCGTGCGCAGTCCTTCCGTGATGCCGCCCGTCTCCTCGCTGATCGCCTCGCCGACGACGTTGGTCTGCTGGAAGTCCGGCTGGTCGGCGTACAGCACCACCGACTTGTGGTCGAAGGTGTGGCGGAAGGTGTCCGAGTGGCGCGTGTACCAGCGCTCGGCCATGCGGCCGGCGTCGAAGGTGGCGAGGGATTCGGCCGGGTAGTAGTACAGGTCGAAGTGCGACGTTCGCAGGATGCGGAAGTCGAAGTCTTCGTACTGGACCTTGTTGCGCCCGAAGTACTGTGCGGTCGCGGTCATCGGCAGCCCAACGAGCAGCGCGCCGAAGAGCGCGAGGGGCGCCACGCGGCGCCGGGTATGACTGGTCATCGCGAGATCCCGCGGTCGAACCGCGACTGAGGAGAAAGCGGGCCGCCACTACATGAATGGCGTCCTGCTACCCCACCGGGGCAAGGTTGGTGCCCCGTGTGGAGTCCTGCCACCGAGGTGCGACGGAAGGAGATGTCCGCAGTCCCTCGAGCCGGGCCAGCGACGACGACACGCATGGGCCCGCCACCAAAGGTCGAGCGGTGCACGCTCCCCCACAAGCGTGACTGCGGCCCGACCCTGTAACGATTCGCGACGGTGCCGGGCCAGCCTGTGACGGCCGCGACGCGACTCAGTCGAAGGAGTCGCTCCGGCGCTGGCGCTTGGTCTCGGAGCGCTTCTTCTTCTCACCGAGCCTCGCCTCCCTGGCGGCGCGCGTCGGCCTGGTGGGCTTGCGACGGCGGGGCACCGCCAGCGCGCCGCGCACGAGCTCCGCCAGGCGTTCTTCGGCCGCCTCCCGGTTCTGCGCCTGGCTCCGCCGCGCGCTCGACACGACCCGCAGGTTCCCCTCGCCGTCCAGGCGCGAGGCGAGCTTCGTTGAAACGCGGGCGCGGGCGCCTTCGTCCAGCGCCTGACTGGTCGCGACGTTCCAGAGCACCTCGATCCGGGTGGAGGAGGTGTTGACGTGCTGGCCGCCTGCGCCACCCGCACGACTGGCCCGGTACTGCAGCTCGGCGCGCGGAATCGAAACCGTCCCGGTGACGGCGAGTGCTCCCTCCCTCGGCATTCGTAACTCCGTGTGTGACCAGTCGTCCTTGAATGACTATGGCAGAATGCCAGAGCGCGCGCACCCGCCGCCTTCTGGCACTTTGCGACTCTCCTTCCCGTGCGACTCCTCGATCAGCCGACTTCCAGAGAGCGTGCGCTCTTCCTCGACCCAGCCCGCCTCGTGCGCTGGGTCTATGTCGGCCGTGTCAGCGTGGCCGCGGCGATCTTCGTTGCCGCCGTACTCGTGTGGCAGGACGAGAACACCGACACTCGCAAGCTGCTGCTGGCCTCCCTGAGCTTTGCCATCACGCTCGGCGTGACCGGCATTTCGGTGGTCTACAGCGAGTTCCGGCGCCGGCCCCTCCGACCCACCTTCTTCTACCTGCAGCTGATCTTCGACCTGCTGCTCGTGACGACGGTGGTGCACGTGACCGGCGCGAGCACCTCGATGTTCGCCGCGCTGTACATCCTGGTGATCGCCACCTCCTCCATGGTGCTGCCCGTGGGCGGCGGCCTCCTCGTGGCCGCGCTCGGGAACGTGCTCTATGTCGCGGACTCCTTCTGGAGCGTGGACTCCTCGCTCACGGCTTCAGTCTGGCTGCAGCTCGCGGTGTTCGCCATCGTCGCCCTCGGGAGCGCATGGCTGAACGCCATGCTTCGCGAAGCCGGCGCCGACACGGAGGCGGTGCTCGCCCACGTGCGGCTCCAGGCGTCCGACATCCTCTACAACATCCGGAGCGGCGTGCTGACGGTCGACCACGAAGGCCGCCTGCTCTACGCCAACCCGATGGCCCAGCAGCTCCTCGGAATGGAGCTGGAGGGGCAGGTCGGGCGTCCGGTGCTGGAGCGGCTGCGCCACGGATCGCCCGAGCTCGTGGACGCGGTCGAACGCTCGATGCGCAACCGCGTACGCACGACGCGCGCCGAGGGGGTGATCACCACCCCCGAGCGGCGCTTCCCAATCGGCGTGACCACGACGTACACCGACGGCGACGGGCAGAACACCGATCGCACGGCGACGGCGATCTTCCAGGACATCTCCGACCAGAAGCGCATGGAGACCCTCCGGCTGCGCGCGGAGCGCCTCGAGGGTGTCGCCGAGCTGTCGGCTTCGCTCGCGCACGAGATCAAGAATCCCCTCGCCTCCATCCGCAGCGCCTGCGAGCAGCTCTCCATGGCGCCGTCCACCAGCGCCGACGACAAGGTCCTCACCAACCTCGTCATGCGCGAGTCGGACCGCCTGAGCCGCCTGCTCACCGAGTTCCTCGACTTCGCCCGCGTCCGCGTCTCGCGCCGCACGCCGATCGACCTGGCGCGCGTCGGCGCTGGTGCGGTGAACCTGGCGCTCGCGCACCCCGATCGGCCCGACGGCGTGACGGTGCACTGCTCGGCGGAAGTCGGAGCCTACTTCGTGGAGGGTGACGACGACCTCCTGCATCGAGCGGTGTTCAACCTCCTGCTCAACGCCATGCAGGCCTCGCCCGCTGGCGGCAGGGTGGAGCTCGTGGTGGGGCCGGCGCGCCCCGACCAGCTCGACGTCGGCAGCACCTTCACGCACGGCGGCGTCGCCCTCAGCGTCACCGACACCGGCCCCGGCATCCCGGCCGAGATCCGCGATCGCCTGTTCGACCCGTTCTTCACCACCAAGGTCGGCGGCAGCGGCCTCGGGCTCGCCGTCGTGCAGCGCGCGATCGACGCGCATCGCGGCCTCGTCTTCCTCGACACGGGTGCTGGCGGCACCTGCTTCACGATCGTGCTGCCGCGTGCCACGCGGGTCACCCCGCCGGCGCACCCGCTCATCAGCAGCCATACCTCAGCTACGGTTTTCGCGTGAGCACCTCCCGCATCCCCTCGGTCCTCATCGTCGACGACGAGACGGGCATCCTCGAGTCCCTCGGCATCCTGCTCCGCAACGCCGGCTTCTCCGCGCACACCGCGCGCGGTGGCCGCGCCGGCCTCGAGCAACTGAACGCGCTGCAGCCGGACATCGTGCTGTCCGACGTCCGCATGCCCGACGTCGGGGGAGTGGAGATCCTCGCCGCCGCCAAGCAGCAGGACCCGGATACGCCGGTGATCCTGATGACGGCGCAGGCCACGCTGCAGTCGGCCATGCAGGCGGTGAACGAGGGCGCGTTCTACTACATCCAGAAGCCGTTCCGCAACGACGAGCTGCTGGCGATCCTCAAGCGCGCCGCCGAGCATCGCGAGCTTCGTGTGGAGAATCGCTCGCTGCGCCAGGAGATCAAGCGGCGCGAGGGACCCGTCGGCGCGCGGCCGGTCGGCAACAGCCGCAGCTGGCTGGACGTGCTTCGCCTCGCCGAAACGGTGGCCCCCACCGAGAGCACGGTGCTCATCCAGGGGGAGTCGGGAACCGGTAAGGAAGTCGTGGCGCGCTACATCCACGAGCTCTCTGCCCGCGCCGAGCACACCTTCGCCAGCATCAACTGCGGTGCGCTTCCCGAGAGCCTGCTCGAGAGCGAACTGTTCGGCCACGTGAAGGGTGCGTTCACCGGCGCGGTGAAGGACAAGAGCGGCCTGTTCACCGCGGCGGCCAGGGGCACCTTCTTCCTCGACGAGATCGGCGAGACCACGCCGGCCACCCAGGTGAAGCTCCTCCGCGTGCTCCAGCATCGTGAGGTGATCCCGGTCGGCGCGACTGATCCGCAGCCGATCGACGTCCGCCTCATCGCTGCCACGAACCGCGAGCTGGAAGAGGAGATCCGGCGCGGCTCCTTCCGCACCGATCTGTTCTATCGCCTGAACGTCATCGCGCTCCACCTCCCCACGCTGCGCCAGCGCGCCGAGGACATCCCGCTCCTCGCGACGCACTTCCTCACGCGTATCGCCGAGCTGCGGCAGGAGGCGCCGAAGGAGCTGTCGAAGAGTGCCCTCGATGCGCTGGTCAACTACTCGTGGCCCGGTAACGTCCGCGAGCTCGAGAATGCGCTGGAGCGCGCCGTGATCCTCACGCCCGGCGACGAGATCGCGATCTCGGCCCTCCCGGAGCGCGTCACGGCGCGGGTGAGCGAGCCCCTGGTGGCCGAACGTGCCCCCACCAACCCGACGCTCGAGAGCATCGAGCGCGCGTACATCATGTGGGTGCTGCAGAGCGAGAGCGGCAACAAGAGCCGCGCCGCCGAGGTGCTGGGGATCGATCCGTCGACCCTGTACCGCAAGCTGTCGCGCTACGGAGTGGAAGCATGACGACGGCCCAGCGTCCCGCCTCGGCGCGCCTCACGCCGACCCTCGGTGCGCCGGCCCTCGTGCTGGCCGCGGTGCCCCGCGCGCTCACGCCGCTCAATCCGCAGTCGATGCGGCTGTCGGTGCTCATCCCCGTGTACAACGAGCACAACACCATCGAGACCATCCTCGACCGCGTGCACGGCGTTCCGTTGGCCACCGAGATCATCTGCGTGGACGACTGCTCCACCGACGGCACCCGCGAGCGGCTCGTGGAGCTCAAGGAGGCAGGCTTCATCCACAAGCTGATCCTGCAGCCGGAGAACCGCGGCAAGGGGGCGGCCATTCGCACCGCGCTCGCGGCGAGCACGGGCGAGATCGTCATCGTGCAGGACGCCGACCTCGAATACGACCCGCAGGACTGGCCGGAGCTGCTCGAGCCGATCATCGACGGCAAGGCCGACGCCTGCTTCGGCTCGCGCTTCCTCGGCGGGCCGCACCGCGTCCTCTACTACTGGCACTCGGTCGGCAACCGGCTGTTGACGATGTTCAGCAACATGGTCACCAACCTGAACCTGACCGACATGGAGACCTGCTACAAGGCGGTGCGCGGTGATCTGGCGCGCTCGCTCGTGCTGACGTCCGATCGATTCGGCTTCGAGCCGGAGATCACGGCGCGCCTCGCGCAGCGCGATGCCCGGATCTACGAGGTGCCCATCTCGTACGCCGGCCGCACCTACGCGGAAGGCAAGAAGATCGGGTGGCGTGATGGCCTGGCGGCGTTCTGGCACGTCCTGAAGTTCGGACTCCTGAAATGATCCGTCGCGACTGGCTCTCCACCACGCGCGGGTGGATTTCCCCAGCGACGGTCGCGCTCCTCGCCCTGCTCGCGACGGTGACGAGCATCGGCCACGACTTCACCTTCGACGACGTGTACGTGATCATGACCAACGATCGCGTACATCACCTGGCGGGGTGGTGGAAGCTCTTCGCGCAGAGCTACTGGCCGAAGGAGCTCGGCGGCGACGGCTACCGGCCCATCATGATGGTGCTCTTCGCGCTGCAGTGGGTGACGGGGGGCGGCTCGCCCTGGTTCTTCCACTTCGTCAACATCCTGCTCGCCATCGCGACCGCCCTCGCCGTGTACTGGTGTGCGGTCGCCGTGCTGCCCCGCACGGCGGCCTGCCTCAGTGCCGCATTGTTCGCCATCCACCCGGTGCACGTGGAGGTCACGGGCAACGTGGTGGGCCAGCTCGAGCTGATCGCCGCGCTGTGCCTCTGCCTCGCGATCGGCATCTACCTGCGCGCGCGCCGCGCCGGCCCGCTCTCCCCACGGCACATCGCGGCCATCATCGCGCTCTTCACGATCGGGCTCCTCACCAAGGAGCACGTGATCGTGCTGCCGGCGATCCTCCTGGCCGCCGAATGGACGGTGCTGAGCGACGTCCCGTGGCGCGACCGGGGACGCGACGTCCGGCTGCTGGTGCTGCTGCTCGGCCTCTCGGCGGCATGCTACCTCTACGTTCGCGGCCTCGTGCTGCCCGATCTCGGTGGCTTCGCTCCGCACCCGGTGTTCGTCTATCTCAAGATGGGCGCGCTCCCGCGGATCGAGACGATGATGAACGAGATCCCGCGGATCGCGCAGCTGCTCGTCTTCCCGGTCCGGCTGAGCGCCGACTACACGCCGGGCGACGTGGTGATCTCGCAGCGACCGGAGCTCATCCAGCTGCCGGGCGTGTTCATCTGTCTCGGGGTCACGGTGCTCGCCATCGCGCTGCGCAAGCGGGCGCGCGTCGCCAGTTTCGGGTTGTTGTGGCTGATCATCGCCTTCCTCCCGGTGAGCAACCTGATCGTGCCGGCCGGATTCGTCACGGCGGAGCGGACGTTGTTCTTCCCGAGCGTGGGCGTGGTCCTCGTCGCCGGCGCGATCATCGACCAGGTCGCGCGCCGCGCGCGGCGCGCCGAACAGTGGACGCTCGCGACGGCGATCTCCTGCCTGCTCGTGCTCGGCCTCGCGCGCAGCATCGATCGCCAGAAGGCGTGGAAGGACAATGACACGCTCTTCCCTCAGACGGTGCTCGACCAGCCGAATGGCTATCGCGCGCACTTCATGTACGGCCGCTACCTGGCGCTGCACAATCGGCCGCGCGAAATGGAGATCGAGTTCAAGCACGCCCTGCGGCTCTTCCCCTACGACATCTCGATGGTGCTCTCCATCGGCTCGATGTACTACCGTCTCGGGCTCTGCGAGCCGGCCAACGCGTTGCTGGGATGGGCGTACGACATCGAGCCCGCATCGATCGAAGGCCGGTACGCCTACGCACGCTGCCTGGCGAAGGAGCACCGCTGGAACGACGCGCGCAACGCAGTGCTCCAGGCGATGCGGATGTTGCCTGGCCACCAGCTGCCGCGTCTGCGGCGTGCACTCGCCGAGGCGGACAGCGCACTCGGACGACCGCATCACACGCTGGCGCCACGTGCGATGCTGTCGCAAACCGCTAGACATCCTGCAAAAACCCGGAGCGCCGCCTCCGGAAACAAGGGAGACTGATTCTCCAAGTCTAACAACGACAATGCATTACGGCTGACCCAGCCATTGGCCCGGTCGTTGCCCTTACCTGCGCCGAAAGTCGGCACAGCGGCACCCCACCGACGACGTGAAGTCGTCATCCTTCCTCCCAGAGAGACCCCATGACTCGCATTCGCAAGGGCTTCACGCTCATCGAGCTCCTCATCGTGGTCGTCATCATCGGCATTCTCGCCGCGATCGCGATCCCGAAGTTCGCCAACACGAAGACGAAGGCCTACCAGGCCGCGATGAAGTCGGACCTGCGCAACCTGGTGACCGCTGAAGAGGCCTTCTTCTCGGATTCCGGTTTCTACGCGACCGACACGCTGCAGGGCCTGAAGTACAAGACGTCGACCGGCGTCGTGATGAACATGCCTGGCGACATCACCACCGGTGCTGGTTACTGGAGCGCCACGGTGACGCACACGCAGATCCCTGCGCCGTTCTTCTGCGGTATCGGCATCAACACGACGAACCCGGCCGTCACGACGGCGGGCGACGGCGAGCCGGCCTGTCAGTAAGACCTTCGTTCTCGAAGGCTCTGGGCGGGGCGCACCGGTTTCCGGTGCGCCCCGTTCGCTTTCCCCCCTCCGCTACCGATGACCTCGCTGTGTGCCTGTTCGTCCTTCCGGTATACGCGCCTCTCCCCTGCCGATGCCTCGCGTTCGCTCCACGACCCTGCCCTCGCTCCGCACGGAGCTCCTCGCCACCTTCGCGATCCTCGCCTGCGCGGCGTTGACGTTCGCGGTCGCCAGCGTGGTGCTGCTGTACGATGCCACCGATCCGGCGCGGGGCGCGCTCTACATCTGCCTCCTGATCGCCGCCGACGTGCTCGTCGTGGTGGCCTTCGGCGCCTGGAAGCTGCGCCAGCTGGTGCTGCGTCCCCTGCGCTCCGCGGCGGCGATCGCCGAGGAGATCGCCGATGGCGACCTGCATCTGCGCCTGCCCGATCAACGCTCGCACGAGCTGCAGCAGCTCGCCGTCAGCGTCAACCGCATGACGGAGCGACTGATCCACGAGCAGGCGCAGCTCGTGCGCGCCGAGAAGCTCGCCAGCGTGGGACGCCTCGCCGCAGGGATCGCGCACGAGATCGGAAACCCGCTCGGCGCGCTCAATGGCTATGCGCACCTGCTGCGCTCGTCCACGAAGGACACCTCGGCGCGTGATGCCGTATCCGGCGTGGAGCGCGAGACGGCGCGCATCGACCGCATCGTGCGCGGCCTGCTCGACTATGCTCGCCCCCGTCGTCCGATCCCGACCCCAATCGACATCAACGACACGTTGCGGCGGGTCGTGGACCTGCTCAGTGCCCAGGGGCAGCTCAAGCGGGTGTCGCTCGTGATGGAGCTCGCCAACGAAGGCCCCTTCGTGCACGGCGAGCAGCACGAGATGGAGCAGGTGTTCGTGAACCTGCTGCTCAACGCCGCCGACGCCGTGGATCACAGCGGCACCATCGCCATTCGCACCGCCTGCATGCCGAGCGAGATGCTGGAGCAGGGGTCGCAGCGCCGCTCCGGCGACTCGCGCTTCACGCTCGTGCCGCATCCGCCCACGCCGCGTGTCCAGCACTGGCTGGGCAGCGAGCGGCGCTCGTCGTGGGTCGTGAAGGTAGTCGTCGCCGACTCCGGGCCCGGCGTGGCGCCCGAGCACGCGGAGCGCATCTTCGATCCCTTCTTCACCACCAAGGAGCCGGGGAAGGGGACCGGCCTCGGCCTCGCCATCGTCGCGCGCGTGGTGGAGAACCTGGACGGCATCGTCTGGGTGGACCGCGCGCGCGAAGGCGGCGCGGCGTTCCACCTCCTCTTCCCGCTCGCCGAGGCGTCGTTCGCGCTCGACGATCCGATGGTGATCCCGAGGGAATGGCGCGCATGAACGTGCTCGTCGTGGACGACGAGCTGGGGCTGCGCCAGACGCTCACCCTGATCCTGCAGGCCGAGGGACACGACGTGCGTGCGGCGTGCGATGGCGGCGACGCGCTGCGTCAGCTCGCCGAAGCGCCGGCCGACATCGTGCTGTGCGACGTGCGCATGCCCCAGCTCGACGGGCTCGCCTTCCTGGAGCGATACGGCGCGTCGGGGGGCGGTGCGCTCGTCATCATGATGAGCGCGTACGGGGACGATGACGCCGCCGTGGAGGCCATTCGCCGCGGCGCGTACGACTTCATCTCCAAGCCATTCCGTGCCGACCAGGTGCTGC
The DNA here is from genome assembly GCA_036377775.1 of Gemmatimonadaceae bacterium. GTDB lineage: Bacteria > Gemmatimonadota > Gemmatimonadetes > Gemmatimonadales > Gemmatimonadaceae > AG11. Next base: position 3,639 of record DASUXT010000214.1, on the reverse strand, counting down.
TCGTGCTGCGCAAGGCCATCGAGCGCGAGGGGCTGCGGCGCGAGGTGGCGCAGCTGCACCATGAGCTGAACGCGCTCCGCGCGCCCACCGGCATCGTGGGACGCAGCCCGCAGCTCGCCGCGGCGATCGCGCTGGCAGACAAGGTCGCCCGGCATCCGTCCACCGTGCTCATTACCGGGGAGAGCGGTACGGGAAAGGAGCTCGTCGCGCGGCACATCCACCGCGAGAGCCCGCGCGCCGCGGCACCGTTCGTGGCGGTGAACTGCGGCGCCATCCCGGAGACGCTGCTCGAGAGTGAGCTGTTCGGCCACACGAAGGGCGCGTTCACCGGCGCCACCGCCGACCGCGACGGCCTGTTCGCCGACGCCGACGGGGGCACGCTCTTCCTCGACGAGCTGGGCGAGCTTCCGCCGCCCCTGCAGGTCAAGCTGCTGCGCGCATTGCAGGAGGGTGAGGTGCGCCGCGTCGGCGACAACGCCGCGCGCAAGGTGGACGTGCGCGTCGTTGCTGCCACCTCGCGCGACCTCGAGTCGGACGTCGCCGCAGGGCGCTTCCGCGCCGACCTCTACTACCGCGTGAACGTGGTCCGCATCCACCTGCCTCCCCTGCGCGAACGTACGGAGGACGTACCGGAGCTGGTGCGGAGCTTCATCGACCGGTTCAATGCGCGGCTCGGGCTCCGGGTCACGGGTGTCAGCGCCGCTGCGATGCGCGCGCTCATCGAGCACCCGTGGCCTGGCAACGTGCGCGAGCTCGAGAACACGGTGGAGCGCGCCATGGTCCTCACCGACAACGATCGCATCGACCTCGCGCAGCTGCCGACGCTCACGTCGCTCGCCGCCGGGGCTCCGGCGTCCGCGACGGAGTCCGCGTCGCTGGACCTCTCGGTGAAGCGTCGCACCGATGCGCTGGAGCGCATGCTCATCCGCGAGGCGCTCGCGCGCACGCAGGGGAACCGTACCCGTGCGGCGCGATTGCTCGATCTCTCCCATCGCGCCCTTCTGTACAAGATCCGGGAATACGGTATCGGCGACTGATCGCCGACGTGCGCAATGAATCGGTGACGCTCGCCCGCTGAGCCGTGGCAGAGTGTCGCCATGCTCCTTCCTGCTGATCGTCACTCCTCGCGACGGGTCCCCCGGCGCGGCTTCACCGTCGTCGAGGTGCTCGTCGCCCTGCTCGTCGTTTCGGTCGGGCTGCTCGGCGTGGCGGGTTCGTCCGCCATCGCGCTGCGTGCCTCCAGCGCCGCGATGCGCGAGCAGTCCGCGGTCTCGCGCGCCCGGACACGCCTCGCCCAGCTCGCAGCGAGCGGCTGCGCCAGCGCCGCTTCCGGCGAGCAGCATCTCGCCCACGGGTTGTCGGATCACTGGACCGTCGGTCCGGTCGCGCATGGGGCGCGCCTGCTGGACGTCAGTGCCGAGTGGGACGACGTGGGGCGGCGACGGACGGTGACCCTGCGGAGCGCCCTGCTGTGCTAGCGCGACGCGGCACCACCCTGGTCGAGCTGATGGTCGCCCTGGTGCTCGCTGCAATCGTACTGGGCGCTGCAACGGGCACCTTCGCGCGCCAGCGCCGCGGCGCCAGCGACCACGCCTCGCGTGCCAGGGCCGAGTCGCAGATCCGGGCTGCACTTGGCGAGCTGCAGGTCGCGCTCGCGGGAGTGACCCCGTCGGCCGGGGACCTCTCGCCTGGCGAGGCGCGCGACACCGCAATGCAGCTGCGCACCGCGGTGGGCAGCGCCGTCGCCTGTGACAGCGCGGCGGGGCAGGCGATCGTGGCTGCGAACGACACGAGCGCTACCCGCACGAGTGGCTTCGCCTCGAGCCCGCGGATGGGCGACACCCTGTGGTGGCGCGTGGTGGGCGATTCGTCATGGACCGCGCGGCGAATCGCCGTCGTCGCAACGACCACGGGAACATGCGCGATGGCCGGCGCGACCCCGCAGACGCTGCTGCGCCTCGCTTTCGTCACGCCGGATACCGTTCCCCGCGGCGTCCCGTTACGCGTCACGCGACAGGAGCGGCTGTCCTTCTATCACGCATCCGACGGGAGCTGGCAGCTCGGACTCTCGGAGTGGAGCGACGTGCTCCACTCCTTTGTGCCGCCACAACCGGTGGCGGGGCCGTTCCGGATCGTCGCTCCGGGTGGGGCCCGCACCGGGATGCGGTACTTCGATGCGGGCGGCGCCGAGTTGTCAGTCGGCGGGGCGGCGGTGCCGGTGAGCAGCGTGGCACGTGTCCGATTCACCGTCGTTGCCCCTTTCGGCCAGTCCGGCGGGCTTCCTGGCGCGTACCGCCGCGATTCCCTGGATGTGGCGCTCGGCCATGGACCGTGAAACGCGAGGATCCGTGCGGCGGCTCACCCGCCATGCCGCGCCGCCTGCTGCATGGCGGCAACAGCGGCGCGGCATGGCCCTCGTCGCCGCGCTCGTCCTGCTCGCGCTCTCCGCGGCGCTTGCCACCGCCACCTTTTCGGCGTCGCGCGCCATGCGCCGCGCGGCGCTGCTCACACGGACGCGCGCACGGGTGGAGGCTGCCGTTCCGCGCGCGTTCGCCGACGTCCTCGCCGGTTGGAGCGCAGTGATGGATACGCTGCCCGTGGGCGACGCCTCGGAGGTGAAGCTGGCCAGCGACTCCGCTGCGGACGGTCCCCCGCTCGGGCGCACGGCGTGGGTGAATCGCACCACCGATCGCCTGTACGCCATCACCGTCGACATCCGCGCCTTTGGTGACGACCACCCTCTCGCGCGGCGCCACGCACGGCTCTGGCTCGAGCGGCCGGCCGGTGCGGAGCCTTCCGCCGGGGCGGGCGGAATGTCGTATCCGCCCCCGTTCGTTACTCCGTGGGCGTTCAGCGATCTGTATTGAGCCGCGTCGCTCGAGGGCGCGACGGACTCGCATTTGTCCACCCGGTGGGAGGGCAGTTCGCGACTCCATCTGTTACCAACGGCAGAGTCGGTCGTGTGTTCGGTATCAGTGACCGGACGCACGGTCACCTCGCCCGATTCGCTCCTGATGTTTGGCGTGCCGCGCTCTCGCGAACGCGACACGACATATCCCGAATTCTCCCCGCGCCGGCTTCGCAGTTCCCGCCCGCCGACGCCCCCGCTTCCCGAACTCCCCATGGCACTGTTCGGTCGTTCGAAAACCACGGTCGGTCTGGACATCGGCTCCGGATTGATCAAGGTCGCGGTGGTCGATCACTCCAGGAAGGAGCCGGAGTTGATTCGCGCCGCGGTGGTCCCACTGCTAGCCGATGCCATCGTCGAGGGTGAGGTCATGGATCCCGGCATCGTTGCCGAAGCGATCCAGGCCGCACTCGCCGCTGCCGATGTCAAGGGGAAACGGGTCGTCACCGCCGTCGGCGGTCGCGACGTGATCATCAAGAAGATCCAGATCGAGCGCGTTCGCGAACAGCAGGCGCGCGAGCTGATGCGCTGGGAGGCCGAGCAGCACGTGCCGTTCGACATGGAGTCCGTCGAGATGGACTTCCAGATCCTCGATCCCGAGGCGAGCGGCGTGGAGATGAGCGTGCTGCTCGTCGCCGCCAAGCGCGAGCTGATCGAGTCGAAGATGCGCATCCTCACCGACGCGGGGCTCCTGCCCGGCGTGGTCGACGTCGATGCCTTCGCCCTGCACA
>DASUXT010000213.1:0-20991 GCA_036377775.1 Gemmatimonadaceae bacterium | reverse complement strand
GCCCAGGTGGGAGTGCCGAGCATGGAGCTGCCGGTCCTGTACGCGCTCACGTTCCCGGACCGTGTGCCCGACACGGGTGTACCTCCATTCGACCCTGTCGAGCTTTCGCCGCTCACCTTCGAGCCGGTTCGTCGCGACGATTTCCCGGCCTTGTCCCTCGGCGTGCAGGCTGGCCGCGCCGGGGGCGCGGCGCCGGCCGTGTTCAATGCGGCGAACGAGGCGGCGGTCGCCCTGTTTCTCGACGGGGCCATCCGGTTCGCCGATATTTCCCGCGCCATCGACAGCGCGCTCGCGCAGCACGGCGGCGCTGGCGGCGGCTCGCGTGAAGCCATTCTTTCAGCCGACGCGAGAGCGCGTCGGCACGTGCAGGAGCTCTTCCGATGCTAGCCATCCTGGCGCCGATCATCGTTTTCGGCCTGGTCATCTTCGTGCACGAGCTCGGGCACTTCATTGCCGCGAAGCTCACGGGCGTCTACGCACCACGCTTCTCCATCGGTTTCGGACCAGCGCTCTGGCGTCACCGACGGGGAGAAACGGAGTACGTGCTCGCCGCCCTGCCCCTCGGTGGCTACGTCCGCATGGCGTCGCGGCACGACGCCGAGGCGGCATTCATCGAGGGCGGGAGCGAGGAGAGCGACGCCCTGAAGCCGGGCGACGCGGGCTACGATCCCGAGGCCATGCTTCCGTTCGGCCCGAAGCCGGTGCCCGAGAATCGCTGGTTCGAGTCGAAGAGCCTCGCGGCGCGACTGTTCATCATGATCGCCGGCGTCACGATGAACATGATCCTCGCCCTCGTCGCGCTCACCTTCGTTGCGGCGGTGTATGGTGAGCCCTACATCGCCACGCGCGTGGTAGGCGCGGTGCACGCGCTGGACGGCGCGCCTGAGCTGTCACGGATCCAGCCTGGTGACACGATCCTCGCCGTGAACGGCCAGCCGGTCGCGTCGTGGAGCGACATGGCCGACCGCATCGTCGCCGCCGACTCGGGCACGGTGACGCTGCGCACCCAGCGCGCGCAGGCCACCGTTCCCCTTGGCACGGCCGGTGGCCCGAAGGCAGACGACCTGATCGGAGCGCTCGACTTCTACATGCCGCCGGTGATCGGCGACGTCGCCCCGGGGACGCCCGCCAGCCGTGCGGGCCTCCAGCCGGGTGACACGGTGGTGTCGATCGCGGGCGCACCGATCCAGAGCTCGTCGCAACTGCAGGAGAAGGTGACGCCGGCTGCCGGCGTCCCGCTGCCATTCCAGGTGCGGCGCGGCGGGCGCACGGTCGCGCTCACCATTACCCCCGACTCCACGACGACGAAGAATGCCGAGACCGGCGCGTCGGAAACGGTCGGTCGCATCGGCATCACCTTCGCCGATGTCACCTCCCGCCGGCCGATGGGACTCGCCAATTCGGTGCGCACCGGCGCCGAGCAGACATGGCGGGTGGCGACGAGCATCGTGGACGTGGTCCACGGCCTGATCACGAGGGAGGTGTCGGTCCGCACGCTCGGCGGTCCGATTGCCATCACGCGCGCGTCGGTGGCGGCCGCGCGCAGCGGCCTGGAGACGCTGCTCACCCTGATCGCGCTGTTGAGCGTGAATGTGGCCGTGCTGAACCTGCTCCCCATCCCGATCCTCGACGGGGGACAGATCCTGATCAACGTGGCCGAGTCGGTGAAGGGCAGCCCGTTCACGGCGCGCACGCGCGAATACATCCTGCGGTTCGGGCTGGTGGCGATCCTGCTGATCTTCGTGATGACCACGTTCAATGACGTGGTGGCGGGGGTGAAGGACGTGGTGGCGAGGTTTTTCTGAATGGGAGTCTGACCCGCTCGCCGGCGGCTACGCCGCCGGCTCGCTCGTCGGACACGCTCGCGCGCCGGTGGCGCGCTGCTCGTCGGACCCGCCCGGCCGCCTGCGGCGGCGGGCTCGTCAGAGGGTCCTTCAGGGACGGGTCGGTCGCTCGTGGAGGCTCTTTCGAAGGGCCTTGATCAGGGAGGCCATCATGCGCTTGAGCCGGACGGTCGACTCGGTCAGGTTCGCTGATTGCTCCTCGGTCACGAGGCCCGGATCGGCGCAGATCTGTAGCTGGAATTCCAGCTCACTCGCGGAGCCGAGGGCGATGTGGAGAAAGCGCATGAGCTCCCGATCGCCGCTGCGGCCGCAGCCTTCCGCGATGTTTGCGCCGATCGAGACGGCGGCGCGGCGCATCTGCGCCGTGAGACCATAGCGCTCGCGCGCCGGAAAGATCGCCGTGACACGGTAGACTTCGGAGGCCAGCGCGCGAGCGTGGGCGGTGACGCGGAGGTTGTTCGCGCTTTGCATGCGGAAAGGCTGCGCCATGATCTGGCGTCAGGCGGCACCGGAATCACGCCATGCCAAGCGTTCTCTCCCTGTCGGACGGTCCGACGAGCAGCCGACGCGCAGCGTCGGCGAGCGGGTCCGACGAGCGGGGCGGCGGAGCCGCCCGCGCGGGTCAGACCATCAGACCAACGGCCCTCCCTTTACATCGTCCTTCACGCAAGCTAACTTCCCATGCTCAACCAATTTGCCTTCGTTCAGACCGCCCGTCGGGCGGCACCGCTTTTCCGGACTCATGGCTTTCGATAACACGACAGCGCTCCAGAAGTACAAGGTGCACGACAAGGACACCGGCTCGACCCGCGTGCAGGTCGCTCTCCTTACCGAGCGCATCAATTACCTGACCGAGCACTTCCGCACCCACAAGAAGGACCACCACGGCCGTCGTGGCCTCCTCAAGATGGTCGGCAATCGCCGTCGTCTGCTCAACTACATGAAGCGGACGGACATCGACGGGTACCGACAGCTCGTCCAGGAACTCGGCCTCCGGTACTAAGGCGGCACCACTGCACTCGCGCGGGCGCAATCATTGCGGCCCGCGCGTTTTGCATTTCACGCAGCGCGCGCCGGAATAGGCCGGCCGCACAAGAGGAAAAAAGAGACTACATGCAACGCATCGAAACGACGTTCGCGGGGCGCACGCTGGTCATCGAGACCGGGCGCATGGCCAAGCAGGCCGCTGGCTCCTGTCTGGTGACCTTCGGCGAGACCATGGTCCTCGCGACCGTCACGGTGAGCGAGACCAAGAGCTCGCTCCCCTTCTTCCCGCTCACCGTCGAGTACCGGGAAAAGACCTACGCCGCGGGCAAGATCCCGGGCGGCTTCATCAAGCGCGAGGGCCGGCCAAGCGACGCCGAGATCCTCAGCGCCCGCATCATCGACCGCTCCATCCGGCCGCTCTTCCCGGAAGGGTTCCAGAACGAGGTGCAGGTCTTCTGCTACGTGATCTCCGCCGACCAGGAGAACGACGCCGACGTCCTCGCCCTCGTCGCCACCTCGTACGCGCTGAACGCCAGCAAGACGCCCTTCGCCGGCCCGATCGCTGGTGTCCGCGTCGGACGTGTCCAGGGCAACTGGGTGCTGAACCCGACCTTCCAGCAGCTCGAGTACAGCGACATGGAGCTCGTCGTCGCCGGCTCGCAGGATTCCATCGTCATGGTCGAGGGCGGCGCCCTCGAGGTGAGCGAGGCGGATGTCGTCGAGGCACTCACCGTCGCGCAGGGCGGCATCCGTGAGCTGATCGGCATCCAGGAGCAGCTGTTCAAGAAGGCCGGCCGCAGCGAGAAGATGGAGTGGGCGCCGGCACCGGTGACCGAAGGGCTGCACGATCGCGTTCGCGATCTCGCCGACGTGAAGATCAGCGAGGCGCTCAACCAGAAGGACAAGCACACGCGCATCGCCGCCGTGGAAGCAGTGAAGAAGCAGATCGCCGAAGAGCTGGCTGCCGACCTGCCGGACAACGCGAAGGAGATCCACGGCATCCTCGGGGAGCTCGAGTACAATGCGCTCCGCTCGCAGGTGCTCAGCACGAAGCGTCGCGTGGACGGGCGCAGCACCACGGAAGTCCGTCCCATCTCGATCGACCTCGGCGTGCTGCCCCGCGCGCACGGCTCCGCGCTGTTCACGCGCGGCCAGACGCAGGCGCTCGTGGCCGTGACGCTCGGGACGGCGAATGACGTCCAGCGCCTCGACACGATCGACGCGCCGTCCGAGACGACCAAGTCGTTCATGCTGCACTACAACTTCCCTCCGTTCTCGACCGGGGAAGTGCGACCGGTGCGCGGGACTTCGCGTCGCGAGATCGGACATGGCAATCTCGCCGAACGCGCGCTGCAGGCGGTCCTCCCCGACTTCGCTGACTTCCCCTACACGCTGCGCATCGTCTCCGAGATCCTCGAGTCGAACGGCTCGAGCTCCATGGCCACGGTCTGCGGCGGCTCGCTGGCGATGATGGATGCCGGCGTGCCCATCCGCGGCGCGGTCGCCGGCGTGGCGATGGGCCTGATCAAGGAAGGGAAGAAGTACGCGATCCTCACCGACATCCTCGGCACCGAGGATCACCTCGGCGACATGGACTTCAAGGTCGCGGGCACGGAGAACGGCATCACGTCCATCCAGATGGACATCAAGATCGAGGGACTCGACCTCCAGATCATGAAGGAGGCGCTGGCGCAGGCAAAGGAAGGCCGCCTGCATATCCTCGGCGAGATGAACAAGGCGCTCTCGGCGCCGCGCGCGGACCTCAGCGAGTACGCGCCGCGCATCGTGACGCTGCAGATCAACCCGGAGAAGATCGGCGACCTGATCGGCCCGAAGGGGAAGACGATCCGCGGCATCCAGGACGAGACTGGTGCCGAGCTCACGGTGGACGACACCGGCCTCGTCACCATCGCCGCCGTCGGTGGCGACGCCATGCAGCGTGCGCGACAGATGGTGCAGGCGATCACCGCGGAGCCCGAGATCGGCGCGACGTACGAGGGCACGGTCAAGACGACGACGGCGTTCGGTGCGTTCGTCGAGATCATGCCCGGCACCGAGGGCCTGGTGCACATCTCCGAGCTCAAGCACGGCCGCACCGACAAGACCGAGGACGTGGTCAACAAGGGCGACCGCGTGACGGTCAAGCTGCTCGATCGCGATGAGCGCGGCCGCCTGCGCCTCTCGATGAAGGCGCTGCAGCCGAAGCCGGAAGGAATGCCGGAGGAGGAGCCCCGTCCGCCGCGCGCCGAGGGTGAGCGACCCGCCCGCGAGGACGGCGAGCGGCCGCGCCGGGGAAGCCGGGGCGGAGAGCGCTCCCGCCGCTAGTGAATCGCGGTGACACGCCGGCGGACTCGTTCCGCCGGACGGTGCTGCCGAATGGACTGACCGTACTCTCGGAGCGGATGCCGGGAGTGCGGTCGGTTGCGTTCGGTGCCTGGGTACGCGCGGCGTCGATCCATGAGCCGCGTGAGCTCATGGGGGTGTCGCACCTCCTCGAGCACATGGTGTTCAAGGGGACGCAGCGGCGCTCCGCCCGGCAGATCGCGCTGGAGCTGGAGGCACTCGGCGGCTCGCTCGACGCGTACACGTCGCGCGAGCACACGGTGTATCAGGCGCGCGTGCTCGACGAGCACCTCGACGTGGCGGCGGACGTGATCGGCGACTTCGTCTTCTCGCCGCTCCTGCGACGCTCGGACCTCGAGCTGGAACGCAAGGTGGTGCTCGAGGAGATCGGCATGGTGGACGACACGCCGGACGACCTCGTCTTCGAGCTGCACGGTGAAGCGCTGTGGGGGGAGCACCCGTACGGGTATTCCATCCTCGGCACGCGCGACACGGTGTCCTCGCTCGGCACCGGCGATCTCGAGGCGCTGCATCGGCGTGCGTATCATCCGCGCCAGCTCGTGGTCGTCGCTGCGGGCAACGTGGACCATGACGCGCTGCTCGCCACGCTGGAGCGCACCGGCTGGACGACGCGCGACGCGAGCGACGCCGCGCCGGAGCCAGTGCCGCCGCCCGTGGCGCAGGCGCCGACACGCCGGCACGTGGAACGCGATGGCGTGCAGACTCACATCGTCGTCGGGACCACCACCGTGCCGCACGAGGACGAGCGCCGGCCGGCCGTGGTGCTGCTCAGTTCTCTTCTCGGCGGCGGGATGAGCTCGCGCATGTTCCAGCGCGTGCGCGAGGAGCTCGGCCTCGCCTACGCCGTCTACACGTTCCAGTCGTTCCACGCCGACGTGGGGACCCACGGCGTCTACGTCGGCACCAGCCCGGACACGGCGCGCCAGGCGCTCGAGGCGATCCAGGAGGAGCTGGCCACCGTTGCCGCGCACGGCCTGCCGGCCGACGAGCTGGCGATGGGGAAGAGCCAGCTCAAGGGACAGCTCACCCTTTCGCTGGAGAGCGTGTCGTCGCGCATGTACCGCTGTGCGAGCGTGGAGCTCTATGGCGAGCCGTACCGCTCGCTCGACCAGATGCTGGCGCAGATCGACGCCGTGACGCCCGAGCAGGTCGCCGACGTGGCGCGCGAGTTCTTCGATCCCGCGCGTCAGACGGTTGTTTCTTTGGGACCGGGCGATGACTTTTAGAGCGGCGAGAGCGCGGTTCATCGGCTCGTCGGTTTTTCGGTGATCGGCGTGCCTTGGGACGCTGGAACCGACCGACGCGGGCCGTGAACCGCCGAGCCGAAGAACCGACGAACGTTTCCAGTCAATCCGACAAACCATCCATTCCATGAAGATCGGCGTCCCGAAGGAGATCAAGACCAACGAGAACCGTATCGCGCTCGTGCCCGCGGGTGCGGAGGCGCTCATCACCGCTGGGCACTCGGTGCTTGTCGAGACCGGCGCCGGCCTTGGCAGCGGGTTCAGTGACGCTGACTTCACCGCCGTCGGCGCGAAGATCGCCCCCGATGCCGCGACGGTGTGGAAGGACAGCGAGATGATCATGAAGGTGAAGGAGCCGATCAAGTCCGAGTGGCCGCACATGCGCAAGGACCAGCTCATCTTCACCTACTTCCACTTTGCCGCCGACGAGGAGCTGACGAAGGCGCACCTCAAGAGTGGCGCGGTCTGCGTCGCCTACGAGACGGTCGAGCTGCCCTCGCGCGAGCTGCCGCTGCTCACGCCGATGTCCGAGGTGGCGGGACGCATGTCGGTGCAGGAGGGGGCGAAGTACCTGGAGAAGCTGTACGGCGGGCGGGGCGTGCTGCTCGGCGGCGTGCCGGGCGTGGCGCCGGCCAAGGTCGTGATCCTCGGTGGCGGCATCGTCGGCATCAACGCCGCGAAGATGGCGGCGGGCATGGGCGCGAAGGTCGTGATCCTCGACATCTCGCTCGAGCGGCTGCGCTACCTCAGCGACGTCATGCCGGCGAACGTGCAGACCATCTACTCGAACCGGCACAACATCCTCGAGCAGATCGAGACCGCGGACCTGGTCGTCGGCGGCGTGCTCATTCCGGGCGCGAAGGCGCCGAAGCTCGTGCGGCGCGAGGACCTGAAGCGGATGCAGCCCGGGTCGGTGATCGTCGATGTCGCCGTGGACCAGGGCGGATGCGTGGAGACGGTGCATCCGACGACGCACGAGAATCCCACGTACGTGGTGGACGGCGTGATTCACTACGCGGTGGCCAACATGCCGGGCGGTGTCCCGCGCACGTCGACGCTCGCGCTCACCAACGCCACGCTGCCCTACGCGCTGCAGCTGGCGAACAAGGGGTGGAAGAAGGCGCTGCGCGAGAATCCCGCACTGCTCAAGGGCCTCAACGCCGCGGAGGGCAAGGTCACGTACAAGGCCGTCGCCGACGCGTTCGGGATGGAGTTCCACGATCCGGCGGCGTTCGTCAGCTGACGTTGTGACGCAGCACACGACGGCGTCGCGCTGCGACGCCGTCGTCGCGTAGGTTGTGACGACACAACGCCTTGCCCGTCATCTGCGCGCAGGGTAGTTTTCGTCGCTTTCACCCCATGTTCGTGTACGGTCCGTTCCCCCGCGGTGGAACGGGCGCCCCAACCCCGGATTGATGCGCTGGCCCCTCTTCAAGGCGGGAAGTCTCTTCCCCGCGAACGCGATCGGTGTCGACCTCGGCACGGCGAACACGCTGGTCTACGTGAAGGGCGAAGGTATCGTCCTCAACGAGCCGTCGGTCGTCGCCATCGACCGTGAGTCGAAGCAGATCAAGGGCGTCGGCCTCGAAGCCAAGCGCATGCTCGGCCGCACGCCCGAGGGCGTGATCGCCGTCCGGCCGATGAAGGACGGCGTCATCGCCGACTTCGACGTGACCGAGAAGATGCTGCGCTACTTCCTGAAGCTCATCATCGACAATCACGTCTTCAAGGTGAAGCCGCGCGTCATCGTCTGCGTGCCGAGCGGCATCACGGAAGTGGAGAAGCGCGCCGTGCGTGACTCCGCGCTCGGCGCCGGCGCCAAGGAAGTGTTCATGGTCGCCGAGCCGATGGCGGCGGCGATCGGCGTCGGCCTGCCGGTGGAGACGCCGACCGGCAACATGGTGATCGACATCGGCGGCGGCACGACCGAGATCGCGGTCATCGCGCTGTCCGGCATCGTGAGCGACACGTCGATCCGCACCGGCGGCGACGAGCTCGACATGTCGATCGTGCAGTTCATGCGCAAGAACTACAACCTGCTGATCGGCGAGCCGACGGCGGAGCAGATCAAGATCCAGATCGGCAGCGCGGCGCCAATCGGCGACGAGCGCGAGATGGAGGTGAAGGGCCGCGACCTCGTGAGCGGCATCCCGAAGACGGTGCGCGTGCACTCCAGCGAGATCCGCGAGGCCATCCAGGAGCCGATCCAGCAGATCGTGGACGCGGTGCGCCGCGCGCTCGAGATCACGCCGCCCGAGCTGGCGAGCGACATCGTGGATCGTGGCATCGTGATGACCGGCGGCGGCGCGCTCATTCGCGGGCTCGATCTCCTGCTCAGCCAGGAGACCGGACTGCCGATCCACGTGGACGAGGATCCGCTCACCTGCGTGGTGCGCGGCACGGGCCGCATCCTCGATGACGAGGAGAAGTACTGGTCGGTCCTGAGTACCTGAGGCCGCGGTGGCGCGCACGGGCCGGATCAGTTCCCGCACTGACGTCGTTCTCTTCGCCGTCTGTGTGTTCCTCTCGCTCCTCGCGATGGTGCTGCCGCTTCGGCTGCGCGAGCCCGTGGCCAGCGCGCTGCGCCGCAGCCTCGTTGCCCCGCTGCTGCAGCTCCAGGAGGGGTCGGAGCGCTGGCGCGCGGCCTACCTGTCCAGTCAGCGCGAGGAGCTGAAGCGCGACACGCTCGCCCTCGCGGCGGCACGCGTCCCCACCCTGGAGAACGAGAACGACCGCCTGCGCAAGCTGCTGGGCCTCGGGAGTGCCTTGAAGTGGGGCTTCATTCCCGCCGAGGCGCTGCAGGGGCGTGGGCGCGCGGAGGACTTCACCATCACGTTGAGCGCTGGCGCCAATGCCGGAGTGCGCGAGCGCAGCCTGGTCGTGGCACCGGAAGGGATCGTCGGCCTGGTGCAGACGGTGGATCCCACGCTCAGCCTGGCCATCCTCTTCGCACACCCGGACTTCCGCGTCAGCGCGATGTCGGCCGACGGAAGTGCCTTCGGCATCGTGCAGCCGCACGTCACGGGCACCGGCGCGCAGCGCGATCCGGCCTTCCTCCGCTCGGAACGATACCTGCTCGAGATGCGGGGCGTCCCCTTCCGCGCGACGCTCAAACCGGGCGCCGTGGTGTACAGCTCCGGGCTGGGGGGGATCTACCCCAAGGGCATTCCAGTCGGCGTGGTGATGGGCGAGATCAAGACCACGGAAGCGTGGGCAAGGACCTACATCCTGCGGCCGGCGGTGAACCCGGCGGAGCTGAGCGCCGTGATGATCCTCACGCCGCAGCGCGCCGCCGCGGGGCTCACCAACGTGTGGGCCGGCGTCGGCGCGGTGGATTCGGCGACGCGCAGCATCGTGCTCGCAGGCGACTCGCTGGCGCGGCAGGCGGCGGCGGCTGAGGCGGCCGCCCGTCGCGCCGCGCTCGACTCGGCGGCCCGCCTGCTGCGAGATTCGCTCGGCCGCGATACGTCGGCAGCTGCCGCCGCCGTGCCCGCCCCGGTCACGCCCGCTCGACCGGCGCCGACCCCGGATTCGGCCGCTGCCGCACGGGCTCGCGCACGGAGGGACAGCATCCAGCGTGAGCGCGCCCGCGCGGACAGCCTGGCGCGCCAGATTCCTGGTGCGCCGGCGACGCCGCGCCCCACCACGACGCCGGAGCCCGTGCGATGAACTGGAGCGCGACGATTCGCACCGTGCTGCTGTGCGGCATCCTCATCCTGCTGCATTACACGCTGCGTCCGCTGCTCGCGTGGCGCGCGTCGGCCGACTTCCTCATCATCGCGCTGCTGCTCGCGTCGGTGCGCGTGCGTCCGGGCGTGGCGGCGTTGTTCGGCTTCATCCTCGGGTTGGCGTCCGATTCGGTGGCCCTCGGGGCGTTCGGTGCCGGTGCGCTGGCCATGACGCTGATCGGGTTCGGCTGGTCGCGATTGAAGGCGGTGTTCTTCGCCGATCACGTGCTGCTGAACGGGTTCTTCCTGTTCCTCGGCAAGTGGGCGTACGAGATCCTGATGAACCTCGTGGAGCGCCGGTTGCACGGCGCCGAGCTCCTGATGCAGATCCTGGTGTGGTCCTCGCTGTCGGCGGCCGTCACGGCCGTGGCCGGCGTGATCGCGCTCATGCTGCTGCGTCCCGTGCTGGAAACGCGTGCGGCATGAGCTTCCATCCCAACGACCTGCGGCGCCGTGGGCGGGCCGCAAGCACCCTGGTGGTGTTGCTCATCGTCTTCCTGACTGCGGGGTTCTTCCGTAGCCAGGTCGTGCAGCACCAGAAGTACACGCTCCGTGCGGAGACGAACCGCCTCCGGGAGCTGCCGCTGCCGGCGCCGCGCGGCGTGATCTACGACCGCCACGGCCGCATCATCGCCGACAACGCCATCGGCTATTCGGTGGCGGTGCTCGTGCAGCGCGAGGACTCGCTTCGCGCGCTCCTTCGCCGACTCGACGGGACGGTGAACCTGTCGGCGGGGCAGGTGGAGCAGGCGGTCCGCCGCTTCCGTCGCGCGCCGACGCGCCCGACGGTCATCCTTCCCGATGCCACGTTCGACGTGGTGAGCGTGCTCGAGGAGCACCGGGCCGAGTTCCCGGGGCTGATCATCGAGAGCTCGCCGCGCCGCTTCTATCCCGACGGCCCGATCGTCGCACCGTTCGTGGGATACACCGGCGAAGTGAGCGAAAGCGAGCTCGCGCAGCCGGCGTTCGCGGACTACAAGGCAGGACAGCAGGTGGGCAAGCAGGGACTCGAAAAGCAGTACGAGTCCGTGCTGCGGGGCCGTGAAGGGAGCCAGTACGTGGAGGTGGACGCGCGAGGCCGCATCGTCCGCCAGGAGGGCGCGCGGGCCGACCTGCCACCGGTGGCTGGACCACCGCTGCACACCAACATCGACATGGAGCTGCAGCGCTACGTCGCGGGAATCTTCGGCGATTCGCTGCAGGGGGGCGCCGTGGCGATGGACCCGAAGACGGGTGCCGTGCTCGCGCTGTACAGCGCTCCAACCTGGGATGGCAACCGGTTCATCGGCGGCATCCCGCAGCAGTACTGGGACTCGCTGCGCACCGATGAGCGGCGTCCGCTCTACAACAAGGCGCTGCAGGGCACGTATCCGCCCGGCTCGACGTTCAAGCTGGCGACGACCGTGCTCGGGCTGGAGACGGGCGCGGTGACGATGAACGACCGCATGCCGATTCCCTGCACGGGCGGCATGCAGTACGGCTCGCGGTACTTCCGCTGCTGGGACAAGCGCGGCCACGGCAACGTGACGCTGGCGACCGCGATCGCGAAGTCGTGCGACGTGTACTTCTACCAGCTGGGCCTCAAGCTGGGCCTCTCCCGCATGCTGGCGGGCGGAGTCTCCCTGGGGATGAACGACAAGACGGGCATCGACCTGCCCGAGGAGCGGCGCCCGCGATGGCCCGAGGCGGTCGAGTACTTCGACCGGCGGTACGGCAAGTCGGGGTGGACGCAGTCGGTCGTCCTCAACCTCTCGATCGGCCAGGGCGAGAACTCGCAGACCATCCTGAACATGGCGCGGTTCTACAGCGCGCTGGCGACGGATGGAAGCGCGGCCGTGCCCGAGGTGGCGCGCGTCGAGCAGCGTCGGCAGAAGATCATGAACCTCACCCCCGAGCAGCTCGACCAGGTGCGCGGCGCGCTGGTGGGTGTGGTCGAGGGCGGCACGGCCTCGGCGTCGGCGATCAAGGGAGTACAGCTCGCCGGGAAGACGGGCACGGCCCAGAGCGGCAAGTTCGTGAATGGCGTCGAGCTCGACCACGCATGGTTCGTGGGCTTCGCACCAGCGAACGACCCGAAGATCGTCGTCGCGGTGATGATCGAGTTCGGTGGACATGGCACGCGGTCCGCGGCGATCGCATCAAGGATCATCTCGGCATACCTGAAGGTGACGCCGCTCATGCAGCAGATGGCGGACGGCTGAGATGAGCACGAGACGCTTCCCGATCGACTGGCCGCTGGTCATCGTCGCGCTGCTGCTGTCGATCTACGGTATCTCCATCGTCTACTCGGCGGGGCAGACCGACATCCCGACGGCGGTCGCCCGCCTGTGGAAGCTGCAGGCGATCTGGTTCCTCGTGTCGCTGGCGGCGGCGTACGGCGTGTCGCGGTTCTCGGTGCGGATGCTGGACTGGATCACCTGGCCGGCGTACGGGCTCACGATCATCCTGCTGCTCGCGCTCGTCTTCATCGGCAAGGGTGCCGGCACGGCCGCGAGCACGAAGAGCTGGCTCGCGATCGGCGGGGTCCGGATCGGCCAGCCTTCGGAGCTGGCGAAGATCACCGTCGTGCTCGCGCTGGCGAAGGTGCTCGCCGGCTACAAGGAGGCACCGCGATCGCTGCTCGAGCTCTGGAAGCCGGCCCTCGTCGTCGGTATTCCGTGGGCGCTCATCATGCTGCAACCGGACCTGGGCACGGGCATCGTGTTCGTCGGGTTCGCCTTTGCGATGCTCTTCTGGGCCGGCGTCTCGTGGCCGCTGCTCGTGCTCGCGGCGAGCCCGGTGGTGAGCCTGATCTTCGCTTTCAACCCGATGCTGTGGGGCGCATGGTTCTTCCTGCTCCTCGCGCTCGTGCTGTGGTACAAGCCGTACATGTACGAGGGGATCTTCCTCGTCGTCATGAATGTCATCTTCGGCGTCGTGTCGCCGATCGTCTGGGACAAGCTGGCGCCGTACCAGCAGAAGCGACTGCTGGTGTTCATCAATCCCGACATCGACCGGCGCCAGGCGGGCTACCACGTGATCCAGTCGCAGATCGCCATCGGCTCCGGCGGCTGGTTCGGCAAGGGATTCACCGAGGGCACGCAGAAGCGCCTCGCCTTCCTTCCCGCGCAGCACACGGACTTCATCTTCGCCGTGGTGGGAGAGGAGCTCGGCTTCGTGGGGGTCACGCTCGCCTTCTCCCTCTTCCTGCTGCTCTTCCTGCGCGTGACGAAGATCGCCGAGCGCGCCAACGATTCGTTCAGCAGCCTGGTGGCGTTCGGACTGCTGGCGAGCTGGCTCGTGCACGTGCTCGTGAATGTCGGCATGACGCTGAACCTGATGCCCATCACCGGCATTCCGCTCCCCTTCTTCAGCTACGGCGGCAGCTTCATGCTCGCCAGCTGGCTGGCGATCGGGATCCTCGTCCGCATCTCCGCCGAAGGGCGCGGAGGCAGGAACGGTCCGTTCGCGGTGTGACGCAACAAGGACGGCGGCGCGGTCACACCCGCTGTCCAGTCCCTTGCCCGTAACCTTCACGGCGGTCACATTTTCCAGTCATGGCCTGGTTCCGGAAGGAGAAGAAGCCGCGGCTGCCGCAGCGCGAGCGCCTGGAGATCCCACCCGACGTGTGGGAGAAGTGCGAGGCGTGCGGGCATACCGACATCCGCGAGAAGTTCGTTCGCAACTTCAACGTCTGTCCCAACTGCGACTACCACCGTCGCATCCGGGCCAGCGACTACTGCGCCCTCCTCCTCGACGAAGGGTCGATGGAGGAGCTGGAGCTCAACATCCGCTCGGTCGATCCGCTCGGATTCCCCGAGTATCCAGCCCGGCTGCGGAAGGCGACGGGCAACGCCGGTGAAGGCGACGCTCTGCTCGCCGCGACGGGGACGATCGAAGGACTGCCGACCAATCTCGGCGTGATGGACTTCGCGTTCATGGGCGGCTCGATGGGTTCGGTGGTGGGCGAGAAGATCGCGCGCCTCGGCCAGCGGTCCCTGGAACGCAAGCACCCGCTTGTCGTGATCTGCGCGTCCGGCGGTGCCCGCATGCAGGAGGGCGTGCTTTCGCTGATGCAGATGGCGAAGGTGAGCGCGGTGCTCGCGCAGCTCGCCGAGCGCCGACTGCCGTACATCGTCATCCTCACCAATCCGACGACTGGCGGCGTCAGCGCGAGCTACGCCATGCTCGGCGACGCCATCCTCGCCGAGCCGGGTGCGGTGATCGGCTTCGCCGGCCCGCGGGTGATCAAGCAGACGCTGGGCCAGGACCTCCCCGAGGGATTCCAGACCGCCGAGTTCCTCCTCGACCACGGCATGGTGGATCAGGTGGTGCATCGCCGGGAGCTCAAGCACACCGTCGGGCAGCTGCTGCGGCACATGAGCGGCCGGCCCGCCGCGTCCGGGTGGGCCTCACCCTGACACGGTATTCGTCGGCGCTCGAGTACCTGTTCGCGCGCACGACCGGAAGCGTCAGGTTCGGCCTCGAGCGCACGCGAGCGCTGCTCGCGGAGATGGGAGAGCCGCACCGTGCGTATCCCGTCATCCACCTGGCGGGGACCAACGGCAAGGGAAGCTCCGTCGCGACCGCGGACGCGCTGCTGCGCGCGCGGGGCCTGCGAGTCGGTCGCTACACCTCGCCGCATCTGGTGGACTTTCGCGAGCGC
This sequence comes from Gemmatimonadaceae bacterium, assembly GCA_036377775.1. Classification (GTDB taxonomy): domain Bacteria; phylum Gemmatimonadota; class Gemmatimonadetes; order Gemmatimonadales; family Gemmatimonadaceae; genus AG11. The sequence continues at coordinate 6,179 of DASUXT010000213.1, read as the reverse complement.
ATCGTCGCGGATGGCGTGCCGATCTCCAGCGAGGAAGTCGTAGACTTCGTGGAGCGATGGACGCCGACCGTGGAGCGGCTTGGCGCTTCGTTCTTCGAGGCGACGACAGCGCTGGCATTCGCGCACTTCGCGCACGCCGCCGTGGATGTCGCCATCGTGGAGACGGGGCTGGGTGGGCGCCTCGATTCCACCAACGTGGTGAGCCCGCTTGCGGCTGGCGTCACGTCGATCGGCTTCGACCACATGGAGTACCTCGGCGACACGCTGGAGGCGATCGCCGGTGAAAAGGCTGGCATCTTCAAGCCTGGCCGGCCGGCGGTGATCGGCGAGCCCAACGCGGTCGTACGTGGCTACCTCGCGCGCGACGCGCGGGCGAGGGGCGCGGAGCCGGTGCGCGTGGTCGTGGAGGAAAGCGAGATCACCGAGCTCGCCGTCACCCCGCAGGGCACGCGCTTCCGGCTTCGTGCCCTCGGCGACGACCGCGTGGTGGAAACTCCGCTGGTGGGGAAGCACCAGGCGACGAACTTCGCGTTCACCCTCGCCCTCCTCGACGCAGCAGGGGCGCCGTTCGCGGTCTCGCTCGCCGAGGCGGCGGAGTCGGCCCGGCGAATCCGGCTGCCGGGCCGCTTCCAGCGTGTGGGGCACTGGATCTTCGACGTCGCGCACAACGCGGACGGCATGCGCACGCTCGCGGCCAGTCTCCGCCTCGTGCAGCACGAGCGCCCGGTGGTGGCGCTCCTGTGTGCGCTCGGCGACAAGGATTGGCGCGCGATGCTGGATGCGCTGGCGCCGGTCGCGTCTCGATTCGTCCTCACGAACGCGCCCACGGCGCCGGCAAGCCGCGCCTGGTCGCTCGAAGAGGCGATTCGGCATGCACGAGCCTTGGGGCTGCAGGCGGAAGCGGAAGCTGATTTCGACCGGGCTCTCGAGGCGGCGGAGCGCGATGCGGGAACGGTGCTGGTCACCGGTTCGTTCCACACGGTTGGCGACGCGATGGCGCGGTTGCAGGTATCTCCGTTCACCGGCTAGTTTTACGGGATGTTCAAAGGCGCTCTCCCCGGCTTCCGCGACTTCTATCCCCAGGAGCTTGCCGAGCGCGCGTACATCATGCGCACCTGGCGCGATGTCGCGCGGCGGTACGCATTCGTCGAGTACGATGGGCCGCCACTGGAGCCGCTCGAGCTCTACACGCGCAAGAGCGGTGAGGAGATCGTCGGCCAGCTCTACAATTTCACCGACAAGGGAGAGCGCGCCGTCGCGCTGCGTCCCGAGATGACGCCCACGGTGGCCCGCATGGTAGCCGCGCGCGCGAACGCGCTGCGCAAGCCGGTGCGCTGGTTCTCCATGCCCCAGCTGTTCCGCTACGAGCGGCAGCAGAAGGGACGCCTGCGCGAACACTACCAGCTCAACGTGGACATCTTCGGTGCGGCAGAGGTGACTGCGGACGCGGAGCTCGTGGCGTGCGCCGTGGACATGATGCGGGCCTTCGGGCTGACGTCGGCGGACGTCGTCGTGCGCGTGTCCGATCGCCGACTGCTGCAGGCCTACCTGCGGCAGCTCGGCGTGAGCGACGAGGCGATTCCCGCCGTGTACGGCGTGATCGACAAGCTCGAGCGCACGCCGGCCGCGATCTCGACGGAGAAGCTCGAGGCGCTCGGCGTGACCGGACAGGCGGCGACGCGCATCATCGGGATCGCCGACGTCACCTTCGTGCAGCTGCGGGACGCCATCGGGAGCGGCGAGGCCGCGTCGGTGGTCGACGAGTTCGGGCGCTTCCTGGAATACGTGCCGGCGCTCCTCGGTGGTGACGATTCCTGGCTGCGGCTCGACCTGTCCATCGTGCGCGGGCTCGCCTACTACACCGGCATCGTGTTCGAGCTGTTCGATCGCTCGGGCGAGTTCCGTGCGATCTGCGGCGGCGGGCGCTACGACACGCTGCTCGAGTCGCTCGGCGGCGCGGACATGCCGGCGCTCGGGTTCGGCATGGGTGACGTGGTCCTCGGCGAGCTGCTGCGGGCGCGCGGCCTGATGAAGGTCGGGCCGGAGAGCGCGGACGTCTGGCTTGCCGGCGATGAATCGGTGCCGCAGACGGCGCTCATGCGCGAGGCGGCGCGTCGCCGGGCCGAGGGGCAGGCGGTGGAGTATGCGCTGCGTCCGCAATCGCTGTCCAAGCAGAAGAAGGCCGCGCAGGCGAGCGGCGCAAGGGAATTCGTCACACTCACGAACGACGGCACGAATGGCTGACGACAAGAAGCTGACTCCACGCGCCGAGGATTTCAGCGCATGGTACAACGAAGTGGTGCTCCGGAGCGAGCTCGCGGATTACTCGCCCGTGCGCGGGTGCATGGTGATCCGCCCCAACGGCTACGGGATCTGGGAACGCATGCAGCGGGCGCTGGACGACATGTTCAAGGCGACCGGCCACCAGAACGCGTACTTCCCGCTGTTCATCCCGGAATCGTTCCTCCACAAGGAGGCGGAGCACGTCGAGGGCTTCGCCCCCGAGGCGGCCGTCGTCACGCACGGCGGCGGCAAGAAGCTCGACGAGCCACTCGTCGTGCGACCCACCTCGGAGACGATCATCTACTCGATGTTCGCGAAGTGGGTGCAGAGCTACCGCGACCTGCCGATCCTCATGAACCAGTGGGCGAACGTGGTGCGATGGGAGATGCGTACACGCCTCTTCCTGCGCACCACGGAATTCCTCTGGCAGGAGGGACACACCGCGCATGCCACGCACGACGAGGCCCAGGACGAGACGCGGCGCATGCTGGGCGTCTATCGCGACTTCATGGAGAGCTACATCGCCATGCCCGTCGTCACCGGACAGAAGACGGAGGCGGAGAAGTTCGCCGGCGCGCTGCGCACGTACTCCTGCGAGGCGATGATGCAGGACAACAAGGCGCTGCAGGCGGGCACGTCACACAACCTCGGACAGAACTTCGCGAAGGCGTTCGACCTGAAGTTCCAGGCTGAAAGCGGCGGCACCGAGTACGCGTGGAACACGAGCTGGGGAACCTCCACGCGCATGGTGGGTGGCCTCGTGATGACGCACGGCGACGACAACGGGCTCAAGGTCCCTCCGCTCCTCGCGCCGATCGAGATGGTCATCGTGCCCATCTACCGCACCGACGAGGAGCGGTCGAAGGTGCTCGAGGCGGCCAACCGGATCATGGCCTCGCTCGGCGCCTGGGAGCGCCGCGATCCCGCCCGCCTGCGCATCCACGTGGATGCGCGCGAAGGGATGAAGCCGGGAGCGAAGTACTACGAGTGGGAGCTGCGCGGCGTGCCGCTGCGGCTCGAGATCGGACCGCGCGACCTGGCGGCGAACCAGGGCGTGCTCGTGCGGCGCGACACGCGCGAGAAGCGTCCGGTGTCGCTCGACATCCTGGGTGAGGAGGTGAGCGAGCTGCTCTCCACCATCCAGCGTGACATGCTCGCCGCCGCGCTCGACCGCCGCGAAGCGAACAGCGTGCGCGAGAAGATCAGCTACGATCGCTTCCGGCAGATCATGGACGGCGAAGGCGCCTTCGTGTACGCGGGCTGGTGCGGCGACCCGGTGTGCGAAGCGCAGGTCAAGGAGGACACGAAGGCGACGATCCGTTGCCTGCCGGACGAGGAGTTTCGCTCGGCTGAGGCACCGACCACCTGCCTGAAGTGCGGCCGGGCCGCCACCGTCGAGGCGTTGTGGGCGAAGGCGTACTGACCTCCGGCTTCGCCCGCGTGGACGGCGTGCTCGCCTGTGACGGCGTGCCGCTCGATCGCATCGCGGCCGAGGTGGGGACGCCCACGTACGTCTACAGCGCGGGAACGGTGCGCGACCGCTACGAGCGGCTGGACGGCGCGTTTGCCGAGCTGCCACACCGGGTTCACTACACGCTGAAGGCCAATTCCAACGCGGCGATTCTCCGCCTGCTTCGCCAGCTCGGGGCGGGGGCGGACGTCGTGTCGGGGGGAGAGCTGTTCCGCGCGCGGCGCGCCGGCTTCGCGCCAGGCGAGATCATCTTCGGCGGAGTGGGGAAGACGGAGCGCGAGCTGCGAGAGGCGCTGCAGGCAGGCGTGATGCTCATCAACGTGGAGTCGGGCGACGAAGTGCGGCTGCTCGACCGCATCGCCGGTGAGCTGGGCGTGGTGGCGCCGATCGGGCTGCGGGTCAATCCCGAGGTCGCGGTCGACAGCTCGCACCGCTACATCAAGACCGGCGAGAAGGGAGCGAAGTTCGGGATTCCCTTCGACGACGTACTGGCGGTGGCGCACGTGGCGTCGTCGCTGCCCAATACGCGCCTCGTCGGGCTGGACATGCACATCGGGTCGCAGATCTTCCGCCTCGATCCGTACCTCGATGGCGTGGATCGCCTGGCGAGCCTTCTCGAGGCGCTGCGGGGATCGGGTGTCGACAGCATCAGGTACCTGGACATCGGGGGCGGCCTCGGCGTGGCCTATGACGACGAACAGTCGCCCGACCTCGCCCGCTTCGCCGCCTCGCTCGTGCCGCGCGTGCGCGCCACAGGGCTCACCCTCCTCATGGAGCCGGGGCGCTTCATCGTCGGCAATGCGGGCGTGCTCCTCACCCGAGTGCTCTACCGCAAGCACAGCGGCGGTCGCGACTTCCTCATCACCGACGCCGGCATGACGGAGCTCATCCGCCCGTCGCACTACGACGCGTATCACCGCATCGAGCCGGTACGCGCATCGGTCGGACGCATGACGGCCGACGTGGTGGGCCCGGTGTGCGAGAGCGGGGACTTCCTCGCCCTCGGGCGCGAGATGTCGCAGGCCAATGCTGGCGACCTCCTCGCGGTGTACGACGTCGGCGCGTATGGCTACGTGATGGCGTCCAACTACAACACGAGACCACGTGGTGCGGAGGTGCTGGTCGACGCCGACCGGTACGCCGTCGTGACGGCACGGGAGCGGTACGACGATCTCGTCCGTCTCGAGCAGGACGACCCGGAATGGAGGCAGGGCTGATGCGTGTGGGACTGATGGCGGACAGCCATGATCGGCTGCCGGCGATCGCCGAATTCGTGAGGCTGATGCAGGAGGCGGGCGTCTCCATGCTGCTGCACGCCGGCGACTACTGTGCACCCTTCGCGCTGAATCCGATCAAGGACGCGAGCATGACGCTCGCCGGCGTGTTCGGCCGCAACGACGGGGACACGCAGGGGCTGCTCGCCAAGGCCACCGCCGGCTTCGGGGCGGAGCTGTTCGAGGGGCCGCACTCCTTCGAGCTCGGCGGCGAACGGATCATGCTCGTGCACGACATCGCCGACGTGCAACCGCGCAGCATCGAGTCGCACAGCGTGGTGATCCACGGGTTCACCCACCAGCAGGAGATGAAGACCCGTGGTGACACGCTGATCGTGAACCCTGGCGAGTGCTGCGGCTGGCTGTATGGAACGCCGAAGGCCGCCATCCTCGACCTCGACTCGCGCCAGGTGGAGTTCCTCTCGCTCGATCCCGCGCACTGGACGACATGACCGCTGCGAGCCGAATCCTCATCATCGACTACGGTTCACAATACACGCAGCTCATTGCGCGAAGAGTCCGGGAAGCGCGTGTCTATTCGGAGATCCATCCGCCGACCCGCACCGCGCAGTGGATCAGGGACTGGAAGCCGACCGGCATCATCCTGAGTGGCGGCCCGAATTCCGTGTACGCGCCGGGTGCCCCGAAGGCGGATCCCGCGGTGTTCGACATCGCGCCCGTACTGGGCGTCTGCTACGGGATGCAGCTGATCGCGCAGCAGTTCGGCGGCGAGGTGCTGCGCGGCGGCCAGCGTCAGTACGGTCGCGACGCGATTCACCCAACGCGGGAAAGCCCGCTCTTCCGCGGCTTCTCGCCAGCGGAGCAGGTCACGGTGTGGATGAGCCACGGCGACCACGTGGAGCAGGCGCCGCCGGGATTCCGCGTCACCGCCGCAGGCGCCGACACTCCCGTGTCGGCGATCGAGCACGAGTCGAAGCCGATCTACGGCGTGCAGTTCCATCCCGAGGTCGCGCACACTCCACGCGGCCGCGAGCTGCTGGCGAACTTCCTCTTCAAGGTCTGCGGAGCGACGCCGAGCTGGACGCCGAGCGCGTTCATCGAGGAGGAAGTGGCGAAGATCCGCGACCTGGTCGGCGATGCCCAGGTGATCTGCGGACTGTCGGGAGGCGTGGACTCGTCGGTTGCCGCGG
>DASUXT010000212.1:0-16513 GCA_036377775.1 Gemmatimonadaceae bacterium | reverse complement strand
GTGCGCAGCCCCTCGCTCAGCATCTCGATCTCGCCGAGCGTGTCCTCGAGCGCGCGGGAGAGTCCCGCTTTCCAGATCGGGTGCGTCGCGAAGCCGTGCGTCAGTCGCACCACCGACTCACCTGTCTCCTGGATGAACGTGTCGAGCAGGTCGAACAGCAGCGCGCTCTTCTCGCGCAGCCCGCGCACCGCCGGCTCGAGCCGCGACTCCAGGAGGTCGAGGCTCGCCGTGCTGAGGAGGTCGTTGCTCGCCGACAGTCGAGTGCCGAGCGCCGGCAGGAGCCCCTTCCCCCGGCGATCGAGCCGGTTGACGAGCCGCGCCATCCCGCGCCGCGTGACCGAGCATCCGAGGTGCGCCGCCGCCGCATCCTCCAGGTGATGCCCCTCGTCGACGATCAGCCGGCCGTATGCCGGGAGCACGGCCGCGTCGGTCCAGTTCTGCGCCGCGCGGCGCACGGCGACGTCGGAGAGCAGCAGGTGGTGGTTCACCACGATCACGTCCGCTTCCGCCGCGACGCGGCGCGCCTTGAACACGAAGCAATCGCTGAAGTGCGAGCACTTCGCTCGCGTGCAGATGTCTCCCTCGGCGGAGACCTCGTCCCACACCTCGGGGCGCGGCGGCGAGGGAAGGTCGGCGAGCGTACCGTCCGACGTACGCTCCGCCCACGCGGCGATCGCCTTGAGCTCGCCGGCGGTGCCGTCGTCGAACAGCTGCGCTGCCCCTTCGGTGGCCTGCGCCAGGCGCGCCTTGCAGAGGTAGTTGCGCCACCCCTTCAGCAGCGCGAAGCGGACCTTCTGGTCGCCGAGGGCGCGCGCGAGGAACGGCAGGTCCTTCCCGACGAGCTGCTCCTGCAGGTTGATCGTGTTCGTGGACACGATCGTGCGCTCCTTGTTCGCCGCCGCCCAGCGCAGCGCCGGCACCAGGTAGCCAAGCGACTTGCCGACGCCCGTGCCCGCCTCGAGCAGCCCGACGCCGCCATCGTTGTAGACGCGGGCGATGGTCGCCGCCATGTCGCGCTGGCTCGCGCGGTCCTCGTAGCGCCCGTGTTCGCGCGCGATCGCCCCGCCCGGGCCGAGATCCGCTGCCACGCGCTGCGGATCGATCCGGCTCTTCTCGTCGGAGCGCGGCACTTCGATGACGACGTAGAGCGCCCTGGCCTCGTTGTCGATGATGCCGAAGCCGATCCCGTCCTCGAACAGCCGCGCGGCCACGTCGTAGTCCGGCCCAGACGGCTCGAGCACGCCAGAGGGATGGTTGTGCAGCAACATCTCGCCCCGCCGCGCGAATCCGGGGAGGGCAAGCACGCTCTCCACGTTCCCCCGCGCCACGACGCGCGCCGTCGCCACGACCTCGTCGTCGTCGAGCGTGCAGACGAAGCACACCTCACGGCCACCCGCGAGCCGGATCACCGCCCGCATCGCCGCTGCCGCCTGGGGCGCGAGACGCGAGGTGGACGGAGGCTTGGGGGCGGGACGGGGGGACATGGGATACTGAAGATACACCGAAAGACCGATGGACCGTAGGACCGGAGAACCGATGGACCGATGGACCGATGGACCGAACGGTCCTCCGGTCCTCCGGTCCTCAGGTCTTCAGCGGTTTCTTCCTCGCCGCCGGAAAGAGCACGTTGTTCAGGATCAACCGATACCCCGGGCTGTTCTTGTGCAGGGAAAGATCGGTAGGCGGGTTGCCGATGGCGTGCTGCGGATCCTCGGGGTCGTGGCCGCCGAGGTAGGTCCACGTGCCCTTCCCGTAGTCGCCGTGGATGTACTTCACCCACGGGGCGCCCTCCTCGGTGGCGAGCACCACGTCGCCGGGCTTCAGCCTCACCTTGGCAAAGGAGGTGGTCACCCCATAGAAGTCGGGAATCACCGCGCGGTGGTCCTGCACCAGCATGCTCGGTACGGGGTCGAACTTCGCCGAGAAGTTGAACAGGGTGAAGGTGCCGAGTGGCTGCCGACGACCGGGCACATTCACTTGGTGGCCGTCGATGTCGCTCATCGAGTTCACGTACGGCGATCGCTCCAGGTGGGCGCCGCGGAAGGCGAGCGAGCGCGCCCAGTCCATCTTCGCGTCGGCCTCGGGATCCATCGGCGTGCCGTCGGCGAAATCGCCAGCGATGTCCACGTCGTGGCCGGCGATCGCGAGCTCGAGAGTCTCGGTCGCACCGCACATCGCGAACAGGAAGCCGCCTCGATCCACGAACTGCCGGATGTGCTCCGCCACGTCCTTCTTCAGCGCGGGAACGCTGCGGAATCCGAGCCGGCGTGCCGCATCGCTGCTCGTCGCGACGAGCGCGCGGAACCAGGGCGCGTCACGATAGCCAAGGTTGAACTTGTTGTACTGTCCGGTGAAGTCCTCATGGTGGAGGTGCAGCCAGTCGAACTTGGACAGGTCGCCCCGCTCCACCTCGTCGTCGTACACCGGCGTGAAGTCGATCCCCGCGTAGTTGAGCGCGAGGGTGACCGCATCGTCCCATGGCTGCGCGTCGCGCGGCGTATACACGGCGATGCGAGGCGCCTTCTCCAGCGGCACCGCGTCCATGTTCCCACCCGCCATCTCCTGCCGGATGCTCGCCAGCTGCGCGCCGTCGACCGGCTCGATGGCAATGCCGTCGAGTGCCGCGCGCCTGCGCAGGTCGGGGGTGTCGGAGAGCAGGAACGCACCGCCGCGATAGTTGAGCAGCCACTCCGCCTGCACGCCGGCCTTGATGGCGTTGTAGGTGAGCCCGTACGCCTTCAGGTGATCGGTCTGCGCGTCGTCCATCGGTACGAGCAGGCGTTGTGCGCGTGCCGGCATCGCCGCGGCGAGCAGCACCATGACGACGCCGAATGAGCGCAGGAAGTTCGTGACGCGAGCCTTCATGGGGAGGGAACCGTGCCCTTCGCGAGCTCGAGCTCGCGCCGGGCCTGGGGAAGGAGCGCGCTCTCCGGCGCGCTCAGGATCAGGTGCTCCAGGTGAGCGATCGCGCCAGCCTTGTCGCCGCGACGTCGCAGCAGTCGCGCCCACTCCAGCTCGCTCTCGGGTCCCTCCGGCGAGTCGCCGTACGCACTGACGATGCGCTGCCACAGCGCGAGTGCCCCCGCCTCGTCGCCACGCGCCGCATTCACGCGCGCGGCCACGAGCAGGATCGCCGACGCGGCCTCCGGGTGCTCCGCCGCAGCCGCCACGAACCGTGAGGCCGCGCTCACGCTGTCGCCTCGCGCGAGCGTGAGGAAGGCGTTGCCGAGCGCCGGCGCGCTGTCGCCCCGCGTGCGTGCCACGATGCCCAGTGCCACCGCCAGCTCCGGCCCGGGCTCGCGTACCCCGCGCATGAGCGTGCGTGCGTCGGCCAGGCGCCCCTCGTACAGTGCGAGCCATGCGGCGGCGTCGGAGCTGTCGGCATCGGGACCGGCCGCACGCAACGCTTCACGCGCGCGTGCCAGCTCGCCGGAGCGAACCCACGCCGTGGCAAGCAGCTTCGCCACCGCGGTGCGTGCACCCGGCGACAGCCAGCGATCGAATCGCGCCACGAGCGCATCCGCTTCCGCGCCGCGGCCGAGCATCGCGAGTGCCGCCACGTGAAGCGGCAGGTAGCGGGACGCGGCCTGCGCGGAATCAGCCGCCATGCGCAGCGGGGCGAGCACGAGCACCTGCGCCGGCGAGCCCGCACGCAGGGCAGCAGTCGCCGCCTCGAGTGCGAGCTCCGGCGAGCGGCGCACGCGGAGGGCGCTCGACAGCGCATCGCGCGCGATGTCGTACCGCTCTTCGGCGAGCGCGCGCTCGCCGAACTCGGTCCATGCCGTGGCGGCCGCACTGTCGGGCGCGAGCACACGCAACGCGTCCCACGCCGCCGCGGGATCGCCCCAGCCGAGCGACAGCTCCGCTGCGGCGCGGCGCGGACCGGCGTCAGCCGGTGGAGACATGAGGATCTGCCGAATGCGGTCACGAAGGGTCGCCGGCGTCGGCGACAGCGCGTAGGCCCCTGCCGACGCGAGGTGCGGCGCGTCCACGAGGGCGCGACGCCATGCCTCGGCGCTCGCTTCCCACTTGCCTTCCGCGGCGCGCAGTTGCGCCGTCTCGTAGTCGAGCGCCCGTGCGCTGCCGATGGCCGACGACCCGCGCTGCACGATGCTGTCCGCCGCCGACGGCTGGCCCAGCCGGATGAGGATCCGCGCGTACTCCCGGTACGGCGTGGGATCGCGCGGCGCGACCGCCGCCCATTGCTCGAATGCCTCGCGGAGCGCCGCCTGGCGTCCGAGGATCTGCAGCGTGCGGAGCTTCACGCTGCGATACAGGCCCTCGCGCGGGTTGCGCGCGATGAGCGTGTCCAGTGGCGCGAGCAGCGAGTCGCTCATCCCCAGCTCCGCGTAGACGCGCTCGAGCCCGAGCAGCGCGCCGGGGGTGGGAGTCGTCTCGAGCGAGTGCCTGAACAGTGCCGCGGCCTCGCGGTACTTGTTCTCGTTCTCGAGGTCGAGCGCGCGCACCACCTCGGGCGTCTCTTCCTGCTGCGCGCGCGCCCGCTGCGGAACCATCGTCACCACCGCCAGCACGAGCGCCAGCCTGGCGAACGCCCACATCCTACGGCGTCGGCGCACTGTTCAATCGCGTGAAGTAGTCGAGGATCGCGCGCCGCTCGTCGGCGGGAAGGCCGCGCAGTTCCTCCCAGCGCGGTGGGGGGAAGCGCACCGCTGCCTTCGACTGCACCGCACCTGCGGGCGTGAAGGCCGCGTCCCCCCTGGCCGACGTCGCCTCACGCTTGCCGGTGTCCTCGCGATCCTCCTTTTCCAGCGAGCGTCCGGCGTCGAGCAGGCGGCGGAAGAGCTGCTGCTGGCGGGCCAGCGTGTTCGCGTCGAGCCGGCCGCCGTCCAGTGCATCGGCCAGGCGCCGCGCCTCCTGTGCGAGCTGCGCCGCCTTGTCCCCACCGGCCGCGTCGCCCGCGTCCTCGAGCTGGTCCGCCACGCCGCGCTGCTGTCGCGCCAGTGCGCGTGCCAGCGATTGCGCGGAAGGCGAGCCGCCCGGCATGGAGAACAGCGACTGCGCCTGCGAGTTGATCTGCCCCTGCTTCTGCGCCGCCTGCTGCAGCTGCTGGAGCATCTCGCCGAACCCCGACGCGCTGTTCGCGGCGTTCGCGCGCTCGCGATCCCGCGCCAGCGCCGCCGCCGCGCGGGTGAGTGCGTCGGCCGCCTCGCCAAGGGCGCCCGCCTGCTGCGCACCGCTCGCCTGCGGCTGCGCCACGCTGCGCGTGGCTTCGGACACCTTCTGCTTCGCGTCCTGCACCGCGCGCTGCGCGCGCGGCGAAAGCAGCGCGCTCTTGCGGCCCGCCTGGTCCAGCTTCTGGCTCGCGCGATCGACGCCCTGCTCCACCGCGCTCTGGGCACCACGACGATCATCGCGCTTCGAGCCGTCGCGAGCCTGCTGTTCCAGGCCGCGCTCCTGCCGCGCGAGCTGCAGCATCTCCTGAACGCCCTGGTCGAGCGCCGAGGTGAGCTCCTGCTTCCACTCCTTCACCTGCGCGCTCCGCGCGTCCTGCATCGATTGGGCGGCTTGCTCCATCTCGCTCGCTGCCTTCTGCGCCTGCTGGCTCCCGCCCTGTGCCTGCTGGCCGCGGTCCTCCGCCGAACGCGCCGCACTCGCGGCGCGGCGCATCGCCGAGTCGGAGCTCGCCGCGTGCTCGGCCGCTTTCGCCGCGCGAATGGCGCCCGCTTCGGCGCGATTCTGCGCCAGTCGCTGCTGCAGCTCGGACATCGCGTCACGCAGCTGCTCCGACTGCCTCGCCAGGTTCTCCGCTGACGCCGGCGTCGCCTGGTCCGACCGATTCGCGATCGCCGAGTCGGCGAACGCACGTTCCTTCGCCGCCAGCTCACGCGCCTGGTCGCTCAGCGTCTGCATCGCCCCTTCGGCCGCGGCGCGCTCGAGCATCTCGGCGCTGCGTTCCAGCTGCTCGCGCAGCTGCTGCTGCATCTGCGCCAGGTCGCGGAGCGCATCACGCGCCTGCTGCCCATCCTGCTGCTGCGACGCATTCTCCAGCTTCTGCATCTGCGCCAGGAGCTCCGGCGTCAGCGCCTGCCTGAGCAGTGCCTGCGCTTCGGCAAGCTGGCGCTGGAGCGCGCTGTCGAGCGCACCCGCGGCACGAAGCTGCTGCTCGAGCTGCTTCGTCGCGTCGCGCAGCTTCTCCACTCGCTCGGTCATCGCTCGCTGCTGCTGTGCCAGGGCGCGCGCCTTCTCGGCGCTCTCGTAGCTCATCCCCTGCTTCTGCGCGCTCCGGGCCGACGACGGATTCTCCTGTCCGCTCGACGCCTCGCTCGACCGCGCCTGGGCGCGAGCCGCTTCGTCGGTGCGCTGGGCGAGCTGCCGCTGCGCACTCACCGCAGCGCGCGCGGCCTGCACCGCGGAATCCCCGAGCGCCCGAGCGCTGGCGCGGATCTCGTCGCGCGTGGCGCGGCGCACGACCACCTCGCGACTCGTGCCCACCTGCGCCCACGGTGACGCGTCCACCGCCTCGGCGCGGACACGCATGCTCTCGCCGGACGCGAGGCCGATCCCAGCGAGGTTCAGCGGGGCCGCGCCCGCCCACGCGGTGCCGGAAGCGCCCGCCACCGCCTGCTCGTGCGACTGGCTGCCCCGCGCGATGCGCAGCCGCACGACCGCGAGGCCGTGGTCATCGGTGGCTCCGAGCCCCAGTGCCGCGCTGTCGCCGGCCACGAGCAGCGTGTCGCCCGTCGGGATCGTGATCTCGACGCGGGGCGCCGAGTCCGCAAGCACCTCGAGCTCGAGTGCCGGCGGCAGGTCGGGAATCGTGCCATCGGTGCCGCGCGCTGACCACTCGAGCCGAAGGGAGCGCGTGGCGACCAGGCGTCCATCGAAGCGATGTCCATTCGCCACCAGGTCGAATGCGGCACCGCCGCCGCTGAGCTGCACGCTGGCCAGTGGCACCGAAGCACGGCCGCTGAGGCCGAGGAGCGTCCCGCGCGGCAGCCGCAGGGGCTCGCCCACCGGCAGCGTCTCCGGCGGCCGCCCGAGGTACGACGGATAGCTCGCACGCAGCACCACGGCACCCAGGAATGGCCGATCGGCGGCATGCACGACGACGCTGTCGCTGCTGGCGCGGCCGTCGGTCGCCCGCAGGCTCACGTCACCGCGCAGCGACTCCAGCGTCCAGCGCGCCGAACCCGTGCGCGGGTCCACGGCGAGCGTGTCCTCGCGTACCGCCTCGCCCGTCTGCCGCACGAAGAGAATCACGTGACGCCGACCCGGTGCACGTACACTCACGCGCAGTGGCGATCCGCGCAGCAGCTCGGCGGGGGCGCCATCGATGCGCGGCCGCTCGAGCAGCGCGCCGCGCCATGCATCGATCGGCCGCATCATCGCGCGCAGCCCATCGCCGAACACCGGCGTCGTGCTGGCGAGGAGGAGGATGCCTGCGCCAGCCACGCCCGCTGCCGCGGCGGCGTGGCGTGAGCTCGCGCGCTGCATTGCCGGCGCCAGCGGACCCGAGGCCGGCAGCCCGCCGCGCGCCACCCCGGCCGCGCGCGATGCGAGCGCACTGCGTCCCTCCAGCTCGATGACACTCACGAGCTGGCCGCGTCGCAGGCCCTGTTCGTCCTCGATCGCCCGCGCGACGCGCAGCCGCGTTGCCTCGCGTGCCAGCCGTGCTCGCGTGCGCAGCGCCACACCGACGAGTGCTCCTGCCAGGATGAACCAGAGTGCGAGTGGCACGGCGCGCGGCAGCGCAAGCCAGCGTGCGCCGCCGAGGACGATGGCGCCGAACCCGATGCCGAGTGCCACGACACCGAGCGCCAGCAGCGCCCCCGCTGCCAGCTCGGCGCGGCGCAGCCGCGCACGCTCGCGGTCCACCAGCGTGCCGACGCTCATGGCACGGGCCGGCTCGTCACGGCATACACGAAGAGATTCACCCCCATGCGCAGCGCCGCCTCGTGCAGTGCCGGCGGGTCATGGTACGTCGCCGTGTCCTCCCACCCGTTCCCGAGGTCGCTCGAGTAGGAGTAGTACACCGCCAGCCGGTCGCCGAGGAAGATGCCGAAGCCGCGTGCCGGCTTGCCGTCGTGCTCATGGATCTTCGGGATTCCCTTCGGGAAGTCGTAGACCAGGTGGTAGATCGGATGCGACAGCGGGACGTCCACGAGCTCGCGATCGGGGAAGACGCGCTTGATCTCGCGCCGGAAGCTCTCGTCCAGCCCGTAGTTGTCGTCCGCGTGGAGGAATCCGCCCCGCTCCAGGTACTCGCGCAGGCGCTTCACCTCCTCGTCGCTGAACTTCACGTTGCCGTGCCCGGTCATGTGCAGGAACGGGTAGTCCCAGAGGCGATCGTCCATCAGCGTGACGCGTGCCTCCGTCGCCTCCACCGGCAGCGACGTGCGCTCGCGGATCGCCGCGAGCAGGTTGGGCAGGCTGGAGGGATTCGCGTACCAGTCACCGCCTCCATCGTACTGCAGGCGGGCGATGGTGAGTCGTGGCGCCTCACGTGCCGCGCTCGCCGGCAGCACCAGCGCGGCGCCGAGCGCAGCGGCGCGAAGGCAGCGGCGGATCCTGCGCGGCACGGTCACTCCGTGGCGATGCGGTAGGCGAGGTTCCGCGCCGCGCCCAGCTCGGCCACGAGCGTGGCCGCCACGTCGCGCGCGCTTCGCCCTTCGGCGCGCAGCTCCGCAGCGCGCGCGCGCAGCGCTTCCTCACTCGCACCCTGTGGCGCGACGGCTCCGGCGACGACGATCACGACCTCTCCGCGCGGCGGGACATCGTCGTAATACGCCGCGAGCTCGCCGAGCGTTCCCCGTCGCACCTCCTCGAACTGCTTCGTCAATTCGCGGCACACCGCGGCAGGCCGCTCGCCCGCACTCGCCGTAGCGAGCTCGGCCAGGGTATCGGCCACCCGCGCCGGCGCCTCGTACAGCACCGCCGTGTGCCTCAGGCCGGCGATTTCCGCGACGACGGCGCCGCGCTCCTTCCCCCGTCGAGCGAGAAAGCCGTAGAAGGTGAACCGCTCCGCATCGAGCCCCGCCGCGACGAGCGCGGAGAGCAGCGCCGACGCGCCGGGTACCGGGGCGACGCGGATTCCCGCGTCGATCGCCGCCCGCACCAGCCGTGCGCCGGGATCGGAGAGCAACGGCGTCCCTGCATCCGATACCAGCGCCAGGCTCTCTCCCGCCAGCAGCCGCGACACGAGCCCCGGCGTGGCCTTCGCCTCGTTGTGCTCGTGGTACGGCACCAGCGGCGTCGCTACGCCATAGCGCTGCAGCAGGTGCACCGTATGGCGCGTGTCCTCGGCGAGGACCGCACTCACGTCGCGGAGCGTCTCGACCGCGCGAAAAGAAAAATCCCCCATGTTTCCGATGGGGGTGCTGACGACATACAGGGTACCCGCGCCATCCTGCGGCCCGGTCACGAGGCCGCCCATGCAATCCGGTCATACAGGCCGGCGCTCTGGAAGAGATGTCGTCGCTCGTGCATCAGCTCCTTGAGCATCGTCGCGCTCTGCTCGCCGTGCTGGTCCCCCGCGGTCCACAGCAGCTCGTTGATCAGCGCCGCGACGCCCACGGTGAGCGCATCCGCATCCGCCACCACGGGGCGATGCGGTCGGCCGCTGAAGCTGATCCCCTCGAGCGACGGATGCGCCGCGAGGAGTGCCTGGCGCGCGTGCTCGGCGATGGCCGGTGCGCTCTCGCGTCCCTCGCTGGCGAGCCGCAGCACGAGCGAGGTGGTGAGATCGCGGTACGCCTGCACGAGCGCTGCCGGCGCCTGCACCGGCAGGGGTCCCGGCGGCGCCCAGCGCCGCACGGAGATGCGCAGCGCGCGGCGCTCCGGTGCGAACAGTCGCTCCACCCGCTCCACCAGCGTGCCCGACTGCATCCCCGCCAGGTATGCGCGCTCCACCACGCCGTTCTGGAACAGCAGGTAGTTCACGACCCCGTCGGGGGCGATCTCGACCAATCCGTCGAAGGTCGAGGCCATGAGGTAGGGAAACAGCGCCGCCGGATCGCTCGACCGCAGCTCCACCGGCCACGGCTCGGGGGCGTTCGTCTGCGAGGCGTACATGCACGCGAGCTGTTCGTCGTCCGCTTCGTGGAAGCAGATCTCGCCGTACTCGGGCTCCGGCGGGAGCTTGTCCACCACCGGCCCGATGGCGACCGGCTGGAATGACTGTCCGTCGAACTGACAGGCGTTCACCAGCTCCCCGCGCTGGAGGTACAGCACGACGAATTCCTCGGGGAGCCAGATCGCGACGTACCCGGACACGCGCGCGCCGCGATCGCGCTTGGCGTCGCTGAGCAGGTTCTTCAGGTGAACGTAGGCCAGGCGGGTGCGCGGCAGGAGCACGCGCGTGAACGGGTACCGCAGGCCGGCAACAGTGGCGGGCATCGGGGAACGAGAAGGGCCGGGAAGCTAAAGACTTCCCGGCCCGAAATCTGTGACACGCGCCGGAACCCGGCAACGGACCGGCGCGTGTTACGTCGTCACGCCGCGTGCTGCTTGAACTTCGCCTCGATCGCCTGGCGCGGCACTGCGCCGACGATCTGGTCCACCACCTTGCCGTCCTTGAAGAACAGCAGCATCGGGATGGAACGCACGTTGAACCGCGTGGCCGTCTTGATGTTGGCGTCCACGTCCAGCTTGGTCACCTTCACCTTGTCCTTGTACTCGGCGGCGAGCTGGTCGAGCACGGGGGCGATCATGCGGCAGGGGCCGCACCAGGTCGCCCAGAAATCCACCACCGTGAGCTTGTCGTTCTTCTCGACTTCCTGCTCGAAGTCGGCATCCGTCACCGTCGTCGCGTTCGACATCGTCCCTGCACTCTCCCGGCGGGCCCGCAGCTCCGCCCCTGGAATTAGAATTCAGCGCTGGCGCTCACCATACCAACGCCCCTGCCATGACCGAAGTTCCTCACCGCGGCGGCAGCCGCCCGCCGCGCATCGCTCACGTCGGCATCGCCGTCGAGGCGCTCGACGAGATCCTGCCCTTCTACCGGGACGTGCTCGGCATGCCCGAAGTCCCGCTGGACGATGCCGATGGCGCCCGCATTGCCGGACTCGCCGCTGGCGAGTCGCTCGTCGAGCTGCTCGAGGCACAGTCGGCGGAGAGCCCTATCGGCAAGTTCGTCGCCAAACGGGGTCCCGGCATCCATCACATCTGCTTCGAGGTCGACGACCTCGACGGCACCCTCGCCCGCTGCCGTGACGCCGGCATCCGGCTCATCGACCAGACCCCGCGCATCGGTGCGGAAGGGAAACGTATCGCGTTCCTCCATCCGAGTGCCACTGCAGGAGTGCTGGTCGAGCTGAGCGAGCCCTGACGGGACGGTGCTATCGCCTCTCGGCGCAGAGGTCACGCAGCGCTTCCAGGTCCGCGCTGCGCACGTACCAGCGCGACCCGTCCGTGGCCATGTTGAAGCCAGCGGTGCGCGAGAGCTTGCCCTTCGTCAGCTCCACCGCGAGCACGCGCTCGTTGTCCACGGCCGGCGATTCGCTCACGACGCGGTACCGGTCATGCTTGAGGTAGCACATCATGATGATCTCGCGCTTCTCGATCTCCTCGCGCCCCATCTTGCCGCTGGAGCGCACGGATCCGTCCTTGTCGCCCCACACGGCACTCATGGCCTGCAGGTCCTGCGCGTTCGCCGCTGACAGGAAGGTCGCCAGCGCCTCGCGCGGCGACCGCTGGCCAACGGTGGACGTCGACGCAGGACTGGGGGTGGCTGGAATGACGGTGGTCCGGGTGGTGCAGGCCCCGACGACCACGAGCAGTCCGATCAGCAGCTTTCGCACGCGTTCGCTCCTCGAGTTTGATGGCGTACCTTAACGTCCTTCTCCTTTCTCCGGCAACCGCGCGCTGACCATGCGGCAACGGCTCTACATCAACATCGACCACATCGCCACGGTGCGACAGGCACGCCGTGGTGCAGAACCGGTGCCCGTGGAGGCGGTCGAGATCTGCGAGCGCGCCGGCGCCGACGGCATCACCGCCCACCTGCGCGAGGATCGTCGCCACATCCAGGACGCCGACATCGAGGCGATTGTGAGCGCCGTCACAACGGCGTTCAACCTCGAGATGGCGTGCACGCCCGAGATGGTGGCGATCGCCGAACGCATTCATCCGCGGGAGGTCACGCTCGTCCCCGAGCGGCGAGAGGAGGTGACCACCGAAGGAGGCCTCGACGTCGCCAGGAGTGTGAAGACGCTGAAGCCGGCGCTCGCGCGTCTCCGCGATGCAGGCATCCGCACGAGTCTCTTCATCGATCCCGATCCGCAGAGCATTACCCTGTCGCGCGACGTTGGTGCCGACGCCATCGAGCTGCACACCGGAACCTACGCGCACTCGCCGGGTGAAGGCCCCGCGCTCGAGGCGCTGCGGACCGGTGCGCGGCTCGCCGCTTCACTCGGCCTCGCGGTGCACGCCGGACACGGGCTGACGACGGCGAACGTCGGTCCCGTGGCGGCGATTCCCGAGGTGGAGGAGCTGAACATCGGGCACCACGTGATCTCGCGCGCCATCTTCGTCGGACTGGACGCGGCCGTCCGCGAGCTGCGCGCCGCAATGGACGCCGCTCGGCTCGCACCCTAACTTCGTCGGACATCCGTCCATCTTCGTTCACCAGACTGAAGCGGGCATGACCGCGCCTGTCGGGTTCCTCGACTTCTTCGTCCTCGAAGCCAGCGACTACATCGAGCAGCTCGACGCCCTCCTCCAGCGGAGCGGCGGCGGGCAGCCCGACGCGGATGCGCTCCAGCGCACCGCGCGCTCGCTGCGCGGCAGCGCCACGATGGCCAAGCTCTCCGCCTTCGCGCAGATGGCGGCTGGCATGGAGCGCGTGGGCCGCGCGCTGCGCGAGGGCGCGCTGCAGTGGGACGCCGAGCTGCGCGGCGTGCTCGTGGCGACGGTGGATGACTGCAAGCTGCTGCTGCGCAACGTGCGCAACTGGTCGCCTTCCGACGACGCGCGCGCGCAGGGTCGCATCGACGAGCTGACCCGCCACGCGCCGGTCCGCACCGCCACCCCGATCGCCAGCTCCACCACCACGGGCCACGACAGCTACCTCGCGACCGAGGCCTCCAACATCGGTGCGGGACTCGAGCTCCTCGCCACGCGCCCCTCGGACCGCGATGCCGCGGCGAACGTGCTGCGCCGCGTGCGCGCGCTGCGCGGCATCGCGAGCGTGAAGGATCATCCTGCGCTCGCCGACGTGCTCGAGGCATCCGAGAGCGCCGCACTGCCGCTCGAGCTGGGCGAGCGTGCGCTCAGTCCGGCGCGCGTCGCACTCCTGAATGCCGCCGCGGTCCTCATGCGTGCGATCGCCGAGGCGGTTCGCGGCGGGCGCACGGTGGACACCGCCGGCCCGGAGATGTCGCGCTTCGCCTCTGCGCTCGACACCATGCAGGAGAACGAGTCCGGCGCCGATCGCGTGGTCCCCATCGCCGAGCTGTTCTACCACGATGGCGGCCCCACCGTCGTCTCGCAGGCGCCCAACCCGCCCACCTCGCCCACCGAGCGCTTCCGCCTCGAGGTGGTGAGCCAGGGCGAGCACCTGCGCGGGCTCGTGGCCAGCGCGCGGAATGCGCACGACGAGGCCGCGCGCGACCGCGTGCGCCGCGCGCTCCGCCTCGCGCTTCGCGCGCTGAAGCAGGCCGCCGAGAGCTTCGGCGAGCGCGACGTGGCCGAGTTCGTGGCGATGCACAACGACGCCGTGGTGCGCCTCGATGCACGCGCGCTCGACTCGCTCGACCAGGTGGCCGCACTCCTCGCACAGCCGGCGAACAGCGAGACCTCGCTCGGGGATCGCATTCGCGCCGTGCGAGCCTCGCGGGGTACGCCGGCAGCGGCAGCGCCCGTGCAGGCGCCGCCACCACCCCGGGCCACGATGCTGCCGCGGCCGGCCACGCCACCTCGCGCCGGCACGCCGTCGGGCAATGTCGCCCTCGGCGAGCTCCTCGATCGCGGCATCCGCACCCTGGATACCCTGCCGAAGACGCCGCTCAGCAACCCCGTGGCGCTGCCGGAGCAGCCGCCGGTGCCGATCGACGTGCTGCTGTATCGCGGCCGCGCCGCGATGGAGCGCGCCCGCGAGATTCGCGACGAGGCGCGCCGCTCCGGCGCTCCGCTGCCGCCCGACCGCCTCGCCGAGCTGTTCGACCTGATCGACCTCGCGCTCGCCGAGTGAGGGAGCACATCGCATGAAATTCGGCTGGCGCGGCGCGCTTGGCCTCGTGCTCAGCGCCGCGTTCCTCTACTTCGCCTTCCGCGGCATCGAGCTCCAGCGCGTCCTGGAGAACGTGCGCGAGTCCAACGTGGCGCTGCTCGCTCTCTCGGCGCTGGCGGCCACCTGCATCTTTCCGCTCCGCGCGCGCCGCTGGAAACCGATCCTCGAGCCGATCAAGCGCGACATCCCCTTTTCGCGCCTCTGGAGCGCGACGGCGATCGGGATGATGATCAACAACGTCGTGCCGGCGCGCGCGGGCGAGTTCGCTCGTGCCTTCGCGCTCACGCGCTCCACGCCCGAGGTGCCCTTCCCGGCGGCGTTCGCGTCGCTCGCCGTCGACCGCCTCTTCGACGCCGTCGTCGTGTTCGGGCTGATGTTCGGTGCCATGCTCGATCCCGCCTTCCCGAGCGGCGTCGAATTCGGCGGTCGGCCCATCGCGCAATACGCGGCCATCGGCATCGGATTCATCGTCGTCGTGCTCGTGGCGATGTACGGGCTCATCCTCTTTCCCGGGCGGGTGCTCTCACTGTACGAGCTCGTGGTGCGCCGGCTGGTGCCGCGCCTCGAGGCACGCGGCCGCGATGCGCTCCTCGGACTCGCCAACGGCCTCAGCGTGCTGAAGACGCCGCGTCATTTCGCGGCCGTGCTCTGGTGGACCATCCTGCACTGGCTCACCAACGCCTTCGCCTTCTGGCTCGCCTTCCGCGCCGTCGGCATCACGGCACCGTTCAGCGCCGCGCTGTTCCTCCAGGGGATCATCGCCGTCGGCGTGGCGGTGCCGCAGGCGCCCGGCTTCTTCGGCGCGTTCGAGGGGTTCGGCAAGGTGGGGCTCGGCGTCTACGGGGTGCCGGCGGACCAGGCGGTCACGTGGGCGATCGGCTTCCACTTCCTGTCGTACGTGCCGATCACCCTCATCGGCGCCTGGTACTTCGTACGTGAAGGGCTCTCGATGGGCGACCTCGGCGGCGCCGAGCGCGAGGTGACCGAGGAGCACCCCGTGCCTTCAGCCGGGGAGTCGTGAGCGCCGTGAGCGTCAGCGGTGGCGCGCATGCGTCGCTCGCCGGCGCACGCACGGTCCAGGTGCGCGCACCGGCCAAGGTGAACCTTCGGCTTCGCATCCTGGCGCGCGAAGCCAGTGGGTTCCACCAGCTCGAGACCATCTTCCTTCGACTCGAGCTCGCCGACGTCGTGCGGGTGCGGCGCGCGCGCGGACATTCGCTCGACGTCGGCGGTGACGTGAGCAGCGCAGCGCTCGGACCCATGGAGCAGAACCTCGCCTGGCGCGCTGCGAGCGCGTATGGGGACGCATCCGGGATGCGCGACGGCTGGGCGATCGAGCTCGAGAAGCACATCCCCGTGGGCGGTGGCCTGGGCGGTGGCAGCGCGGATGCTGGCGCCGTGCTTCGCGCGCTCGACGCCATGTCTTCCGCTCCCCTCGGCGAGGCGCGACTGCTCGCCATCGCCGCGACGCTCGGTGCCGACGTTCCTTTCCTCACCGGCACGCACGTGTGCGCACTCGGCTGGGGGCGCGGCGAGCGGTTGCTTGCGCTCGAGCCGCCGGAGTCGCGGCCCGTGGTGCTGCTCGCACCGGCATTCGGGGTGAACACGGCAGAGGCATACGGCTGGCTGCGCGAACGAGCCGTCCCGCCGGTCGCAGACGATGTAGGAATCCTCGAGCCCTCAGCGCTCGCGAGCTGGACGGGGCTCACCGCCGTCGCGACCAACGACTTCCAGCCGGTCGTGGCGGCACGCCACCCCGTGCTGTCTTCGCTTATTCGTACGCTGAAGGAGGCGGGCTGCGCCCCGGCGATGATGAGCGGCTCGGGATCGGTGGTGTTCGGTGTCCTCCCTGCTGGGACGTCGCGGCCACCTGAGGTGGACGAGCCCTGCTCCGTGCTGCTCACGCGCTCGGCGACGCGAGTTGAGCCGGTGTCCGCCCTCGACTAGCTTTGGAGGCTGAGAGCGGACTGCTGCCCCTTCGTCCAATGGCAGGACAGTGGCCTTTGGAGCCACGAATCTTGGTTCGAATCCAAGAGGGGCAATGCGTTCCGGCTGGTTTGACCAGGTCGTTGTCCCACATTATCTTACAAGGCTCTGCATGGACGGGCTCGCCGTACCGGCGCACGGGTTCAAGCTTCTGGCGGGCACGGCCAACCGGCCGCTCGCCGAGGAGATCGCGAAGCATCTTGGCGTCGATCTCTGCAAGCTGACGCTCACCCGGTTCGCCGACGGCGAGATCTTCGTGCGGATCGACGAGAACATTCGCGGCAACGACGTCTTCATCGTCCAGCCGACGAATGCGCCAGCCGAGAACATCATGGAGCT
>DASUXT010000211.1:0-19621 GCA_036377775.1 Gemmatimonadaceae bacterium | reverse complement strand
CGAGACGGTGGCGGTGGTCGAGGACTTCTATCGCGCGCTGTCGCAGGGCGCCACGGTGGGCTCGGCGCTGCGCGAGGCCAAGCTGGCGGCGATGCGCCGCGGCGCACCGGTCCGCGACTGGGCGTCGTTCGCCGTGATCGGGGATCCGACGATGCGCGTGCCGCTCGAGGCGCCGAGCGACGCGCGGTGGTGGTGGATCGCGGCGGCGGTGGCCGCCGCGGTGGTTGGCACGGCAGCGCTGGCGGTCGCGGCGCGGCACCGGCGTGTCAGCGCAGGGCGAGCGTCATGAACAGGCTGTTCGGGTCGGGAACGTAGCCGTCGAACGGCTCGCACTCCACGAAGCCGTGCCGCGCGTAGAGGGCGCGCGCCGGCGCGAAGAATGGCCAGGAGCCCGTCTCGAGGCTGAGACGTGACATCCCCCGCGCCCGCGCCGTCGCGATGACGTGCTGCACCAGTGCCGCGCCGTACCCGCGCCCGCGCATGCGCTCGGCTACGTGCATGGACTTCACCTCGCCGTGTCCGGCCGACAGCGCCTTCAGTGCCACGATGCCGACCAGCGTCGAGCGCACGTCGTCCGTCCATGCGGACCAGAAGGTGAGTCCGGGCACACGCATCAGCGCCGCGAGGTCGAGTGCGTGCCCGCTCCCGCGGCCCGTCTCCGCCAGCGCGCGGGTGACGTGGATGTCGAGCAGCTCGATGACGCGCGGGTCGTCGAGGCCGCCTTCGGTGATGTACACTGGCGCCATCAGTTCGATGCGACGATCAGGGGAACGCCTTCAGGTTGGCGGGAAGTTGGCCGGAATTTCATGCATCAACCTCGCCGACGCATCATGATGCCATTCCTTCATGCACCTTTCTCCTGTGCACCAGTTCCTCCTGCTCGCACTCGCCGGCTTCGCTGGTGGCGCCATGAACTCGCTCGCCGGCGGCGGCTCCTTCGTCACGCTCCCCGCGCTGATCGCCGCCGGCGTTCCCTCGGTGCAGGCGAATGCATCGAGCACCGTCGCCATGTATCCGGGTGGACTCGCCGGTGCGTGGGCATGGCGTGAAGGGCTGGAGCCCGTGTGCGGCGTGCCGCTCCGGCTGCTCGGCGTTGTGACCGCAGCCGGCGGACTGCTTGGCGCCCTGCTCCTCCTCTGGACGCCCTCCTCGGCGTTCGACCTGATGATCCCGTGGCTGCTCCTCTTTGCCACGCTCCTCCTCGCCTTCGGCGACGACGTCGGCGCGCTTCTCCGGCGCCACATAGTCATCCGTCCGGTCCCGATGCTCCTTGCCCAGTTCCTGCTCGGCATCTACGGCGGCTACTTCGGCGGCGCGGTGGGCATCATGATGGTCGCCATCTGGAGCCTGCTCGGCACCACGGACCTGAGGCGTCTCCATCCGGCGCGAACGCTGATGGTGAGCGCGGCCAACACCGCCGCTGTTGCGCTGTTCATCGTTGCCCGCGCGGTGGCGTGGCAGGGTGTGCTCGTCATGCTCGCCGGCGGCATCGGCGGTGGCTATGCCGGCGGGCACGTCGGCCGGCGACTCGACGCCAGTTGGGTCCGCGTCGGTACGCTCGTCATCACTGCCGTCATCACGGCCATCTTCTTCTACCGCGCCTATGTGGCATGAGCGTACCGTCAGCGCGCAGGCGGAACATTGATTGTAGCTTCTCGTCCATGACGAAGCTATCCGACCGCCTCACCCATCAGCTCCGCTTCGTGCGCGAGCTGGACAAGCTCAAGGGCGTGCTGCGCCGCACGTCGCTCATCGACCGATCGCGCCGCGAGAACAGCGCCGAGCATTCGTGGCACCTCGCCATGATGGCGCTGGCGTTCGCTGAATATGCGCCACCGGGCACCGACGTGTCGCGCGCCATCGAGCTGCTGCTGGTGCACGACGTCGTGGAGATCGACGCCGACGACACCTTTGCCTTCGACGTGGCGGGGAACCTCGACAAGCTGGATCGCGAGACGGCGGCGGCCAAGCGGATCTTCGGACTGCTGCCGGGCGACGTCGCGCGAGAGTTCCGCGCCCGGTGGGACGAGTTCGAGGCGAACGAGACGACGGAGGCGCGGTTCGCCAACGCGCTCGATCGTTTCCAGGCGCTGTTGTTGAATGACGCGGCGGGTGATGGCGGCACCTGGCGCGCGCACGGCGTGTCACGCGAGGCGGTGCTCAGGCGGATGGCGCCGATCGAGACGGGAGCGCCGGGGTTGTGGCCGGCGGCACTGGAGGCGATCGCGCGGGCAACGGAGGCGGGGCACGTGCGGGACGACATCGCTCGCGGGTAGTGCAGGATTAGTGGGCACGGCCTGGAATGCATGGGGAGTTACCCACTGAGTAACGGTGTTGCTGTCCGTTCCGCGTTAGGTTCTGCTAACTCCATCGTTCGGATCGGCTCTGCCCAGGTTCTCGACCTGTGCAGCTCGACATGGGCATGCGGCTGATTGGTGTCGTTATCGCACTATCCGGGGCTGGACACGTGCCCAGCGCAGAGCTAGCAAGCAGGGCGCCACTTCCAGTCTCGGGGACAGCGAGGAGTCGGCGCTGCCGAGCGTGAGGCGATAAAGGGGTTGCCAGATGCCGAGGATGGTTGGGCAGGTTCCGCAATAGAACAGGCGTTATGCAACCACGGGCGCTCTACACCGGGGGGGGACATGAGATCACTGGTTGCGTGCGCCGCGCTGGCTCTAATCGTGGGCGTCGCACTCCCGCGTCGCGCGCACGCGCAGGTCCAACGGGTTGCGGTGATCCCGCTCGTGTTCTCTGATACTGCCGATCAGCGGCTCGCGACCTCGCTGCGCGATGCGCTGGAACGCACCCCATCGCGGGTGAAAGTGACCACCAAGCGGGATATCGAGTGGATACTCACGCACACCGAAGGGCCAGACACGCTTTCCAGCCAGGGTTTGCGCGAAGTCGGACATCTGATGAACGTGCACGTCGTGGTGGGGGTGCATCGGTGTGATGCAACGAGGAGGTGCGTAGTGATAGTTGCGGATCGGATACGGACGCCGTCGTCGCCTGATACGCTCTGGTTGCAGGGGCCTGACTGGGTCCAAGCCGCGAGGGATACGCTCGAGCTTCGGTTCTTCCGGAATCCGTCCGCACACTAGCACGAGCGGATGCATAACGTGCGCTGCACGTGACGGGCGTTGTCGGACGCTCGCTTCGCTCGCTACCATTTGACCGCCCGCAGGTGAGCTTGGGCGTTAGGTGCCAACGCACGCTCTCGAAAGGAGGGTTTGATGGCGGGGAAGCCGCTGGACGGGTTGATCCTTGGCGTTGACCTCGACGGCGTCTGTGCGGATTTCTACGCGAAGATGCGGGAAGTCGCGGCAGAGTGGTTCGAGCGACCACTCGACGATCTAACTCCCGATGTGTCTTACGGGCTGCCCGAGTGGGGAATCACCGGAAGCGAGCAGTACACCAGCCTGCACCGCTTCGCTGTTACGCAGCGAGAGCTTTTCAGTTCCGCAGCCATGATTCCAGGGGCTCGTAAGTATCTTCGGCTGCTCTCGAACGAGGGCGCGCGGATCCGTGTCATCACGCACCGCCTCTTCATCCACTATTTCCACAACGCTGCTGTCGCTCAGACGGTGGATTGGCTTGATCGCTATGGCATTCCGTACTGGGACCTCTGCTTCATGAAGCAAAAGGAGCAAGTCGGCGCGGACATCTACCTGGAGGATACGCCGTCGAACGTTGCTAGCCTCCGGGCGGAGGGCTTTTACACTATCTGCTTCGGTAACAGCACGAACAAGGATGTCGCGGAGCCTCGTGCAACGTCCTGGGAGCATGCCTATGCGCTCGTGCACGCGGAAGCTGATCGAAGAAGGCACTCTGGAGATTTTCCCCGCGCCACCTAACGAATCGTTGCAGCTGACGGAGGCGCGCACGGCTCCGACCCGGCAGCATGGACCACATTCGCGCCTCCGCAGCTGAGCTCTGGCGTCAGGCTGCACACGTACACAGTGATCACCCCAATGCAATCGACCCGTTTTCATCGCCTCGCAATGGCCGCACTAACGGGCCTGCTTGCGGTGGCCTGCGGTACACCTCTTCGCGCGCAAGTCGCCTACGACGCCCCGCGTGCACGCGTGGAGGTGTTGGGCCTGCATCGCTGGACGCTCGCTGCGCTTCAGGATTCGATCCAGCGCAGAGTGCCGGGGCAAACGCTCGCCGATGCGGCCTGCATGGTCACGCTGCGAGACTCGCTGCACTTCGCGGACGCCCTGGTCAGAGATCTCACCTATTCCACTGCTCCGGGCGCGCCGACTCGACACTACCTGGTTATCAAGGTCGTCGAGCCGCAGGATTCGGCACGGATGCATTGGCGGCCGGCACCGAGGGACAGTTTCACCGTGCTGCGTCCGTCGTACGCGACCGTGATTCTCCCTGTGACTGATTCACTTGGCCGCCTCTGGATTGGCAGATTTCTCGCTCCTCTCCAGCTCTACCACCGCGATTCCGCACTGCGAGTGGCTCTGATGCGCGCACGACCGGGCACCGCACGGGCGGATGCCGATCGGGTGTGGAGTTATCTGGATGCGCACCGTACCGAGGGCGACCGTCGCACCGCTTTGACCGCATTGCGCAACGACGGTCCCTACGCGAATCGCGTCGTTGCCGCCGCCGTGTTATCGAACTTCGCGGAGCAGGACTCGACCTGGTGGGCGCTCGCTGATGCGCTTCGTGACGGAAACGACGCGGTGCGCACGGCCGCCATCGAGGTGCTCCTGAGCTTTCCGTCGCGAGCGGTCGACTGGGCGCCGGCTGTCGGCGCGCTTCGCGCCCTGCTGGGCGGCACGAACGTCGGAGCCACCCAGGAGATCCTGGAACTGCTGGAGCGTACCGAGGTAAGCCCGACGCTGGCACGTCCACTCCTGCATGACAACGCCGGTTGGGTGCTGACGCACCTGCGCGCCGAGTATCCGCTCGCCAGCACTGCCGCACACGCTCTGCTGGTGCGACTCAATGGTGGGACCGACCTGGGCACAAGCGACGTCGCGTGGGCGCAGTGGATCGCGACGATGTAGGCCGGAGGATTGCCGCATGGCCGTGAAGTGGACGACGACCGTCGCCGTTCTGTCGACAGCCTTCTGCCTGTCTGGCTCCGTATGCGCGGCGCAGGAGATCGTGGTCGGCGAACGTACCGTTGTCGCCAACGCACCCTCCGGCTGGGCTCTTGTCGAGCCACACCTCGCCATCAGTCCCCGATATCCGAACGAGCTACTCGGGGTCGCCATCCTGACTCCCGGCCAGGGATCCTATCAGGAAAAGGGTACGCGTCAGGTGTGCCGGGCATTCCGGTCGACTGACAGCGGGCTAACGTGGCAGCCTCACGACTTCGCCGTGAGGTGGTGCTACGACCCATGGATTGCGTATACCCCAACGGGCGACGCGGTACTCGCCCTGTCGGGGCGGCACCCCGCCGTCGACAGCATCGGCCGAGGGCAGGATCTGCTGCTCTTCCATTCGGGCGACGGAGGCCGTGAATGGCCTGACCATCCGTTGGTCCTCCGGCGCTCGCCCGATCACCCGACCATCGCGGTGGACACGACCACCTCGAAGCGGCGGGGATCCGTGTACGTGATGTCGGGCCAGAGCATCCAGGTTGCCACATCGAGGGATGGTGGGCAAACCTTCGCCCCACCGATTCAGGTAACGCCGAATGACCTCATCAACCTGGCTGAGACACCTGTCGTGCTGTCGAACGGGATGCTCGTGCTGTCGTTCGTCGATGCCGCCTGGCGACGGCCTGACTCCGCGGAGCCTTTCGGCTACTTCACGCACCGGCGGTCCTGGATCGTGCGGTCCAGCGATGGTGGTGCAACCTTCAGCGCCCCCTTCTTCATCACCGATGCGTGCGGGCAGCCGCCGCATTTCCAGCAGTCGTTCCTGACCGTTGATCCCTCCGCAGCGTTCCATGACCGCCTGTATTTCGCCTGCCGGCGCGCCGGCGGCGGGCCGATCGTCGTAGCGCACTCCTCGGATGCGGGCGCGCAGTGGTCCGACCCGGTTCCTGTGTCGGCCGAACCGGATGACTCAACCGAATCGCGCGTCGTGGTAATGGCGGTGAACTCCACCGGCGTGCTGGGGGTCGCGTGGATGGTCGGCCGTCCCGCTGTGCCGTGTCACGAGCTGTGGTTCACCGCATCGATGGATGGTGGCCGCTCATTTCTTCCACCCGAGCGGCTGTCCGTACCGGCCTGCCCATCCGCCGTGTGGTCGACGAGCGGCGACTACTTCGGCCTGGCCTCATCGGGCACGGGACAGTTCCATCTGTTATGGGGCGAGCCGGGCGCGGTGGGTGGTATTCTCGT
The DNA here is from genome assembly GCA_036377775.1 of Gemmatimonadaceae bacterium. Classification (GTDB taxonomy): domain Bacteria; phylum Gemmatimonadota; class Gemmatimonadetes; order Gemmatimonadales; family Gemmatimonadaceae; genus AG11. Next base: position 13,310 of record DASUXT010000211.1, on the reverse strand, counting down.
GCATACGACCGTCGACGTGCGGAAGCCTGCACCAACGTCAGTCCCGCGACCGGATCGGTAGGTGGAACCTGATACCGAGCCTCCGCAGCTCCCAGGTCAGCCGATCCAGCTGGTTCATCGGGGCGGAGTCGGCAACGTCCGCGGTCTCGTCCACGACGACGGTCGCGGCATGTGTGAGCTTCGCTCCCGGAGAACTGCTCGCACGCTCCAGATCGCTCGCACTGGCGCCTGCGACACACTGGTCGCCTCTGATCACGCATGGCTGCTCTCTCCCTGCAAGACGCGCTTGTGCCCGCCGAAGGTAGGGGTTCATCGCTCGGCGACCTCGAGTATCGTCGGGTGTTGGCGGTCAGTCCTCCGCGATTTGGCGAATGACAGGGCATCGTCGATGGCTAAGAGGAGCTGGCGAGGCGAGATCGGCTTCTGCAGAACCGTGGTCACGCCGAACAGGTGTGCGTTCTCCTGGGTCACCCGGCTGCTGAAACCCGTCATGAGGACGACGGGCATTCCCGGGTGAAGCGCGTGCAGCTGAATCGCCAGCTGGTCGCCGCTCAGCTGCGGCAACCCGATGTCGCTCAGGACGACGTCAATGTCCGTCTGCTCGGTAGTGAGCATGAGCAGAGCTTCCAGTCCGGTGCGGCACGTCCTGACCGCGAAGCCCGCCCCACGAAGAATGCGCTCGAAGAGATGAGCGAGGATCTCGTCATCCTCCACGAGGAGAATCATCGTGCTCCGGTCGGGGGCGGAAGTCTTCCGCCCGCTGTTCTGTGCCCGCATCCCCATCACGGCTTCGGCACCACTACCGTCGAATCCGGGACGACGGGCTCCTGACAGATCGGCCCATTCGGTCGAACCACCGGCCACGGACAGGCAGGAGCCGTCACCGAGTCCGGCAGGAGCGGCACCTCGCGAACGACCGGCCGCCTGCGTGGCGCCTCGGGCTGCAGCGGGACGTCGCGGCGGCCGTGCGTCGCTGGCTTCCGAGGCGTCGTCACCTTCCGCGGCGCCGGCGATTCCGAGGCAGGTGCCGCTGGCTCCGCCGTCGTGAGGAGGTGCACCGTCCGCGGGCGCGGCACCACGCGCAGCTCCGCGCTGGCCACCCCGCCAGCGGGCACGAGGATCCGTACCTCGCCGGACGCGGTACGGTGAGTCGCGGGGAGGGCGCCAGGCTCCGGCTGCACCGTCCACGTTCCGGGCTCGAGTCCATCCGCGATGAAGCGACCCGTCGCATCGCTCGTCACCAGCACGGTCCGCGCAGCGGAGCTGAGCATCAGGCGTAGCGCAGGGAGCTGCGTGTCGCGCTGCACGGGCGCACCGGCCGACGCCACGCCGGCAGCCAGCATCTGCTGCGGCCCCTCGTCGTACCAGATCACGCGCCCCGCCACGCGCCCACCCTGCACCACTACGAGGTCGACGTTGGTGCCGCGACCATCCTCCACGCGCACGGTCCGCAGCGCCGAATCGCGCACCATCCGGCCCGCACCGAGCGAGTGGGCGTCCACGCTGATGACATGAGCGCCCGCCGGCACGGAACTGAACTGGAAGTTTCCGTGCCGGTCGGTCATGGCGAGTCGCTCGTCGAGGAGGACCATCACTCCACCCGTACCGGCGCCTCCACTCTCCTCGCGCAGTCGTCCACGCACCCATCCGCCGCGGCGGGGCCGGCCGACCGGCATGCCCACGTGCAGCGCGTATCCGACTTCCACCCGCAGGTCGCTGCGCACCCGCGCGCGCGCCTGGGGATCCCAGCGCACGCGCGCCCGCAGCTCGTCGCCGCTGCGCAGCTCGTGCACGATCGTCGCATCCGCGCGCCGCGTCGGTACGGGAGGAGTCCACGGCCCGGCGATCATGCTCAGCCCGTACTGCCCGCCGATGATTGCGCGCGTTCCCGCCGCGTGCAGCTCCAGCTGCGCGCCGGCGTTCCACGACTGCCGTGCGGTCGTGTCGTACATCGAGCGTCCGACGTCCACTCCCGCCCACGGGGAGAATGCGCCGAAGTGGCCGAGCGCGATCCGCACGTCGAGCGAGGCACGCTGCAGGGGGAGCGGCGTCGCGACCTGAGCCGACGTCACCTCGCCCACCTCCACCCTCGGCGAGAGCTGCAGCCATCGTGGCCCCAGCGACGAGCTCACCGCCAGCGACCGTTCGGCACCCCACTCCAGCGTGCCGGTCGGATCATCGCGCCGCCGCGAGCGCGCCTCGACCTGGAGCGCACGATTCCATCCGATGGCGGCGACCGCATTGCGGTAGCGGTGTTGCGTGAGCGGCTCGTGGGCGACCAGGGTATCGGGGTTCTCCACGTCGCGTCCGAACAGCAGGCCGCCCGTGGTGAGTCGATCCTCGCCGCCCGCGCGGATCCAGAGGGAGCGCGACAGCTGCAGGCGGCCGGAGCCGTCGGCGCTGCGCGTCCCCTTCGCATAGCCGGGAAACGCCGTGTCGGCGGCAAGCACGGAGCCCTGGAGCCTGAGCCGGCCCATGGTGCTCCCCATCCTGGCGCGCCACGCCCTGCCGCCGCGCTCCGCACGGTCCCCTTCCACCTCCACCACCTGTCGTGCGCCCGGTGTCCAGGTGAGCTGCACGCCGCCCACCGCACCGGAGTCGGCACGTCCGGCGCGTCGGAGCGCCGTGCCCTGCACCCGGATCGCGCCCGGCAGTCGCACACCGATGGTGCCGAACTGTTCGCTCAGGTGGGTCACCTCGCCGTACTGCCGGGTGATGACGCTGCCAAGGCTCGCGCTCCATCGCCCGCTGGTGAAGGCCGCATTCGCGCCCGTGGCGCCGCGGCCGTTCTCGGTGAGCGGCGTCAGCTTCACCGCCTGGTCGCCCAGCTGGAGCCGCCATCTGGTGGACGTCAGGGCGAGACGATATTCGTCCGACGCTCCGGCGATCGCCGTGGGCCGGCGAGGACCACGGAGCACGAGATCGAGCCGCGTGCGTTCGTCGGCGAGCACGCCGCGCCCCTCGATGGCGAGCGTGCCGCCACTGCTGCCCATCGTGGGAGTGAGCTGGAGCGGCAGGCGCGCCCACGCGTCCCCGCCGCTCGTCGCGAAGACGGAGGTCTGCACGAACGTGGTCAGGCGATCACCCGCGCTCACAGCCGCCGGCTTCAGCCTGACCGTCACCGTGGAGCTCGTGAGCGGGAGCTCTGATGGGAGGCGAACCACGACCGTGAAGGTGTCGGTGCCGCCGGCAGCGATGCGCCGCGACGCTGGTCCCTCGAGCGTGGCTGGTACGGCGGAGACGAACCCCACGTCGTAGGACCGGGAGCCGTTGCCACGATTCTCCACGATGAACCGGGCCGCGTAGCTGCCCCCCGCCGCTGCGAACTCCGGTGCCTCTCCGGCGAGCGTCAGCTCGTGGCGCTCGCCCACCACGTAGGGCACCGAGTCGCGACGAGCCGCGCCCGCCGCGCTCTCCACCACGTAGCGCACGGCGCCTTCACCGGGCGGAACCGTCAGGCCGACGCTGAGTGGAATGAAGGCGAGGTCGCGACCGCGCGCCGGCACGGTAACGCTCGTCGGCGCGGTGCCGGCGCGCCATCCCGCCGGGACCAGCACGCGCACGTGGAAGGTCACCGCGGACCCCGACGGATTCGTCAGCGGCACGGCAAGCGTCCAGCGGGCACCCGGCATCACGTGGCGCACTGAATCGCTGACCCGGGTGGTCGGTACGGCCGCCGGCATTGCGTGCGCGCGTTCGGCACCGCCGGCCATGACCGGTACCATGGCCACGACCAGCACTCCACGCCATGCTGCGGGCAGTCGTGCCCGGGACATCCTTCGCCGGAACCGTCGACCGCGCGTGCCTAGAAGCGCACCGCGGTCGGCAGGGCGAACACGTCGTCGCCGGTATCCACCTGCAGGAGTGCGCGATAGCTGCCCTTGGGCACCGCGCGGAGGGCGAACGTCTGGCGCACGCTGGAGCCGGGATAGATCAGGCCACGCTGCGACCGCTGCGTGGTGACGAGCCGTCCATCCTCCGTGTAGAGCTCGAGCGACACGACCGGTCGCTGCGCGCGCTCGCCGGTATTCCGCACGGTGAAGGCGAGTGCCCTGTCGGAGTCACCGGCATTCGACGCGACGATCTGGTCCATGCCGAAGCGCGCCTGCGCGGGGCCATCGAGGTGCGTGACCACCTGGATGCCGTAGCTGAGGTCCGACCGGATCCCCGCGTTGGCACGCCCGTGACCGACGGCGAGGCTCGCCTGCTGCCGTGGCTTGCCCATGACCAGCACCATGCTCGAGTAGCTGCCCGCGAGCTCGGCGCCCTGCGGCACCTGCACCGAGAAGGCGAGGCTCACCGTCTGGTTCGGCGGCACCTCGATCGTGCGTGGCGCGAGCGTGAGCCAGGCGGCGTTGGACCGCGGATGCGTGCCCGGCTCGTCATAGCGGCTCGTGCCGTCCGCCTGGAAGGAGTAGTCCGCCACCCGCGCCGTCACCACCTGCACGACCGGCGTGGAATTGCGGACGATGATGCTGCTCTCGTAGCGGGCGCCGCGAGCCGCTGTCCGCTCCATCACGGATGGAGTGAGCACCGTCACCTGCGCAGCCGCGGGCGCAAGCGCGGGAACGAGTGCCGGGGCAAGCACGAGCGCCGCGGCAATCGCGCGCGGCCTGAGGAATCGGGGCATTGTCGGGAAGACCTGCTGGGGAGGGAGGAACAGGTGCGGCGGGCGCAGGGAGGGAACGACATTGCCGTCGTCCCCTCCCTGCGCGCCGTGACGAGGAGGGATCAAGCGCCCTGCGTCAGGACGTAGTGCACCGTGCGCGACAGCGACGCCGGCGTGTTGACGTCGGCCGTGAAGGTGTAGGTCAGGGGGATGCCCGATTCGTTCACCGCCGGGATGCTCGTCACGAGATCCACGGAGGTCGTGCTCAGCGCGAGCTTGCCCGCCGACACCGCACCGGTCACGGTCGTCGGCGCATCGAGGCTCACCTCGAGCGACGAACCGGCGGGCATGTCCGTGTCGAGCGTGGCGGAGATCTTGGCGACGCTGACGCTGTCCACGTTCGAGATGATGCCGTAGGTGGACGACGCCGTCGCCGGCGTCAGCGCGTTGGTCCCGATGACACCCGTGCTGACCGTCAGCGTCACCGAGGCGGCGAAGCTGAGCTGGTTGATCGCGGACACACTCATGTTGACCGTCTGGTCGGTGCTGGCCAGCTCCTGGGCCTGCGACAGCTGGGCGGTACCCGCAACGAAAAGAGCAGCGGCAAGAAGCGATTTGGTGATGCGCATGGAATCCGTGGGGAAGAGGGCGTGCGCCAGCCACGGTGGCCGGCGCCGCTCGACACGACGCGCGTCGAGCTCGGTTCCCCCTCAGGCGAGAGCCATGCCTTCGAGCCGAAATCGCCTAAACGGCTGCAACACCTGCACTTGTGCCATCAGAGCGCTCGCGGGCCAGCTGCCGCGATGTGTTCAGGAAATGCACATCCCTGTGCGTCGAATGCGGCGAAGTGAACACCCATTTCCCCCGCCATCGGCTGCAGTGTCATCGCATCCGCTTGTCACACAATGACATGCGGCTCAGCCCGCCGCGGGCACGCCACTCGCCTTGGGAATCCACGGTCAACCGCACCGTCATCATCCCACGCGCTCCGTACTCCATGTCAACCCGATACCATCTTCGGGAAACGACCTTCCGGCCACGTCCTGCCGGCACGCTCACCTCACTCGCCGCCACCGGAACCTTCCTCGACCGGCTCCCTTGCTCGGCCGATGCAGACCGCACCACGCCCCCTCCACCCGAGCTCGCGGAGCTGGGCGTGATCATCCAGCTGCTGACGCTTCGTACAATCGACGGGAGGCGAGCGCTCGAGCCCGAGCTGGGCATCATCCCGGCTGCGGATCAGGCACCCGCCGAGCGCTTCCTCGTGGACGGATCGGTCCTCGCCCAGGCGGTACGCTCCACCATCCTCGGGCTCGGGTCCCACGGGGAACGGTTGCAGCGCGGCCTGTTCGGCCCCGACTCGCGCGGCCTGCCGCGCGTCGAGATCACCGATCTCATCTCCCTGCAGCGACGATGGGGAGCGGCCTCGAACGGCATGGCCGCCGGGACTCCGGTGCCGTGCCGGGTGAGGGCGGGCGTTGTGCTGCTCGGCGCCCTCCGTATCCACGCACCGGACCTTCGCTCGCTCGCGTTGCTCTTCTCTGCACTGGACCGCGCCGCCACGCGCGGCCTCCCGGGCGCCGAGCAGCGGCCCGGCCCCTGCCAGCTCGACGTGCTCTCCATCGTCGGCGGAGCTGGTGGTGACCTGCCCTCTCCCGCAGCCATCCTGCAGGGCTATGAGAGCCGGTTCCTCGTCCACCCCGTCACCACGTCCGTGGCCGAACCGTGGCCGCGCGCTCGCCTCCGATTGGATGGAAGGCACGCCCGGAGCGCCGCGAGCCAGGTCGCACGGCTCTCGCCGTTCGAGGTGGAGCAGGGACTGGCGGGATAGCGCGGCTGACGCTGGCCGCCAGCCATGATCACGGACGGTCCAGCACCTCCAGACCGTAGTCCCTGAGTCGCTTGTACAGGGTGGCTCGCGTGATCCCGAGGATGCGGGCCGCCGCTGCCCGGTTTCCATCCGAACGCAGCAGGACTCGCGTGATGTGTTGCCGCTCCACGGCCTCCAGGGAGAGGTCCTCGCCGGCCACCTCGCCCTCCCCGGGCTCTCCGCCGCGCAGCTCGGCGGGGAGGTGCTCGGGGCGCAGCTCATCCGCATGGGCCGCGAGGAGGAGGACGCGCTCGAGCATGTTGCGCAGCTCGCGGATGTTGCCCGGCCACGGGTACTGCACCAGCAGGGCGAGCGCCTCGGGCGAGAAGCGCGACGGTCCGCGACCGACCTTCGCCCGCAGGTCGGTCAGCAGTCGCATCGCGAGCGCGACGATCTCCTCCCGCCCGCGCTCGCGCAGTGGCGGCAGGTGCACCGGGAGCACGGCAAGCCGGTAGAACAGGTCCTGGCGGAAGCGCCCCTCACGCACCGCGGCTTCGAGGTCGCGGTGCGTGGCCGCGACGAGGCGCACGTCCACCTCGATCTCTCGCGTGCCTCCCAGCCGACGAAAGCGCTGCGATTCCAGCACCTTGAGCAGCTTTGGCTGCAGCTCCGGCGCGAGGTCGCCGATCTCGTCGAGAAAGAGCGTACCGCCGTCCGCAATCTCGAAGAGGCCTAGCTTCTGGTTCTTGGCGTCCGTGTACGCACCCTTCTCGTGGCCGAACAGCTCGCTGTCCAGGAACGTTGCCGACAGGCCGGCGCAGTTCACCTCCACGAACGGCGCGGTCCGGCGGGGCGACGCACCATGGATGAGCTTCGCCGCCCACCCCTTCCCCGAGCCCGTTTCGCCGGAGAGCAGGATGGGAGCGTTGCCGGGTGCGAGCAGCTCGATCTCCCGCCGCAGGTCCTGCATGCGGGGCGAGTGCCCGATCGATTCCAGGTCGCCCACCGCTCCGCGCTGCTGTTCGGCGAAGAATCGTGCGCGACGCTTCAGCTCGGCCTTCTCGGCGGCACGGTCGGTCGCCGCCACGAGCAGCGACAGATCGATCGGCTTGGTGAGGAAGTTTTCCGCGCCCGCCTGCATCGCCTCCACCGCCGCCGCCACGTCACCGTGGCCGGTCAGGATCAGTACCGTAGCATCCGGATCACGGGCCCGCAGGATCTGCAGCACCTGCAGTCCGGACAGCCCGGGCATGTCGAGGTCGACGATGACGATCGACGGCCGGTCGCGCTCGTACGACTCCACGCCCATTCGCCCATCGGTGGCCCGTGCGACGGTCCATCCCTTCCGCGTGAAGAACTGATGGAGCACGGCGAGGACCGACGCGTCGTCCTCGATCAGCAGCAGCGACCGGCTCACCAGGGGACTCCCGGGCGGAGCCTCTCGCGCACGACGACGCTGGTCATGCGGCGGGGGTGGTGGTCCGCTCGAGCACTGCGCGCACCTGTTGCAGGAGCTGCTCCGGGGTGAACGGCTTCTGCAGGAACTGCGTCTCCGTCGCCAGCACGCCGCGCTTTACCACCATGTCGTCGGTGTAGCCCGACATGTAGAGCACGCGCAGCGCCGGCCGCTGCTTCGTCAGCAGCTCCGCCACGGTGCGGCCGCTCATCTGCGGCATCACCACGTCGGTGAGCAGCAGGTCGATCGGTCCATCGTGATGCGTGCCAAGCAGCACGGCGTCAGTCGCCGTCCGCGAGTCGAGCACCGTGTAGCCGGCCTCACGCAGCACGCGACCCGCGAGGTGTCGGAGGGGCTCGTCGTCCTCCACGAGGAGAATGGTCTCCACCGGCGCCGTGGCGAGACTCTTCACGCGCGCCGCCGACACGGGGGCCGGCACTCCCTCCTCGACCCGGGGGAAGAACACGCGGAAGGTGGTGCCACGCCCCAACTCCGAGCGCACGTGGATGTCGGCGCCCGACTGCTTCACGATGCCATACACGGTGGAGAGTCCCAGTCCCGTCCCCTTCCCCGCCTCCTTCGTCGTGAAGAAGGGCTCGAACAGGTTGGCCTGCGTTTCCGGACTCATCCCCGTGCCGGTGTCCGTCACCGAGAGCTGCACGTACTGGCCGGCCGGACGGCCCAGCTCGGCCATCGACAGCTCGGTGGAGAAATCCACGTTCTGCGTCTCGATCACGACGCGCCCGCCGCCGGGCATGGCGTCGCGCGCGTTCACGACGAGGTTCATGATCACCTGCTCGATCTGCCCCGGATCGGCCAGAACCGCGCCGAGGTCGTCGGCGAGACGCAGATCGAGGGCGACGTCCTCGCCGATCAGACGCCTGAGCATCTGCTCCATGTCCGCCGCCATCCGGCTCAGGTTGAGCACCTGCGGCTTCATCACCTGCTTGCGGCTGAACGCGAGGAGCTGCTGGGTGAGGCGCGCCGCGCGCGCAGCCGCATCCCGGATTTCCGTCATGTCCTCGCGCAGCGGATCGTGCGGCCGCAGCGAACCGAGAGCCATCGTGCTGTAGCTCGTGATGACGGTGAGCAGGTTGTTGAAGTCGTGGGCCACGCCGCCGGCCAATCGTCCGACGGCCTCCATCTTCTGCGCCTGGAGAAACTGCGCTTCCAGCGCGCGCTGCTCCGTCGTGTCCACGAGCATCGCGCCGACGCCCGTCACCTCGCCGGATGCGTCCCGGATCGGGAAGCAGCTGGCCAGCCAGTGTCGCTCGGCACCGTCACCGAGCGTGGCCGACAGCCGCTGCTCCAGTACCTTCTCGCCCGTGGACAGCACGCGCTTCAGCAGTGGCTCCTTCAGCTCGCCGAGCGCCGGGTGGATCTCGCCTGGCCGCTTGCCATAATGCTCGCGAATGGATGCTCCATGGATGTCGGCCACGACCTGGTTGAGCCGCACGTAGCGCATCTCCCGGTCGAAGACGGCGATCCCGACCGGCGCCTGCATCATCACCTCGTCGAGAAGTGACTGGGCGTTCGTGGAATCGCGCCGGGCCATGGTGGCCTCTTCCAGCGCTTCCGTCAACTCCTGGGTCGACAGCTCCAGCTCGTGCGCGAGATCCTGTGACTCCTGCGCCTGCAGCTCGAGCTCCACCGCCTGCGCGCGGAGCTCTTCCGACGCCTGTTCCACCTGGGAGGCCATGTTGTTGAACGACGACACGAGCTCCCCGATCTCGTCCTCGCGCCTGAGCTCGACCCGCCGGTCGTACTCACCCTTGGCCATCGCATCGGCCACCCCGGCGATCTCACGGAGCGGCGAGGTGACGTGGCGACCGATCAGCCATGCGCCGGCCAGCCCGGCCACGAGCGCCAGCAGCACCACCACCCCCAGCTGGCGCATCGTCGCGTACACCGGCTCGAGCACGTTCGCCCGGGGCAGCGTCACCATCACCACCCACGGCGTGTGCGGCACGTTGCGGGCGACGCCGATCAGGCGTGACCCGTCGGGTCCCCGATAATACGACCAGCGGTCGCGCTCGTCGCCGATCGCCGGGCCCTCCACCGGGCGCGACAGGTCGGTCCAGAGTGCCGGGCCCGAGGCGTTGCCGAGGAGTACCTGCACGTCCCGCCCGATCAGCTCCCCGATGGCGCGACCGGTGCTCGCGTTCCGCAGCATCCGCCGCTCGACGAAATAGCCGAGCGTGTCCCCCGATTTCCCCACCACCGGCGCGATCGCCTCGTAGCCGACCGTCGCTCCGTGCCGCACGAGGGGCTGCATCCAGACCCCCCAGCTTCCATCGCGGGCGAGGGGCGCGAGATGCTGCGCCACCGGGCACGCCTGAACGGGGACGGCGACGCTGTCCAGCTCCACGTCGAGCACCGGTTCGCATCCATGCGTCCAGAGCGAACGCGAGCCACCATTGGCCGCGGCGATGCCCTCCGACATCGCCTGCCGCGCCGCCTCGAGCGTTTCGGTATTCCTGATCGTGATCGCCCGCGCGAGCGCCTCGTCGCGTGCCGTGCGTCGCGCGTCGGCGCGGATCCGGTCCACCGACTCGGTGAGCATGGACAGGAGCCGCGCGCTGGCGCGCTCTGCCCGCGCGCCTGCGGCGCGCTCGAGCGTCCGGGAAAGGTCGTGATAGGTGAACCAGGCGCTACCGCCGGCGATGGCGCCGAGGAGGACGACGATCAACAGCGGGAGGCGCACCCCCAGCGATCGGGTCATTCGAATCATGATTCCGGGACGAACGAATCCACTGCTGGAAACAGATTTTTCTTGACTCATCGCGATCCGGTCCCACCCGGCAGCAGGTGGCTATGCCGTCGTGTCGTCGAGGTAGGTGAGGGCAAGGTTCCGTGTCACGACCCGCTCGAGTGCCTGCAGCACCCGGCCATCGAGCTTGATCCCCACCTGCTCCCGCAGCACCGCCAGCGTCTCCATCTGGGACATGCTGCCGCGATAGGCGCGCTTCGACCGCATCGCATCGAATGCATCCGCCGCGGCGAGCACGCGCCCGCCGACGGAGATCGCCACGCCGGCGAGGCCGCGCGGATAGCCGCTGCCGTCCATGTTCTCGTGGTGGTCGTGGACGTACTCGAGTGCCGGCCCCAGATGTCGCAGCGGCTCGAGAATGGCCATGCCGATGCGCACGTGCTCCCTGACGTGCGCGAACTCGTCCGGCGTGAGTGGTCCGGGCTTGTTGAGGATCTCCTCGCGGATTCCCATCTTGCCCACGTCGTGCAGGTGGCCGGCCACCCGGATCAGCTCCACGGTGTCGGCGTCGAGTCCCATCTCCTCTGCGGTGGCGGCCGCCAGGTCGGCGACGCGGATGGAGTGGCCGCGCAGATAGATGTCCTTGGCCTCCATCGCGTTGACCAGCGTCTGCACGACGTTCACCGTCAGCGTGCGCAGCGAACGCTTCTCGCGCTGGAGGTCCGCCGTCCGCAGCTCGACTTCCTCGCGGATCACGCGTTCCACGCGGCGGCGCTCCATGTCCAGCGACCGCCGGTGCAGTGCCGCCGTGAGTGCCGCCATGAGCTGGTCCGGCGACGCGGGCTTCACCAGGTAGTCGAGCGCGCCGAGCTTCATCGCCTCGGTGGCGAAGGCGACCTCGTTCACGCCGCTGAGCATCAGGATGGCGAGGTCCTCATCGAGGATGCGCGCCCGCGGCACGAGCTCCACCCCGCTCATGCCCGGCATGTGCACGTCGGTCATCAGGACGTCGAATCGTTCGCTGCCGAGCAGCTCGAGCGCCAGCGCCCCCGAGGCGGCGTCGCGGCAGACAAATCCGCCGCGCTGCAGGACCCGAAGCAGCGCCGTCCGCACGCTGTCGTCGTCATCCACGATGAGCACGCGGACCGGAAGTGCAGTCGCAGCGTCCGGAGCGCGCGTTCCATCTTCGGCTGTCATCGTTGAACTCATGCCGGCCTCCCCTCGCTCATGCTTGCGTTCCGTTCACGCGGCGCCGTCCGGCCCGGGCTCCGTGCCGGCGTCGACCCACATGCGATACGCCGCGAGATGGATGGCGGTCTCGAACAGGCGCTCGTCGGTATACCCGGCGTGGCGACGCCGGACCTCGGGGAGCAACGCCTGAAGGAGCGCCTGGAATTGCTCATCCCGCTCGGATGGTGCGTCGAGCGCCTCGTCCCGTTCCGTCGACGTGTGAGATACCAAGATCCGCTCCCGGCTCAGGTCACAAGGCAGGATTCCTCTTCCGCCGCGCCGCGGATCGCGTTCCGGATCGCAGCCACGAGGAGACCCGGCGGCACGGGCTTCTGGAGCACGGTCACCACGCCGATGAGGTGCGCATTCTCCCTGGTGACCGTCGTGCTGAAGCCGGTCATCAGCACGACGGGAAGCCCCGGACAGGCACGCCTGATCTCGCGGGCCAGCCGGTCACCGGTCATCACCGGCAGCTGTACGTCGCTCAGCACGAGGTCGATCGATGGCGCTCCGGCCTGCAGGAGGAGCAGTGCGTCCATCGCGGTGCGGCAGACCCGGACGTCGAATCCGGCGCTCACGAGCACGCGGCGGAACGCCTCGGCCAGCATCGGCTCGTCGTCCACGAGCAGAATCGTCGCCCGGCGGGGCCCCACACCGTCCATGCTGTCGCCTGTGCCTTGCCTCGCTTCGCTGTGCCGCACGTCGTGTCCGTGGTCAAGTCCCGAACGCCATGGAGCCGAACATGGCTCCCACCCAGTATCGGCACGGACGAGCGATTCGATGAGCCGATGTTCGCGATGAAGCTCGGCGCTCGAGGCGCAAATCATCGGTCGTCCGTCGCACCGAAGGTCGCATGGCGGGAATCCAGGAACGCTCGCCGGCGGCGCCTGCCTTGGGGAAACGCTGCCGTTTGCCGCTCCTCAGTTGCCCAGGGCGTAATGGCCCGGCACTGCTCTCTACTCCAGATTCAGGTGCATCACCGCTGCACGATGGCCTGGCCACGGTGTCGACCATGAGAAACCCGGAACCCTCACACGCGGGTGAGATGCCGTTCCTCGACCATCTCGAGGAACTTCGCTGGCGCATCATCTGGTCGCTCGCTGGCCTGATGATCGGGTTCGCCATTGGGTTCTTCGTCACCCTGAAGTTCGATCTCGTAGGATTGCTCGCGAGACCCGTCCTGCCGCTCCTCCCGACGCACGAGCTGTACTATACCCACCCCAGTGAAGGCTTCTCCCTGACCGTCAACGCTGCAATGTGGCTGGGCGCAGTGCTGGCTGCTCCCTGGGTGATCTGGCAGGCATGGCTCTTTCTCGCGCCGGCACTGCACCGGCACGAGAGACGACTCACGCTCGCCGTTCTCGCGGGTGGGGTGGGTCTTTTCCTGGCGGGCGCCGCACTCGCGTACTTCGTCGTGATCCCCCTTTCGCTGCCCTGGCTGATGGGATTCGGTGGCCATTCCCTTACTCCCCTCATCACGGCGAATGACTACTTC
>DASUXT010000210.1:0-6921 GCA_036377775.1 Gemmatimonadaceae bacterium | reverse complement strand
GGCGCGCGCCAGCCCCACCACCTCCAGCGTCCACCGTCCCTCGTGCTCGCGCGCGGCACGCACGCCGTCCAGCCGCCGCAGCGACTCGGCATCCAGCGCGTCCGGTGGCGAGTCCACCGTGGTGAACTCCACCACGTGCTCCGCACCCAGCGACGCGATCAGCTCGCGCGGCGTGCCGAGGGCGATCACGTGACCGTGGTCCACGATCGCCACCCGGTCGCACAGCTTCTCCGCCTCGTCCATGTAGTGGGTGGTGAGCACTATGCTCCGCCCGCTCGCGCGCAGCTCGACGATCAGGTCCCAGAGCTGCCGGCGCGACTGCGGGTCGAGGCCCGTGGTGGGCTCGTCGAGGAAGAGCAGCTCGGGGTCGCCGACGATCGCGCAGGCGAGGGCGAGCCGCTGCTTCTGCCCGCCGCTGAGCTTCCCGACGCGCGCGTTGCGCTTCTCGCCGAGTTGCACGACGTCGATCACCTCGTCCACCTGCCGGCCGCGCTCGTAGAAGCTGCGGAAGAGGGTCACTGTCTCGCTTACCGTCAGCTTGTCCGAGAGCTGCGTCTCCTGGAGCTGGATGCCGAGGCGCTCACGCAGTGCACGCTCGTCGGTGCGCCAGTCTCGCCCGAGTACCTCGACGTCGCCCGCATCGGGATCGGTGAGCCCCTCGCAGATCTCGATCGTCGTCGTCTTTCCCGCGCCGTTCGGTCCGAGGAGCCCGAAGCACTCCCCGCGCGCCACGGCGAGGTCGAGCCCATCCACCGCGACCACGTCGCCATAGGCCTTCCGCAGCCCCGCCACCCGCAACGCCGGTCCCGCCGAAGTGCTGGATGTCATGCGGTCAAAGGTAATGGTGCACCTGGGATTGGACTGCAACAGCGGGGGGAACCGAAACGGCCGGATCTTCACTACGAAACGGCAGGATTCTCTCCTTTGGGAAGAAGGCTCCATGCACAACGGAGGCTCCCGATACCGTTCCAATCAATTCAGGTCACGATGCCTCGAACCACTCCCGCCCCGCGTCGAGCAGCGATCTCATCGCGGATACATTGCGGCCAGCGATCGCATCCCGGAACTCACGCAACTTCTCCTCATACGCCAGCAGTGCCGTCGTGATCGCCTCGGCATTGTCCGCGGCGATCGCGCTCCACATGGCGGTGGAGCTGCCGGCGAGGCGGCTCATGTCGCGTCCGCCGGGGCCGAGCGTGGAGCGTGGGATGCCGGCGTCGTCGAGCGTGCACGCCAGTGCGCTGGCCATGAAGTGCGGCAGGTGGCTGCGCCACGCCATCTCGTCGTCGTGCACTCCCGCATCGAGCGCCTCCGTGCACGCATCGAGCTCACCCCAGAACCGCTCAGCGGAGCGGAGGGCGGTCGGGGTCGTGGAGGTCGCCGGGCAGAGGAACACCCGCGCGCCGGTGAAGAGGCAGGCACGCCCGGCCCCGAAGCCGGAACGATGGCTCCCAGCGAGTGGATGCGCGCCCACGAATCGCGCACCCACACCCGCCTCCTCGGCGCACCTCACCACGCTGCGCTTCGTGCTCGCGACGTCCATCAGCAGCCGCGCCCTCGTGGCGCGACGTGCAAGCACTGGAAGCGCGAGGCAGGTGGCGTCGACCGGCATCGCGAGCACCACGACATCGGCCTCCTCGATCCCCGCCAGGTCGCGTCCAAGCGACTCGTGAACGACGCCCGCCTGCATCGCGTCATCGAGATGGGCCACATTGCGGTCGTCGCCAAGCACCCGCGCGCCGCGTGCCGACACCGCACGAGCGAGCGATCCGCCGATCAGGCCGAGCCCGAGGATGGCGACTGTCGAGTCGGCAATCACGGGGCGTCGCCTCCCTCCTGCACGCCGCGCGACATCCCGACGATGCGCCAGAAGATCTCGCGGGTCGCCTCCTGCGGCACGCCAAGCTCGCGCGCGGCGTTCACGGCGCGCCGGATCACCTCGGCCTCGCGTGCCGCGTCGAGGATGGGACGGCCGGCTTCCCGCTTGATGTCGCCGGTGCGCTGCGCCAGTGCCAGTCGCTCGCCGATCAGCGTGATGATCTGGCGGTCGATCTCCTCGATCGCGCGACGCAGCGTGGTGAGCTCGTCGGTGTCATCGCCTCCGTTCGCGTCGCTCATGCCGCGGTCCCCGCGAACGCTCTGGAGCGTGGCGTGCGTGCCGGCGTCGCCATCGAGCGCCCGGCCGCGGTGGCGAACGCGCCAATTCGGCTCATCATCGCCGCGAACGCCGGCAGGGTGAGCGACTGGTCGCCGTCGGACAGCGCGCACTCCGGGTTCGGGTGGACCTCCACGATCAGTCCATCCGCTCCCGCCGCAATGCCCGCGAAGGCGAGGGGCGCGACGAGATCCGCGTCGCCGCCAGCGTGGCTCGGATCCACGATCACCGGCAGGTGCGTCTCGCGCTTCAGCACTGGAATGGCCGACACGTCGAGGGTGTTGCGGGTCGCCCGCTCGAAAGTGCGGATGCCGCGCTCGCACAGCACCACATTCGCGTTGCCGTGTGCCATGATGTACTCCGCGGCCATCAGCAGTTCGGTGATGGTGGCCGACAGCCCGCGCTTGAGCAGCACGGGCCGCTGTACCCGTCCGAGCTCGGCGAGGAGGGCGAAGTTCTGCATGTTGCGCGCGCCCACCTGGAGCATGTCGGCGTGCGCCGCCACGAGGTCCACGTCGCGCGTGTCGAGCACTTCGGTCACCACCGGCAGCCCCTCGCTCACTCGCGCCTCGGCGAGCAGGCCAAGCGCCTCGCGGCCCAGCCCCTGGAAGCTGTATGGCGACGAGCGCGGCTTGAACGCGCCGCCGCGCAGCACCGTTGCGCCGGCCTCGCGCACGGCGACGGCGGTGTCGCGCAGCATGTCCCGACCTTCCACGGAGCAGGGGCCGGCGATCACGGTGATGGACTCGCCGCCGATGGTGGCGTGCTCCCCCACGCGCACGACGGTGCGGTTCACGCTGAACTCGCGCGACGCGCGCTTGTACGGCTTGAGCACCGGCATCACCGACTCCACGCCCGCGAGCGACTTGAGTGGAACCTCGGCAAGCCGCGCCTCGTCGCCGATGCAGCCGATGATCGTCCGCTGTTCGCCGCGCGAGAGGTGAGTATGCAGGCCGACCGACTCCACCCGTTCCCGGATGTGATCGAGCTCGGCGTCGGAGATGTCGGGGCGGGTGATGATGATCATGGGATGAGACCTGGCGTGAAGGAGGTGGCGCGAACGAAAAACGGCCCGTGGAGATCCACGGGCCGTTGGTGTCGCAGTGCGTCGAGTGCTTGCTGCCTCAGTCGCGCATACGTCTCCAACTCCGGCCCGTCGCGGGACGGCCGTAGTAATACGAGAAGACGTAGGAGTAGTGCTGCGCGGAGGTCATGGGGTCACGATAGGGCCGCGAGCGGGTCGCCGTCAAGAGCGAGTATGCACGCGGGGGCGCCGAACGAGAGTTCGGCGCCCCCGCGTCCCGTCGGTGAAGCGAGGCAATCAGGCCACGTTGCGCTTCCGGCGGGCAATGCCGAACACGCCGATCAGGCCCGTGCCGAGCAGGACGAGGCTCGCCGGCTCGGGGACGGTCGTCGGTGGTGGAACCTCCGGCACGCCGCCCTCACCCGCGCCGAAATCGAAGAGGAGCGCCGTGTCGTAGGCGGTATCGCTTTCGTTATTGACGCCGAACATGATCTGGTAGGTGTCGTTCGCTGCGAGGTTCAGTGACGCCTGGATCCACCCGGTGTCGCCACAGCCGGCCCCTGGTCCGTGATAGCAGTCGCCGCTGGAGCTACCGAGACCCGAGAAGAAGGTCGCGCCCGGCGTCACGCCGACCGGATATGGACTGATCACGACGCCCGGAGCGATGCCCGGCAGCCCGAACCCCGGTACGGTGCTCCCCGACGGATTCGTGCGCGCCGTGAACAGCGTCGTTGTTCCGCTCGCGAGTCCGATGAGCTGGACGTAGGCGTAATCGGTGTAGGTGCTCGTCCCGTCCGACGTGATGAAGTTGAAGAAGAATGAAAGGTTCTGACCGGCCGTCCCCACGAAGGGACTGGAGAGGAGCTGCGAGCCGTTCGTGCTGCCCGCGATGCCCAGCGGATTGGCGAAGTTGTCACTCCCGGCCGTCGTCACGTAGCCGACCCGACTCGACCCCGTGGGCACTGCAGCGATGCTTCCGTCGGGGGTGGTTGCCGTACTGCATACGCCAGCACAGGTATATCCGGCTGGGATACCGCCGTTGAACACCTGCGCCTGCGCAGTCGCGCCGAGCATGAGTAGCCCGGCCGCTGCCGACACTGCTCTCATCGGTCTCATCGCCTCTTCCTCCCTGTCCGCACCGCATAGTGGGTAGCCCTGCATCCCAGGCAACGTCCGCGATGTGGCGTCGCGGACGAAGCGGCACGCGGGTGTGCAAGTCTCCGGCCTTTGTCGCCGGAATCACTGTCTATTCGTGATCCACGCCTCACCGTCACTCGAGATCTCATCATGCGCTACTGTGCCGCCGTCCTCCTTTGCCTGACTGCGCTCCCCGCATCCGCCCAATCGGGTCGCGTGCGCGCCCGCGACCTCGGCGTCGCTCCGGGCATCTTCGCGCCTGGACGACTCAACGCCATCACCGACGTCGCCGGCGTGAAGGTAGGGCAGGTGACGATCAGCTCCGGTGACTCGATCCACACCGGCATCACCGCCATTCTTCCGCACGGCGGAAATATCTTCGGCGATCGCGTGCCCGCTGCGGTGCACGTGGGAAACGCGTTCGGCAAGCTGGTCGGATCCACGCAGGTGGAGGAGCTCGGCGAGCTCGAGACGCCGATTCTCCTCACCTGCACTCTCTGCGTGTGGCGCGCCGCCGATGGCCTCGTCGCCGAGCTGCTCGAGATGCCGGGAATGGAGCGCGTTCGCTCCATCAATCCGGTGGTCGGCGAGACCAACGACGGTGGGTTGAACGACATCCGCTCCCGTCCCATCACGCGCGCCGACGTCCACGCGGCGCTCGCGAATGCGACGTCGGGACCGGTCGCTGAAGGAAGTGTCGGCGCGGGAGCAGGTACCGTCGCGTTCAGCTGGAAGGGCGGCATCGGCACCTCCTCGCGCGTGCTCCCCAAGTCGCTCGGCGGCTACACGGTTGGTGTCCTCGTCCAGACCAACTTCGGCGGCGTGCTGCAGGTACTCGGTGCGCCCGTGGGGAAGGAGCTCGGGAAGTACGCCTATCGAGAGGCGGTGGAGGGATCGCGCGGAGACGGGTCGTGCATGATCGTCGTCGCCACCGATGCGCCGATCGGCGAGCGCAACCTGCGGCGTCTCGCTGCGCGCGCCATGGCCGGCCTCGCGCGCACCGGATCCAGCTTCTCCAATGGCTCGGGTGACTTCGCCATCGCCTTCTCCACCGCGCCGGAGCTGCGGAGGCCGTTGGCGAACGTCTCACCTGCCGGTGCCGCCGTCGTGCTGCGCCAGGGAAGCGAGCTCCAGAACGAAGACGTGTCGCCGTTGTTCGAGGCGGTGATCGAGGCCACCGAGGAGGCCATCTACAACTCGATGTTCATGGCAACGCCCGTGACCTACCGCGGCCGCACCATGGACGCGCTGCCGCTCGACAAGGTGCGCGCCATCCTCGACAAGTATCGCGTGAAGGAACGGTGACGCGGCGCACACTCGCGTGCTGCTGAGTACGCGGCTGACGTCCTGAAGCGACGTCAGCCGCGAGAAAACCGCGGATAACACCGCGTGCGGCTGCTCGCGTGCACGCGCGTTGCTATGGAACAGGGTGCTGTATCGCCCGCGAGGGCGAACCCACCGAAACCGATGCAACGAGGTGAAGCATGATGAAGAGATGGCTGAACTTGACGGTGACTCTCCTCCTGGTCGGCGGCGCCGCCCAGGCCCAGGCGACCAGTGACCAGCGCATTCCGGTCCACAAGGACATGCAGATGACGTCGGGCGGTGACGTGTACCTCACCCCCTCCGCCGCCGATTCGGCGGACATCGCCGCGGCGCGCGCTGGCGGCTACTGGTTCCGCGCTCCGTCCTCCTGCAGCAGCATGGATCTCGGCGAGGCCGCGAACGTCCAGATGAAGACGGACATGTACGACCCGGCCACGATGATCTCGCCCGACCAGGCGAAGCGGGTCGCGCTGTGCGCCGTGCCCGGCCAGATCGGCTCTGGCGAGATGAACATGAGCGGCAACCGCGCCGAGTACGAGATCGCCATCATCCCCAACGGGAAGAAGACGTACTCCAAGGTGATCGTCGACGCGCAGACGGGCGCCGTGCTCTCCACCAAGCAGTTCGGTGGCGCGCGTGGCCTCGCCGGCTGGGTGCGCGAGAGCCTCGAGCACAAGCAGAACACGCCGTAACGGCTCAACGCGCGGGGGAGGAGGAGCGTAGTCAGGGCGACCTCCTCCCCGAGCCCATCCATGCGCGTTCGCTCGACCGCCGCCCTCTTCGGCGCGGCCGTCCTCGCCTTCCCGCTCGTCGCCCGCGCCCAGGCGCGCGCCGTGCCTACGCCGGCCTCCGTCATCGGCTTCGTGCCCGGCACCGACCGCAAGCTTCCCACCTGGAAGCAGGTCACCGACTACTTTGCCGCCCTCGACGCCGCCTCGCCGCGCATCCAGGTCCACACGCTCGGCAGGACCACCCTCGACCGGCCGTTCATCGCCGCGTTCATCGGCGATCCGGCGACGATTGCCAACCTCGGCAAGCTGCGCGACGACGCCCGAAAGCTCGCCGACCCGCGCCTCACGACAGCGGCCCAGCGCGCCGCACTCCTGCGCGACGGCAAGGTCGTCGTGCTCGTGACGTCGAGCATCCATTCCACGGAAGTCGGCGGCATCCTCACGCCGCTGGACCTGGCATACAGGCTCGTTGCCGGCGAGGATGCCGAATCGCAGGCGATCCGGAAGAACACCGTGGTGATGCTGGTGCCGTCGCTCAATCCCGACGG
>DASUXT010000209.1:0-20273 GCA_036377775.1 Gemmatimonadaceae bacterium | reverse complement strand
GCGCCGAACCAGACGACGACCGCGGCGACGTGGGCGAAGACGGCGAGGCGAAACGACCACGCGTACGCGGATGGCGACAGCCCGTCCAGCACTCCTCAGTCGCCCGCGGATGTCGCCACCGCGAGCGCGGTCACGTCGGCGCTCGAGCTCCTCGAGGCCGGCTCGGCGCGCGCCGTGATGCCGCATTCCTCGTCGGTGAGATAGCAGCCGGGATCCTCGGCCCACGGATCGCCGTGCACCTGGAGCGCGCGCACGCGGAAGCTTCCGCCGCAGACGTCCTTCCACCGACACGCACCGCACCGTCCTTTCAGCAGCGGCGCGCGGTCGCGCAGGCCGGCGAGGATCGGATCGGACAGGTCCTGCCAGATCTCGCTGAACGGACGCTGCTTCACGTTGCCGAGCGTGTGCTGCATCCAGAACTGGTCGGGATGTACGTTGCCGAGGAAGTCGATGTCCGCGATCCCGACGCCCGAGCTGTGCAGCCCGCCGCCGTTCCAGCGGAGCAGCGCGAGGACTTCGGCCGCGCGCGCCGGATCCTCCTGCAACAGCTTGAGGTAGAGGTACGGACCGTCGGCGTGGTTGTCGACGGTGAAGATCTCCTTGCGGAGGCCACGCTCGGCGAAGTCGCGCGTCCGCCGGAGGATCGTGTCGACGGCCGCGCGGGCGACGTCGGGCGTGAGCTCGTCCGTGCTGCGACCGCGTCCGCTGTAGACGAGATGGTAGAAGCAGGCGCGGTCGATCTCTTCGGCTTCGATGAAGTCGAAGATGCTGTCGAGGTCCTGGCAATTGCGCTTCGTGAGCGTCATGCGGAGTCCGACGCGCTGGTCGACGGCCTTGCAGTGCCGGAAGCCGGCCATCGCCTCGTCGAACGCGCCCTTGTGGCCGCGGAAGCGGTCGTTCGTCGCGCCGATGCCGTCGAGCGAGATGCCGACGTAGCTCACCTCGTGCGTGCGCAGCCGCTCCGCGACGTCGGAGGTGATGAGCGTGCCGTTGGTGGAGAGCGTGAGCCGCAGGCCACGCGAGCGCGCGTGCGCGATGAGCTCGAACAGGTCCGGACGGATGAGCGGCTCGCCGCCGGAGAGCAGGAGCACGGGAATCGCGAAATCGGCGAGGTCGTCGATGAGCGCCTTTCCTTCCTCGGTGTCGAGCTCCCCGTCGTACGTGCGGTTCTCCGAGTCCGAGTAGCAGTGCACGCAGTGCAGGTTGCAGCGGCGCCCCACATTCCAGACGACCACCGGCTTCCGTGCGGCAGCCGACGCGGGAGGATCGTGGGTGATCACGTCGCCGACGCGCACGCCCTCGAGACGCTGGCGGCCGTAGCGGAGGCCATCCGACGGCGTGTTGCGGTCGGCGTAGAGCGTGGTGATGCCGATCATGCGAGCGAGTCTCTGGATGGAGCGTGAACGCCAGCGTTCCCGGCGCGCAGCCAGGCCGGCGGTAGATAGGCGCAGAGTGGATCAGCGGCGTGCGCGTTGCCGGTCAGCGCAAAGGCGCGCGACCGCGACCCGCCGCACACCCAGCGGTACTCGCACGCGCCACACTTGCCTTCCAGGCGATCGGCGTCACGCAGTGCGACGAAGAGCGGATGCGTGCGGTAGATGGTCGCCAGGTCGTCGGTGCGCACGTTGCCGGCGCTCACGGGCATGAAGCCGGAGGGGTAGATCTCCCCGCGGTGGCTCACGAACACGAAGCCGTTCCCGTCGTTCACGCCGCGACTCCGCCCGATGGCGTCGCGTTGGTGCTGCACCGGAGCGGGCAACGCACGGTCTGCATGCCGCGCCGCGCGCTGCTGCTGGAGCACCACGCGGCGGTAGTGCGGCGCAGCCGTGGTCTTGACGTCGAAGGACGACGCGAGCGACAGCTCGTACAAGCGCTCGAACACCGCTTCCAGCTCCTCGGCCGTCGGCAGCTGGCCCGCATGACCGCGGCCCGTGGGCACGACGACGAACACCGACCAGAGCGCGATGCCGAGCTCCTTCAGCAGCGCGATGAGCGGCTTCAGGTCGGCCACGTTGTCGCGGGAGACCGTGGTATTCACCTGCGTGGACAAGCCGAGCTCGCGCGCCGCGCGCAGCATGCGCACCGACCAGGCGAATGAACCGGAGACGCCGCGAAAGCTGTCGTGCACCTTCTCGTTGGATCCATCGATGCTGACCGCGAGCCGCGCCAGGCCGGCATCGCGGAGCGACGCCAGCACCGAGGGCGTCATGAGCGACGTGCCCGACGGTGTGAGGGCGACCCGCAGGCCGATGCTCGTGCCGTACTCCACGAGCGGGATCGTGTCCGGCCGCTTGAGCGGGTCACCGCCGGTGAGCACGAACGCCGGCGGCTGCATCTCGCGAATCCTGTCCATGAGCTGCCGCGCCTCGGCGGTAGTCAGCTCACGCGGATCGCGGGAGGGCTGCGCCGACGCGCGGCAATGCAGGCATGCCAGGTCGCAGGCCTGCGTCGTCTCCCAGATGACGATGAACGGGTTGGTGTTGAAGTCCACGGCGACGGAGGGATTGGAGGTGTGACAGTCTCACGCTCGTGCCGTGACTCGCGCGTGACTGTTGTCACAGCTCTCAGCCCGACTGGGCGGGATGCGACTCCGTGCGATCGCAATGCGCCGTGAGGCACTGCGAGATCCACTCGCGAGCCGCATCCACCTCCCCCTTCGTGATCCCGTGTCCCCCCGGCGTCCAGTGCAGGGTGACGGTCGCCCCTGCCCTGCGCAGCACTTCGGCGAGACGCTCCGCCTGCTCGGCGGGCGCGATCGGATCCGCGCGCCCCGCACCGATGAAGACCGCGGTGTCGTGCAGGTCGAGCAGCGTTTCCGGCTCGAAGGGGAGCATGGGGCTCAGCAGGATCGCCCCGCGCAGCACGCCGGGCGTCCGCAGGAGCAGGCTCGCCGCAATGTTGGCTCCGTTCGAGAAGCCGACGGCGACGATGCCGTCGGCGGCCAGCTCGTAGTTCGTCACCGCGGCGCTGATGAAACGCGCCAGCTCATGCGTGCGGTGCAGCAGGTCTTCCTGATCGAACACCCCTTCCGCGAGGCGACGGAAGAATCGCGGTGCGCCACGCTCGAGTACCTTGCCGCGCGGGCTGAGCATCCCCGCGCCGGGCAGGAGGGCGCGGCCGAGAGGCAGGAGATCCTGCTCGTCCCCGCCGGTGCCATGCAGCAGCAGCAGCGTGGTCCCGCCGGCGATCTCCGCGTCCGCGCTGGGAGGCACGTAATGGTGGACGAAGCCGAGTGCATCGCCACTCACGTCCTCCGGTCCGGAGGCTTCCGCGAACGCCATGGCGGCCGCGTCGCTCACCGGCAGGTGGATGCGCGGGAGGACCGACTCGATCTCGGCGCGCTGCGGCTCGTACTGCGCCGGCAGCATCAACCGCTCGCCAAGTGCCTCCACCGGCTCGTCGATCGCGAACCCCGGTGTCACTGTGGCCAGCTCGAACAGCACGTGACCGGGCTCGCGAAAGTAGACCGAGTGGAAGTAGTTGCGGTCGATCACCGCCGTCGGCGACAGTCGAGCGCCGACCACGCGCTCCCGCAGCGCGAGCTCGGCCTGGTCGTCCTGCGTTGCGAACGCGACATGATGAACCGTCCCCGCTCCGCCGGAGCCGACGCCGAAGCCGCCGACGGCGCGCACGTCGACGATGGTTCCCGGCAGCCCGTCACCGACAGCGAAGCGGTGCGTCGTCCCTTCCTCGCGCACGGGCCGAAAGCCGAGTACGTCCACCAGCACCCGCTCGGTGCCGTCCGGCTTGTCGATCCACATCGTCACGCCGTGGACGCCATGGATGGCGTTCTCCATCGCGATGCCAGCCGCCCCGCCCCACGCCGGCCGCGCTTCGGCGCCGGCCGACGCCACCAGCTCGAGCATCAGCCCGTCGTGATCACGGAAGGCGATCACCTGCTCCGCGTGCGCACCTCCTCCACGCTTCGTTGGCTGCTGGTACTCGACGCCATGCCTCAGCAGGCGTTCCACCCAGAAGCCCACCGCAGAGGGCAGGATCGCGAACGACGTGACGGCCACCTGTCCGGCGCCGGCCCGCCCCTGTCGCGCGCCGGGCCAGGGAAAGAAGGTCAGGATGCTGCCCGGCGTGCCGGCTTCGTCGCCGAAGTAGAAGTGGTACGTCTGCGGATCGTCGAAGTTGACGGTACGCTTCACGAGGCGCAGGCCGAGCACGCCGGCGTAGAAATCGAGATTGCGCTGCGGGTCGCTGGCGATGGCGGTGACGTGATGCAGTCCGAGGACCGTGGTCATGCCTGATTCGCTGCCGAGCGCAGGGCGCCGAGGAATTCGTGGGCGCTCGTCCAGTTCCCGTCGTAGCGCTCGCCGTTGATGAAGAACGAAGGTGTGCCGTTCACGCCGCTGCGGACGCCGGTGCGGAAGTCCTCGCGGACACGGCTCTCGTAGGTGCCGTCCTCCAGCTCGCGCGCGAGCTGCTCGGCGTCCAGCCCGAGCTGCTCACCGTACGCCACCAGCGATTGGTCATCGAGGCGGTCCTGGTGCTCGAAGAGGGTGTCGTGCATCTCCCAGAAGCTGTCCTGCGCGGCAGCCGACTCCGCGGCTTCGGCGGCGTGTTCGGCATGCGGATGCAGGTCAGTGAGCGGAAAGTTCCGGAACACGAAGCGAAGCTCCGCGCCCAGCGTCTCCTGGAGCGACTTGACGATGGGATACGCCCTGCCGCAGTACGAACACTCGAAGTCGCCGTACTCCACGAGCGTGACGGGCGCACCAGCGGCACCGGCAACGTGATCACGCTCCTGACTGACAGGCGTCGCCAGGGACGCGCCGCTCATGGGCGCGCCTCTCCCGGGGTGTCCTGGTCGCCGTGCGCGCGATCGCGCTGCACGGCTCCACTCGACGCGGCAGGTTCGCCCTTCCCCTGCAGTGACTCCAGCGCGCGCAGCACGCCGTCGGCGCCGGGATTGACACCGATAGGAGAGAGATAGCTCCAGGCGATCGTTCCCTTCGCATCCACGACGTAGAGCGCACGCTCGCTCACCCCTTCCTTCGCGCGGTACGCGCCGTAGAGGCGTGACACCGCGCCCTTGGGCTCGAAGTCCGCGAGCAGCGGGAAGTGCAGGTTGCGCGCGCGCGCGAAGGCTGCGTGACACCACACGCCGTCCACCGAGATCCCGAGCATCGCCGAACCCAGTTCCTGGAGGTCGCGGAGCACGGCGTTGAAGAGCGCCATCTCGTCACCGCAGACGGGGCTCCAGTCGGCGGGATAGAAGGCGAGCACCACCGGCCGGCCGCGCAGCTCGGAGAGTGAGAGCTTCTGATCAGGTGTGCTGTGCAACGTGAAATCCGGCGCCGCCGTTCCGGCCGCGAGAATTCCCGCAGGGTCCTGCTGGGTAGTACCGGGCGCCATGAGATGTGCTCCGTTGTCGAGAGAGAGGGTGGATGCGCCGCGCGCCTACGACCCGCTGCCGGGCGTCACCGGGACGAAATTGATGTACGGCGTGGTCGGAGTGCCGCCGGGCGGCACGGCACGCGGCGCAGGATTGCCCGCCGGTCCGAGGCTGCGGATATAGCGGTACATGACACGAAGGTCGTGGTCGCTCATCTGCGCCGTGTTCATCCACGGCATCGGCGGGCGACCCCGTCCGCCATCGGCGGTGGTGAGGATCCGGACCCACCTGTCCTCGGTGGCGCGTTGCGCGACCGTGCGCAGGTTGGCGGCGTAGCTCGTCCCCCACGGGCCCCGGTATCCCACCGGGCTGCCAGTGAGCTGCTCCGAGGGCGGTGTCCTGCCGTTGGATTCGGCCCAGCCCGGCGTGTGGCAGTCGTTGCATCCGCCCACGATGGTGAGATATCGACCGGCAGCCGAGTCGGTCGACGCGAGCAGTCGCGGCGTGCCCGACGACTCGACGGAGCTGGCGGACGCCGTACCTGCCTGCACCGTGTTCGTGGAGCTGGCCATGCATGCGGCGAGGAGGGCCGACGCGATGACCGCGCCCGCCGTGCGCATCGCGGCGGGGAGGCTGAAGCGATTGCGCGCGCCCGAAGCTTGCGGAGAATGCGTGTGCCGGGAGGTGCCAAGTGAGCGGGGCTCTGTCATCTTGATGTTTCGCCGACCGATGAGTGAACCTGGCGCGGCGGAAGTGCCACGCCGAGACGGCGACGTCGACGTGCATCTTCCGAACCAGTCCCCGCCCTGCATCCTGTGCGGCGACGTGGACCAGGTCGTCGAAACCCCCTTCGCGGAGCGCCATGATGCATGAACCGGAGAAGCCCGTGCCTCCCTCCCGGGACGCGCGGCACCGCGACCCGATCGATGAAGCATCCGAGGAGAGCTTCCCGGCGAGCGATCCGCCGAGCTGGGAGCCGCTGCACCCCGGCTCACCGCCGCACGACGCGCCCGACGCTACGCAGCCCCCTCGGAAATCCTGATCCCTCGCTCGAGGGTCTGCTTCACCGGGCACCGGTCGGCGATCTCGAGCAGTCGTGCCTTCTGCTCCGCCGACAGTGGGCCGAGGAGCTCCACGCGACGCTCGACCACTCCCATTCCGACGCGCTCGCTCACGCACTCCTCACAATCCACCTCGTGCGAGCGCGCCTGGCGCAGCCAGACGACCGCCGCCTCGAGCGGCCAGCCCTTGCGGTCGGCGTACATCCGCAGCGTCATCGCCGTGCAACCGGCGAGCGAGGCGAGCAGGAGCTCGTACGGCGTAGGCCCCGCGTCGGTCCCTCCGAGCAGGCGCGGCTCGTCGGCGGCCAGGTGATGCGTCCGGCTGTTGATGTCCACGCGGAAGCCGGCCGCGCCGATGCGCGCCCGCACCCACTCGTTGGCGTCGGTCGGGGAGGCGAGCGGAACCGTCATCGTTGACTCTCCATCTGAGGACCGAAATCAGGGTGGCGGAGAATACAACGCTGCAGCCGCGCTCGCCTCCTCCATCCGCGCGGGGGAACGGACGTCGGCCCCAGCCTTGCTAATGCTTCTCCGCGGAAACCAGACACGAGGAGGAAACATGCGACAGACGATGTTACGCAGTGCGGCGATAGCGCTCGCGCTCGCCACCGGGGCGTGCGCCGTGAAGTCGAAGTCCACGGATATCAGCCCCAGCATCTCGCGGAATCCCACCTGCGAGAATGCGGTGGAAGTGTACAACAGCCGCGCCGACGTGCCGAGCAGCTACTATGAGCTGGCGTGGATCACGGCCGAAGGCAACTCGGTGTGGACGACGGATGCGCAGCTGCGCAGCGAGATGCGCAAGCGCGCGGCACAGTCCGGGGCGAACGGCATCATCGTGAACGACGTCTCGCAGAACAAGACGGGCGTCAACGTCCTCGGCGAGGCGATCGGCGCCAAGACGGCGACGGCGCGCGCGAGCGGGCTGGCGATCTGGATGCCGGCCGGCGCCGACCGGACGCGGCTCGCCTGCGGCACGAGCGGCTGACCCAGCGTCACTCGACGACCACGGTCGCCTTCATGAAGGGGTGAAGGCCGCAGTGGTAGGGTACCGTCCCCGTTGACGGGAAGGAGCGGATGTACACCTCGTTCGGGTTGAGCAGCCCCGAGTCGAACGAGGCGTCATCCGCTGTTGCCGTGTGTGGCGTCCGGTCGCTCTCGCAGTTCACCCACGCCACGCGATCGCCGGCACGCACGTGCAGCTGCGCCGGCGCGTACGCGAACTGCTTGATGAAGACCACGGGGAGGCCGGCGGCCGAGGGCGGGGCGATGCAGTCGTCCGTGTTCACGCTGCTCGTCGAGTGGTCCGAGATGCACGAGCTCGCGACCACGACACCAGCGAGCAGCATCGCCGGCACGGCGCCGCGCGCGACGACGACGAGAAGGCGGCTCGCGCTCATTTCACCACCACCGTGGCTTTCATGTTCGGATGGAGCGTGCAATAGTACGCGTAGGTGCCCGGCGTAGTGAAGGTGTGGCGGTAGGTGCCATCGAGGCCGAACTGCGGCGAGGCGAAGCTGCTGTCGGTGGCAGTCACGGTATGGATGAGCGGATCGTTGTTCTTCCACTGGACCGTCGTGCCTGCCACGATCTCGATGCGTGACGGGACGAAGGCGAGTCCGTCGATCCGGGCGTTCACCGTGCGCGGCGTGGCGGCTTCGGCGGCCGGCGCTGGCGCGGCTGCCATCGGGTGGAAGAAGCGGCTCAGCGTGAGCGGGATGGTGAACTCGAAGCCGTAGCGTCGCACGCCACCACCGCGCGACAATCCCTGCAGCGTCGCCGTGTTCGCGTTGGACGCGTGGATGGAGAGCGTGTGCGGCGTGTTCGGGAGTGCGATGTGCACCCCGGCGCTCCACACGACGCGTGCGCCCTCGATCGTCATGCGCGCCGCGTCCCCGGCGAGCGCGATGTACCGGAAGAGGCGAAAGGTCCCTCCGCCGCCGATCGCGAAGTGTGCGGCCCCGCCCTGCAGCGTGTCGGCGAGCACGCGTCCCACGGCAACGAGACGCAGCGGCCCTTCGCGGCGCGCGACCGACAGCTCGCCGTCCACTCCGCGCACGGAGACGTTGTAATCCACCGAGCCACCGACGTCGAGCGGTCGGCCGTCGTCCTGCTGCCAGAGCTTGTACCGCGCGAACAGCTCGTACTCGTTGGGATAGCGCGGCACGAGCGCCGAGTTGGTGGCGTAGTTCACCCCGACCAGCGCCCGCGATGCAACGCCGGCGGCGATGAGGAAGGTCGGGAAGTTGGAGACTTTCCGTTCCGGCGGCGGGCTGCTGCTGAAACGATGGATGAAGTTGAAGTAGAGCGTGCCGCTATTCCCGACCCAGTCAGCGGAAACGTTGTCCGGCCGGTCGAGGAGCGACTGGGCTCCGACTTCGCGAGCGAGAAGGCCGGCGCCGGCGAGCAGCCAGGCGACCAGCTGTCGGCGAGATGAAGCGCGCACGAGAGCGAGGATGACAGGATGAGCGAACATGAACCCATCCGTGCTGCTGGCAGGCGATGTTCCCTGCCGTCATCCCCTCAATCGCGCCTCGCGCCGTGCCTCGCGACGTCCGGGCGTATCGGAACGTGACTGGGACCATCGTTCCGTTACGACTCGCGATCAGGGCCGCGCCAGCCGCACTGCGGCGATCACGATCACCACGCCAAGTAGTGCATTCGCCCGCGCGAGGAGGGCGGCGCGGCGACGGAAGGCGAGCGCCTCCGCCGACCCGGCCGGCAGCCGGCCAGCCATCGGGCCGAGCACGAAGTCGTGCACCGCGCTCACCAGCACCATCGTCGTGACCGAGGCGAGCTTCGCGGCGAGCGCTACGCCCACGGCCGTACGCCAGAAGGCTGCGTTACCGAGCACGCCCTGCCAGTGCAGCCAGCCGCGGAACCACAGGTTCAGTGTGCCGGTCACGATCAGGATCCCGATCGCCCACCATCCGAGCGCGCGGGCGCGAAGGCCGAGCTGCTGGAAGAGGCGCTGACGGAGCGCCGGCGGTTCCACGACGCGCAGCACCGGCGCGCCGACCACGCCAAGGAAGAACATTCCTCCCAGCCAGAGCATGGCGGCGAGGACGTGGATCGTCACGTTGACATAGTAGAGCGCAGACATCGGGCGGAGCGGGAGGTCAGGCGATCGGCGAGACGCTCGACGCCATCGCACTCTCGCCCCCTGCACCACTCCCGCGCGTGACCGTTGTCACAGGCGCGCGCCCGCGCGTTGCGAGCGTCACGACCAGGATCGTCATGACGTTCACCACGAGGGCCACCACGCCGACGTTCAGCTCCGTGATCACCGGCGGCCAGGCCGGCAACAGCGTGGCGAGCGAAGCACCGGAGAGCGTGATCGCGGCCACCGTGACCTCACCCGCGACGATCCCCGCCAGCGCCGCGGGAGCGCCGATCCTCGGCGACTTCCCCAGGGACAGTACCAGCGCCGGAAAGAGCTGCGTCACCACGTTGTAGCCCATGAGCAGCAGCGCGACGATGGCCGAGCCGCCGTGCAGCGTGAGGAACACGGAGCCCAGCGTGAGCACCGGCACCAGCGCTCGCGCCACGAACGCCACGCGTCGCTCGCCTGCCGTCGGCACCAGCTCGCGGTAGACGTTCTTGGCGAGGATGGTGGCCGCGCTGATAAGGAGCATCGAGCCCGGCACGAGCGCGGTGAGCAGGCCGGCCGCGCCGATGATGCCGATCGCCGCGGGAGAGAAGGTGCGCTTCGCGATGCGGAAGAGCGACAGGTCCCCGTCAGCGCCGACGAGCCCCGGCACCTTGAGCGTCGCGGCGAATCCGACGAGGAAGACGAACAGCACCAATAGCTGGTAGAGCGGCAGCACCACCGCATTCTTGCGGAACACGTCGTCGCTTCGCGCCGTGTACACTCCGCCGAAGAACTGCGGCCAGGTATAGACGCCGATGGAGGTGAGCAGCACGGTCGAGATGAACCAGCTCGTGCTGCGCCCCGTCCCGCCGAGCGTCAGGAAGTCCGGCCGCGCCTTGTCGATGGCCTCGAACATGGGCCCGATCCCCCCGTACCAGTGGTACGGCAGGTAGAGTCCCATCGCCACGACGACGACGAGGATCATCGCGTCCTTCAGCGCGGCGGTCCACGCCGAGCCGCGCACCCCGGACACCACGACGTACAGGATCAGCGCCGCTGCGCCCGCCCAGATCGCCGCCGCCGGCGACACGCGCCCGTACGATGCCTCGGCCACGATGATGCCGAGTCCCTTGAACTGCAGCACGAGGTAGGGCACCAGCGCGGCGACGCCGACCAGGGCCACGATCACGCCGAGGGTGCGGCTGCCGTAGCGCGCGATGAAGAAATCGGCCTGCGAGACGAAGCCACGGCCGTGCGAGGCCCGCCAGATCGCGGGGAGCAGGAAATAGGAGAGGCTGTAGGCGAGCGCCGGATAGCAGAGGATGTACATCGCCGGCGCGCCCTTGCCGTACGCCCAGCCGCTCCCGCCGAGGAAGGTGAAGGTGGTGTACAGCTCCCCCGCCATCAGGAGGAAGACGAAGATGCTGCCGAACCCGCCTCCCGCCACGCTCCACTGCTCGAGCGTCATCGGGTGCCCGCGGCGTGCAAGGAGCCCGAGCACGATGGAGAGCAGAAACACCACCGCCATGATGGAGAGGGCGACGGTCATCGCCCGCCCTCCGCGTCGGCGTGCTCGCCACTCGCTCGCGCACGCTCGTACGCGCGATCGAGGCGCAGGATGAGCCACATGACGACCGACGTGGCGACCACCCACGACGCGATCCAGAAGAAGAGGAAGGGAATGCCGAACACGAGCGGTCGGACGCGATTGGCGAAGAGGATCCCGCCGAGCATACCGACCGTCGGGAGGAAGCCGAGCCAGTGATGCGCGCGGAGTCCCGCTCGCGACGCGGTCACGCCGCGCGGTCCCCGAGATACTCTTCCGCCGCGGCGACGAAGATGCGCGTGCCGTAGTCGAGCGCCCGCTCGTCGAGGTCGAATCGCTCGTGGTGGTGGGGATGAATGATCCCGCGCTCCTCGTTCCGCGCCCCGATGAAGAAGAAGGCGCCCGGGGCCTCCAGCTGGTAGGCGGAGAAATCTTCACCGCCCATGGTCGGGATGGCCTCGGAGAGCGCGTCCGGCCCGAGCGCGCGCCTGACGGCGCGCTGGAGCAGCTCGCTGGCCTGCGCATCGTTCAGCACGGGATGATAGCCGCGCTTCAGCTCGAAGCGGTAACGCGCACCATGTGCCGAGGTTATGCCGGCGACGATGCGCTCCATGAGCGCGGGCACGCGGTCGCGCAGCGCGGGATCGAAGGTGCGCACGGTGCCTTCCAGCTCCACGCTCCCCGGAATGACGTTGTACGCGGACCCGCCGGCGATGCGCGTCACCGATACCACGACCGGCGAGAGCGGATCCATGTTACGCGAGACGACGTGCTGCAGGTTGGTCACCACCTGCGCCGCGATCGCGATGGAGTCCACGGTCACCTGCGGCATGGCGGCGTGGCCACCGGCGCCCTCGATGACGATCACGAAGTTGTCCGGCGCCGCCATCAACGCGCCGGCCTTCACGCCCACCTGCCCGAACGCCAGCGGCAGCCAGAGGTGCGCACCGATCACGACGTCCACGCCGTCCATCACGCCCGCCTTCACGAGCTCCTGCGCGCCGCCCGGAGGAATCTCTTCGGCGTGCTGGAAGATGAAGCGCACCTCGCCACGCAGCTGCCCGCGGCGCGCCGCAAGCACCTTCGCCGCGCCGAGGAGCATCGCGGTGTGGCCATCGTGTCCGCAGGCGTGCATCACCCCCGGCGTTCGCGACACGAAGTCGTGCGCGTTGGCCTCCTGGATCGGCAGCGCGTCCATATCGGCACGCATGGCGAGCACGGGACCGCCGGGTTCACCGACCAGGCGCGCGACCACGCTGGTCGGCGTGGGACGACTGATCTCCAGGCCGCCGAAGCCCGCCAGCGTCTCGGCGACGAAGGCGGAGGTCCGCTCTTCGTGATAGGAGAGCTCAGGGTCCTGGTGCAGCGCGCGGCGCCAGGCGATGACGGTGTCGCGCACCGAGCCGGGCGCGAGAGGTGTAGCGGAGGCAGCCATGAATGCGTTGCGATGAACCCGAAGTGGAGCTGGCGCGCAGAAGCTAACGCGGAGGCCCGATGCGCGCGAGCTACCGACGCGGAGCGGACGCGTCGAGGGTCTCGCGCACCACGCGCAGCAGTTCCGCCGGTGCGAACGGCTTCTGGATGTAGGACGCCTCCGACTCGAGCGCGCCGCGCATGACGACGTCGTCGTCGGTGTAGCCGGACATGTAGACCACCGCCAGCGCTTGGCGTTCGGCGCGCAGGCGCTCCACCATGGCACGTCCGTTCATCTCCGGCATCACCATGTCGGTGAGCACCAGGTGAAGCGGCCCGGCATGCGCCGCGACAGCCTCGAGCGCTTCCCGCCCGTTGGCGCTGGCGAGAACGGAGTAGCCCTGCCGCTCGAGGATGCGGCGCCCCAGCGCACGCAGGCCAGGCTCGTCCTCCACGAGCAGGATGGTCTCCGTCCCTTCGGCGCCGCTCGTCACGTCGGCGCGCACGGTCGGCGTGGCCGTCGTGCCCTCGTGCAGCGGGAGGTAGAGCTCGATTACGGTTCCCTCGCCGAGCGCCGTCTCCACGTGCACGTGGCCGCCGGCCTGCTTCACCACGCCATACACCATGGAGAGGCCGAGTCCGGTCCCGCGACCCGGCTCCTTGGTCGTGAAGAAGGGCTCGAAGGCGCGCGCGTGGACGTCGTGCGTCATGCCGGTGCCGTGATCCCATACCGAGAGGCGCGCGTATCGACCGGGCGTGGCGGCGTCGCCATAGCTCGCGTTGCCGAGTGCCGCGTCGGAATCGAGCGACACGATCGAGACGTCGATGCCGAGTCGGCCGCCGTCAGGCATGGCATCGCGCGCGTTGATGGCAAGGTTCACCAGGGCCTGCTCGAGCTGCCCGACGTCGCCCAGCACGATCGCCGGCCGGTCGTGCAGGCCGACCGAGAAGGCAATGTTCTCGCCGATCACCCGCGCGAGCATGGGACGCAGGTTCGCCACGATCTCGTTGAGGTCGAGCGGCTGCGTCGATACCGGCTGACGCCGGCTGAAGGTGAGCAGCTGTCGAGTGAGTGCGGCGGCGCGCTCGGCCGCGGCGGCGATCTGGCGCACGTCGTCGCGCCGCGGATCGGCCTCGCTCGTATCCTCGAGCAGGAAGCCGGCGCTGGCGCGGATGATGGTGATGAGGTTGTTGAAGTCGTGCGCCACCCCGCCAGCCAGGCGGCCGACCGCTTCCATCTTCTGCGTGTGGCGAAGCTGCTCCTGGCTCTCCTGCAACCGCTGCTCGGCCAGGTGGGGCTCGGTGACGTCCACGACGAGGCCGTCGGAGAGCACCGTGCCGTCGGCCTTGCGCTGGTCGCGCGCCACCACCTGGATGTAGCGGATCTCGCCCGAGTGCAACTGGACGCGTCCCTCCCACCGGAAGGCGCCCGCCTGTTCCTTCGCCAGCTGCGCCAGCTCGCTGAAGTGCTGCCGGTCGTCGGGATGGATCAGGCCGAGCAGCGCCGCCGGGTCGCGCAGGGCCGCCTCCGGCGTCACGCCGAACATCGTGCGCGCGCCTTCGCTGACGAAGCTGTAGTGCCCAGGCCCGTCGGGGGGAAAGACGTACTGGTAGACCATGCCCGGCGCATTCGCCACGATATGACGGTAGCGGGCCTCGCTCTCCTCCAGCGCTTCGCGCGCCGCGGACAGCGCCTGTTCGGCGCGCCGGCGCTCGGTGATGTCCTGCACCTGCGCGATCCGCCGCACCGGTGCGCCGCTCGCGTCGCGCAGCAGCGCCACGGTGAGCGCGCCCCACACCACCGCACCATCGCGCCGACGATACCGGCGCTCGCTGGTGAAGCTGCGGATCTCCCCCGCCGCCAGGCGTTCCGAGTCACGTGCATCGAGCGGCAGGTCGTCGGGATGCATGACATCCTGGTAGCGCAGCGTCGTGAGCTCGCTGACCGGATAGCCCAGGAACTCGCCGAGCGCAGCGTTCACCCGCTCGATGCGGCCGTCCAGGTGACAGACGGCCATGCCGATCCCCGCGTCCTCGAACAGCAGCCGCTCTCGCTCCTCGCTCTCCTGGAGCGCCGTGATGTCGAGCATGATGCCCTGCCACACGCACAGCATCCCGTCGCGATCAGGCACGAACTCCCCACGGTCGTGAAACCAGCGCACGCTCCCATCTTTCGCCAGCATGCGATAGCGCGAGTCCATCGGGCGAGCGCTCTCGAGCGACTCACGGGCCTCGCGCCGCACGCGGACGCGATCGTCCGGATGCAGGCGGCTCTCCCACATGTCCGGGCGCGCGAGCCATTCCTCGAGCGTGAAGCCGAGCGATTCCACGGCACGGTTCACGTAGATGGTTTCGTGCGGGGGCGTCGCCTCGGCGCGATAGACCACGACCGGCAGCGAATCGAGCACCTGCCGGTGATGCGCTTCGCTTTCGCGTAGCGCGTGTGCGGCCAGCGCCTGCGCCGTGACGTCGGTGCCATGACAGAGCACACCGGTGGGTCGGCCATCCGGCCCCGTGATCGCGCGATACACGAAGTCCACGTAGCGGACTTCGCCCGACCGCCCGGGCGCGGGAGGGACGTGGAACTCCAACCCGTGCACTTCGAACGGCTCGGCCGTCTCGAACACGCGGTCCAGCGCCGCGATGAGCCCGTAGCGCTCGAGCTCCGGCATGGCGATCGACGCCGGCTGCCCGATGATCGCGCGATAGCCGGTGAGCGAGCGGGCCACGCGATTGGCGACCTCGATCACGTGACGGGGGCCGCGCATCCAGACGATGATCGCCGGCACCTGGTCGATCAACTCGCTCAGTCGATCACGGGGGAGCGTGTCGAGCGCGGATTGGCTGGAGTCCGGAAGCACCACTGCTGGGAGGGCGGAAAAGTCGGCACCCGCCCCGATCGTCGAGCCGCGGTGCTGCGCAAGTCTGACGACGGAGCGCGCAGATCGGCACAGGACGGCCGCATCACCGGGCTCAGCCGTCACGATCGCTCCTGCTGTTGCCGTGATGCGACTCCCTGCCGTGTCAGGTGGTGCCTGACGGCGCGGGATTTCAGGGCTGGTCATATTGCGTGCGGGTTCGCGAGTAGCGGTGTCTCCCCGCCTACCCAGGGTCACTTGGCCGTGCACGCGCCGAGTGAAGCTCGACAGGAGTTCGACCTGACGAGCCGGTTGCGAGGTCGCTGGCCGCAGCCGCTGATTCTGACGAAAGTCGGGGCCTGGTCCTCGAAACCGCTCGAGGATCAGAAAGGAACGAGACAGGCCATCACACATGATGGCGTCGAATCGCGAAGTTTCGTTCCACCAGCGAGAAAAGGGCTGTCGACGCGATGTGTATCGTCGACAGCCCTTTTCGTACGTGCGACCTCGTGTCGGGGGAGCGCGGACAGCAGAAACCGTCCCGGTGGCATACCTTCGCGCGCACGTCCATGTCGGACGCGCCTGTTTCTCCTGCAAGGAGGCACAATGATCGAGCAGACCACGCGCTACGGCATCACCACCACCGTCGACCTGCCATATGCGAAGACGGTCGAGCGCACGCGCGAGGCGCTGGGCAAGGAAGGTTTCGGGGTGCTCACGGAGATCGACGTCGCGGCAACGCTGAAGAAGAAAATCGACGTCGACTTCCGCCCGTACGTCATCCTCGGCGCGTGCAACCCGCCACTCGCGCACAAGGCGCTGAGCGCGGAACTGGACATCGGCCTCCTTCTTCCCTGCAACGTGGTCGTGTACGCGGCAGACGAACCGGGGAAGAGTGTGGTGGGTGCGCTGGACCCGGTGGAGGCACTCGGGCTCACCGGCAATGAAGGAATCCGCCCACTCGCCACCGAGGTGCGCAGCCGACTGGAGCGCGTGCTCGCCGATGTGAGCCGCTCCGACCCACGTGTGTAAGGCTGCTGTGTGTCTGCGGGCGCTCCACATCCAGTCGCCGGACTCAGTGCGCAGGTGCGCGATGAGTCATGGGATCCCGATGATGCCGGGCAGGCTGCGGACGCCGTAGCCGACGCTGGCCTGCACGGGCGCGTCGCCGGCCGTGACCGGCCGATCAGCCCATCCCGCCGGCACCGGCGTCGACCGGTCACATGTCGTGTCGTTCCACGACGGTGCCGCGGCGAGCAGCGCGAGGAGTCCGAGCGCTGCGAGCACGTATTGCCGCCGCATCATCGCGCCTCCGCAATGGCGGCGTCGAGCAGCTGCCGGAACTGCGGCAGCGGGAGCGCGCCTTCCACCCCTTTCCCGTTCACGACGAAGGTCGGGGTGACGCGAATGCCAAGCCTGCCGGCGGCAACGTTGGATCGCATGGTGCCCGGATTCACGTCGGGGATGGCGTAGCATTTCGCGAAGCGCGGCACGTCGAGCCCGACCTCCCTCGCATAGCGCTCGAAGGCAGGCAACGGATCTCGCGCCTTCTTCCACTCAGCCTGGCTGGCATACAGCGCATCGTGCATGGGCCAGAACCTTCCCTGTTCCGCGGCGCACTCACTGGCGTGCGCGGCCTCGTTTCCGTTGGGGAACATCCCCATCACGAATGGAACATACTTGAAGAAGACCTTGCCCGCCTGCACGTAGTCCTTCACGATCTCGGGCTCCGTCTGCCGCGCGAAGCTGCCGCAGAAGGGGCAGCCGAAGTCGCTGAAGTTCACGACGACCACCGGCGCCGATGGGCTCCCCTTGTCATACCCTACGCCGGTGAGATCGACTCCCCGCACCACGACGCGACGCGGTGAGCGCTCCGACGAAGCGGCGGCCGGCGGCGTGGCAGGAGAAGCGGACCCCTCGGCGGCGCTCGAGGATGTGGAGGCGGCCTGCCGGCCGCTCGACGATGACCGCTTGGCGCGAGCTGTCGACGCGCTCTCGGCCTGCATTGCCGGCGCGGCCGGCGAACGTGTCGCTGACGCCCGCACCGTGACGCTGTCGCGCAACGCGACCTGCCCGGCGCTGGTGTCGCGCTCGGTGCCGCTGCACGCGCCGGCGGACGCGGCGCAGGCGATCACGAACGCCCGAACAGCGATGCGCGATCGAGGAATATGAAACGACTTCATGCTCAGAGCTCCAGGTTCACGAGCTGGCCGAGGCCGGCGAGAAAGTTCGAGATCACGGTGAAGCGTCCGGTGAACAGGAGGACGCCCACCACGACGAGCACTGCGCCGGCGGCACGCTCCAGCGGAACGACCCAGCGACGTACGTGCCTGGTGCTCGCGAGGAACCAGTTGAACCCCACGGCGGCGACGAAGAACGGAATGCCCAGGCCAAGCGTGTATGCGGTGAGCAGCACCATTCCCTGCCCCATCGTCCCCCGCATTCCCGAGTAGAGGAGGATGGAGGCGAGCACGGGCCCGACGCATGGCGTCCATCCGGCACCGAATGCCGCGCCGGCGACCACCGTCCCGATGTGCCCTGCCGGCTTCGACGCGAGCTGCACGCGGCCATCGCGCATCAGCCACGACGGCCGCAGCACGCCGAGCAGGTAGAGGCCGAACGCGGCGATGATGACGCCGCCGACCTGCTGCAGGAGCGGCAACGCACGACGGAGCGCTTCCCCCAGCAGCGTGGCCGTCGCGCCGAGGGCGACGAACACGAGCCCGAAGCCGAGGACGAAGAGCGCGGCGTGAATCGCTGCATGCCGGCGTGCCGTCCGTCGATCGGTCGTCGTCAGCTCGTCGAGCGTCATCCCCGTGACGAAGGTGACGTAGCTCGGCACCAGCGGGAGCACGCACGGCGAGAGGAAGGACACCAGGCCGCCAAGGAAGGCCATGCCGAGCGAGACGGAGGTCGCGTCGTTCATGGCGCGCCCTGCGGTGTGGAAGGCGCCTCGGCGAGCAGGTGCTCCACCGCCTGCTCGAGCGCGACCGACGTGAAGATCCCCTTCACCTCGTTGCGGATGCGGCCCTCCCGATCGATGAGGAAGGAAGTCGGCAGCGAACGGGCGCCGCCGAAATCCTGGATGACGGCGCTGGTGGCCATGGCGATCGGATACGTGATCCCGCGCTCGCGCACGAAGTCCGCCACCGCGCGCGAACCGATGGCGTCGGTGGAGATCCCCACGATCGTGAAGCCCGCGTCACGCTTCGCCTCGTAGACGCGCT
Organism: Gemmatimonadaceae bacterium; assembly: GCA_036377775.1. Taxonomy (GTDB): domain Bacteria; phylum Gemmatimonadota; class Gemmatimonadetes; order Gemmatimonadales; family Gemmatimonadaceae; genus AG11. Next base: position 1,733 of record DASUXT010000209.1, on the reverse strand, counting down.
GGAAGCCCGGCATCTCGATGCGGCAGGGCGGACACCACGTCGCCCAGAAGTTGACGAGCACCACCTTTCCGCGCAGCGACGCCAGAGAAACCTGCTGGCCGTCGAGCGTGGTGAGCTGAAATCGGGGCGCATCGGCACTCGCCGATCGCACGCCGAACGCGGCGGTGACCTGCGGCCACATCCGGGAGCCGACGAACACGAGTAGCGCGACCCACAGCAGCGCCTCGATGGCGATCCGGGGCTTGATGCGGGGGAAATTCATGGAGCGGGTGCTCTGATGGATGCCGAGTGCGCGGCGACCATGTCGCCGCTGCGTGCCCTCGCTGCTGCTCTCATGAAAGGTACTCCGGCGCGGCCGGCGTGGCCCCGACGAGGCGGAGACAGGGCACGGGTGTCGGCCATGGTACACGAGGGGGGCATGTGTGATGCGTGCCGGAGGAGCACCCGTCACGGAGTGTGCCGTATGCGTGCCGCTGCTTCCGTTGCAAGCCTGGTGTGCGCCTTCGTCGCCGTCGCCTGCGCGCCGCAGGTGCAGCAGGGAGGCAGCGGCCCCACGCCGTCGCAAGCGCCGACTCCAGTCACCGGAACGAGCCGCGTCGACTGGCCCTCGTACAACGGTTCCGCGGAGGGCACGCGATACTCGCCGCTCACCGAGATCAGCACCGCGAACGCCGGGAACGTGCAGCGCGCCTGCAGCTTCGACACCGGCGAACAGATGTCGATGCAGAGCGGACCGGTGGTCGTCGGTGGAGTCCTCTACCTCACGACGGACACCAGCACCTACGCGATCGACGCCGCAACCTGCCGCCGGATCTGGCACACGACGCGGTCGTACCAGCCCCTCGGATTCCTGAAGAACAATCATGGCGTCGCATGGATGAACGGGCGGCTCTTCCGCGTGAATGGCGGCGTGCACGCGTACGCGCTGGACGCGTCCACCGGCGCCGTGCTGTGGGATGTCCCCTTCGGCGTCGCCGCCGGCGAAGGCGCGCCGATGGCGCCCGTCGCCTGGAACGGGATGGTGTTCGTCGGCAACTCGGGCGGTGACAACATGGGTGTGCAGGGCCACGTGCACGCCCTCGATGCGGCAACCGGGCGCGAGCTCTGGCGCTTCGACATCGTCCCCGACACCGGTGCGCCGCGCGCCACCTGGCCCACCGGGCCTGACGCCACGCCGCCGACCGGCGGTGGCATGTGGAGCAGCTTCACCCTCGACCCGGTGGGCGGGATCCTCTATGTCCCCGCCGGCAACCCGGCGCCCGACTTCATGCCCCACCTGCGCGAGGGAAGGAACCTGTATACGAACAGCGTCATCGCGCTCGACGCGCGCACGGGCCGCTTCGTCGACTACGTGCAGGTCGTCCCCGGGCAGGACGATTGGCACGACTGGGACGTGAGCGCCACGCCGGCGCTGATCCGTACTCGCGGCGGCCGGTCCCTGCTCGCGCTTGCCGGAAAGGATGGACAGCTGCACGGCATCTCGACGTCACCGATGAGGATCACCTGGTCGGTGCCGACGACGACCCGCGAGAACATCGAGGCGACGCTCTCGCACACGCAGTCGGTTCGTTTCTGCCCGGGCACCCAGGGCGGCACGGAATGGAACGGCCCGGCCTACGATCCGGAACGGAATCTCGTGTTCACGGGAGCCGTCGACTGGTGCGCGCACATCCGCCTCGTGCATCCGGACAGCGTTCCGCACCCGTTGCCCGCCGACTTCACGGGAAACGCCG
>DASUXT010000208.1:0-3420 GCA_036377775.1 Gemmatimonadaceae bacterium | reverse complement strand
GTGCGCCGCCAGCTGGCGCTCGACGTCGTGAACGAGGATGGCGAAGTGGTGGCCGAGGCCGGCCAGCTCCTCACCGACGCGCTGATCAAGAAGCTCCGCAAGGCGGAGATCAACAAGGTGCAGGTGTTCGTTTCCAGCGGGCGTGCCGAGAGCACGCTCGTCAAGAACACCCTCGCCAAGGACCCCACGGCCCGCTACTACCGCAAGGAAGGCGGTGAGCAGCGCGAGTACGCGGTGGATTCCAAGACGGGTGAGGAGCTGGCGCTCAAGCAGATCTACGGTCTGCTCCGGCCCGGCGATGCCCCCGACACCCTCACGGCCAAGCAGGCGCTCGAGCGGCTGTTCTTCAGCCCCAAGCGCTACGACCTCGGCCGCGTGGGTCGCTACAAGATCAACCAGCGGCTCGGCCTCAACACGCCGGCCGACCTCACGGTGCTCACGAAGGAGGACTTCGTCGCCATCGTCCGCTACCTCGTGGAGCTCCACGAGGGCCGCGGGCACGTGGACGACATCGACCACCTGGGCAACCGTCGCATCCGGTCGGTTGGCGAGCTGATCGCCAACCAGTTCAGTGTCGGTCTCTCCCGCATGGCGCGCCTGGTCAAGGAGCGCATGTCCATCAACACGGACCCGGAGAAGATCTCGCTCGACGACCTGGTCAACGCGCGCACGGTGAGCGCCGTCATCCAGGCGTTCTTCGGCTCGTCGCAGCTGTCGCAGTTCATGGACCAGACCAATCCGCTCGCCGAGCTGACGCACAAGCGTCGCCTCTCGGCGCTCGGACCGGGCGGCCTGACGCGCGAGCGCGCCGGCTTCGAAGTCCGCGACGTGCATTATTCGCAGTACGGGCGCATGTGCCCGATCGAGACGCCGGAAGGCCCGAACATCGGCCTCATCACGTCGCTCGCCTGCTATGCGCGCGTGAACGACCTCGGCTTCGTGGAGACGCCGTACCGGGTCGTGAAGAACGGCAAGGTGACGGACACCCTCGCCTGGCTCGACGCCAACCGCGAGGAGAACGCGATCATTGCGCCGGCGAACGCGCCGCTCAACCCCGACGGCAGCTTCGTCGAGGAGCTCGTGCTCGCGCGCCAGCTCGGTGACGCGCCGCTCACGCCGCCGGATCGCATCGACTACATGGACGTGGCGCCGGAGCAGCTCGTCTCCATCGCCGCCGCGCTCATCCCGTTCCTCGAGCACGACGACGCGAACCGCGCCCTCATGGGCTCGAACATGCAGCGCCAGGCGGTCCCCCTCCTCAACCCGCGCACGCCGTTCGTCGGCACGGGGCTCGAGGAGAAGGTGGCGGTGGACTCCGGCGCCGTGGTCATCGCCCGTCGGGATGGCATCGTGAGCCGCGTGACGGCCGACGAGATCATCGTCGACGCCGGCCCGCGTGAGCTGAAGCAGGCTCGCGAAGACGGCCGCGTGCTCGCCCGCCTCACCCAGCACGATCGCTACCGCCTGCGGAAGTACTGGCGCACCAACCAGGACACCGCCATCAACCAGCGTCCGCTCGTGGCGCAGGGCCAGGTGGTGAAGAAGGGCGACGTGCTCGCCGACGGCGCCGCGACGGAGATGGGCCAGCTCGCGCTCGGCTCGAACGTGACCGTCGCCTTCATGCCCTGGTACGGCCACAACTTCGAGGACGCCATCGTCCTCTCCGAGCGCCTGGTGAAGGACGACGTGTATTCGTCGATCCACATCCAGGAGCTCGAGCTCCACGTCCGCGACACCAAGCGCGGCCAGGAGGAGATCACGCGCGAGATTCCGAACGTCTCGGAAGACGCGCTGCTCGATCTCGACGAGCGCGGCATCGTGCGCATCGGCGCGCACGTGAAGCCGGGCGACATCCTCGTCGGCAAGATCACGCCGAAGGGCGAGACGGAGCTCTCTCCTGAAGAGAAGCTCCTCACCGCCATCTTCGGTGAGAAGGCGAAGGACGTGAAGGATTCCTCGCTCAAGGTGCCGCCGGGGATGGAAGGCGTCGTCATCGACGTCAAGATCTTCAGCCGCATCGAGGATCAGGTGGTCGAGAAGGATCGCGGTGAGCGCATCGGTGAGGTGCGTCGCCTCGAGGGCGAGGAGAAGCTGCGCGTCAACGACGTCCGCGACGAGGAGCTCGGCGAGCTGCTCGAGGGGCAGACGGTGGCGCTCGCGCTCAAGAACGGCACCGTCGAGGAGGCCATTCCGGCCGGCACGAAGATCACGGCCGCGATCCTGCGCGACCTGCGTCTCTCGTCGCTCGACCTGAAGACCTTCCGCGTGGTGGACAAGAAGGTCAACGACCGGATCCGCACCATCATCGACGCCGCCAACGAGGAGAAGGCGCGCATCGAGGAGAAGGCGGAGGAGCGCATCGACCGCATCCTGCAGCCGGACGAGCTGCCGCCAGGCGTGATCCAGCTCGTGAAGGTGTACCTGGCCGAGAAGCGCAAGATCTCGGTGGGTGACAAGATGGCCGGCCGCCACGGCAACAAGGGTATCGTGGCGCGCATCGTCCCCGAGGAGGACATGCCGTTCCTTCCCGACGGGCGCCCGGTGGACATCGTGCTCAATCCGCTCGGCGTGCCGTCGCGCATGAATGTCGGGCAGATCCTGGAGACCCACCTCGGGTGGGCCGCCAAGCTGCTCGGCTTCTACGCCAAGACGCCGGTGTTCCAGGGTGCGAACGAGCGCGAGATCGGCCTGCTGCTCAAGATCGCCGGCCTCACCTGGGTGAGCGACGCGCTCGAGCTGCGCTCGACGAAGCTCGAGATCAGCGACGCCGACGTGCGCACCATCCTCGCCGACGTGAAGCCGTCACAGGCGGACAACTCGAAGGTGGAGCTGCTCGCCGACGCCAACCTCAACGACCTTGGGGCGCGCGGCGTGTCGCAGGACACCCGCGACGTCTACCACCGCATCCGCGACTTCATCGCGGCGGCGACGCGTGAGCTGGTGGAGCGAGAGGAGACGGCGATGGGACACGAGGTCACGTTCCACCAGTCGGACGATCCGGAGCTGAGCGCGGCGAAGAAGGCGGAGTACAAGGCCGCCCTCAAGCAGCTCGAGAAGGCGCAGGGCATGGCCCCCGCCGACCGGCTGTCGGACCAGGAGCTGCCGGCGCTCGCCGGCATGCTCGGCAAGAAGTCCGATGCGGACGTGGACGCCGCGACGGTGGAGCTGCTCCGCCTCGCCGGCATCACCCCGTTCGGCAAGGTCCGTCTCCGCGACGGCCGCAGCGGCGAGACTTTCTCGTCGCCGGTCACCGTGGGGTCGGTGTACATGCTGAAGCTGTCGCACCTCGTGGACGACAAGATCCACGCGCGCAGCATCGGACCGTACTCGCTCGTGACGCAGCAGCCGCTCGCCGGCAAGGCGCAGTTCGGCGGCCAGCGTTTCGGAGAGATGGAAGTGTGGGCGCTGGAAGCCTATGGG
>DASUXT010000207.1:0-2219 GCA_036377775.1 Gemmatimonadaceae bacterium | reverse complement strand
CGCGCGCGCCTGCACGCCGGCGCTCACGCTACAGGATCCGCTCCACCCAGTCGCCGACGAAGTAGCCCACCACCGCCACGCCGAGCCCCACGACGAACATGTCGAGGCCCGAGCGGAACACGCTGCGCCCCGTGAACACCGAGCGCGCCGCGCCGACGAGGAAGTGCGAGAGCATCGAGAGCACGAACGACGCGACCATCGCCGGCATGCCGCTCGTGAAGAGGAAGGGCGCGACGGGGATGAACGCGCCCACCGCGGTCGCGAGGCCGGTCACCCAGCCCTCGCGCAGCGGCGACATCGCGGCGTCGCCGATCTTCAGCTCCTCGCGCACCTGCTCCTCGAGCATGCGCTCCGGGTCCGCCATCACCTGCGTCGCGAGCGCGTGCGCGGCGCCCGCGTCCATCCCCTTCGCCTCGTAGATCAGCGCCAGCTCGTCACGCTCCACCTCGGGCATCATGGCGATCTCATCGCGCTCCATGGCGATCTCGTGCTCGTGCACCTCGCGCTCGCTCTGCGCCGCGAGGTAGCCGCTGGAGCCCATGGACAGCGCGTCGGCGATGAGGCCGGCCACGCCGGCGACGATCACGTGGTGGTACGGCTCACCACTGGCGAGCGTGCTTGCGCCCACCACGCCGGCCACGAGGCCGAAGTTCGCGGTGAGGCCATCGTTGAAGCCGTACACGACGTTGCGCAGGAAGCCACCCGCGCCCGTGCGGTGCCAGGGCTCGCCGTCGCGACCGGCGATGCCGTTGAGCGTCGTCGCGTGCTCGGCGGATTCCTTCGCCAGCAGCAGCGACTCCTCGTGACCGGCCGTGCCCACCCCGAGCTCGCGGTGCATCTGCAGGTAGCCCTTCACCTCGCGTCCTTCCTCGGCGAGGAGCATCGGCAGCAGGAACTTCGGACCGAAGTGCTTGCCGAGGAAGGCGAGCAGGCGCGTGCGCCCGGAGGGACGGAAGGGGCGCGGCTGGCGGCCGTTCTGGGCGAGCAGCGCTCCCCAGATCTCGACGTGACGGTCTTCCACCTCGGCCAGCCGGCGATAGACGTCGCTCTTCGCGGCGTCGGATTCGGCGGAGGCGAGGATGCGATACAGGTATGCCGCGTCGGCTTCGTCCTGCCAGTGATGCTCGAACGTGTCGAGATCGGGCGGGCCGCCGGACGGGGAGGTGCGGGGTTCGGTCGTCGTGGCCATGCCGAAATATGACCACTTCGACCGGCGAATGGTGCGCGACGCCGGAAAACCCTCTACCGGCCGCGGGTGTCAGACGTGGTGACGTCACCCAACGCTCCTCGAGGATCCCATGCGACTGACCCATGCATTCACCCTGGCCGCGCTCGCCGGCGCGGCCATTCCCGCCGCGGCGCAGACGAGCCGCTCCGAAGTGCGCATCAGGCGCGCCCCCGAGGCGCGCGCCTTCTCCCTCATTCGCGGTGGCGACGGCGCCGCGCTCGGCCTCACGACGCGCGCCACCGGCACGCTGCGCGATACACTTGGTCTCCTCGTGACGAGCATCACGAAGGACAGTCCCGCCGAACGTGCGGGCCTCGAGGAGGGCAACCGCATCGCCGCGATCAACGGCGTGAGCCTGCGCGCGAACGCGGCCGACATCGAGGATATCGAGCTCTCCAACGCGCTCACCCACCGGCTGACGCGCGAGCTGGGGAAGGTGAAGCCGGGCGACGAGGTGGAGCTCCGCATCTACCGCGACGGCCGCACGCAGCCGGTGAAGGTGAAGACGGCGGACGCCGACTCCGTGTTCGCGCGTCGCTCGCTCGTGAGCTTCAGCCGGGTGCAGCTCGACGATCGTCCGGCCCTCGGCTTCGGCATCGGGGCCAGCGGCAGCAAGCGCGACACGCTCGGCGTGCTGGTGATCTCGGTGCAGGATTCCACGCCGGCGGCCGCGGCCGGTCTCGAGGAGGGGAACCGCATTGCCGCCATCAACGGCGTGGACCTGCGCGTGGCGCGCGAGGACGCAGGCGACGACTTCATGGCCAGCGGTCGCGCGCAGCGGTTGATGCGCGAAGTCTCGAAGCTGAAGCCGGGCAGCGACGTGACGCTGCGTGTCTACTCGGATGGTCGCTTCCGCGACGTGAAGATGAAGGTCGCGCGTGCCGGCGACCTGCCGCGCAGCCGCGGCATGATGATCTTCAGCGGCGTGGGCCCGATGGCTCCGATGCCCGTCATGGCGCCGATGGCCCCCATGGCTCCGATGCCAATGACG
>DASUXT010000206.1:0-9996 GCA_036377775.1 Gemmatimonadaceae bacterium | reverse complement strand
GTGCGCACCCGCTCTCGCTCAAGCTCACGCGGCTCGGGGGCGCCCAACTCCTCGACGGGCTCGTGCGCGCACTACGTGCCGTCGTCTGACGCCCCTCCCTCTCTCGTCGATCGCTCACAACATGAATCGCTCTCCGCTCCTTGTCCTCGCCTTCGGCGCGACGACCCTCGCCGCGTGCAGTGGGTTGAAGGACGCGCTTACGGCCCACGTGGACGTCGTGGCAAAGGCCGGCTCGCAGGAGCTCTCCGTCACGCGTCTCGCCGACCTGCTCGGCAACGCCAAGCTCCAGGTGCCCATCAACAAGGAAGTCGCCACGCTCGTCACGCGTGACCTCTGGGTGCCCTACCAGCTCCTCGGCGTGGCCGCGGCGCACAACGATTCGCTCAACGACCCGAAGGCGATCGACGCCGCCGCCGCGGCGATGATCGAGAACGCCAAGCTCGGTCGCTTCATGGAGTCCGTCGCCTCGAAGCTGCCCGTCGACTCGACGGCCACCGAAGCTGGCTACCTCTCCGGCAAGGGTGATCTCTACGCCGCGCGCCACATCCTGTTCCTCGTTCCGCAGGGCGCCCCGGCTGCCGTCAAGGATTCCATCCGCAGGAAGGCGGAAAGCGTCAGGGCCCAGGTGACCCCGGCCAACTTCGCCGAGATGGCGAAGAAGTACAGCCAGGACAACACCGCCGCTCGCGGCGGTGACCTCGGCGTCTTTCCCCGCGGCATGATGGTGAAGCCCTTCGCCGACGCCGTCGCAGCGCTCAAGCCCGGCGAGATCTCGCCGGTGATCGAGACGCAGTTCGGCTATCACATCATCCAGCGCAGCACCTGGGACCAGGCCAAGGGCCAGTATGCCCAGCAGGTCGCCGGCCGCAGCCGCCAGGTCGCCGAGAGCACCTACATCGCCGGCGCGCAGGCCGCGGCGAAGGTGCAGCTCAAGGACGACGCTGCCGAGACGATGAAGGAAGTCGCCAAGGATCCCATCGACCACCGCAAGGATGGGACGGTCCTCGCCAACTGGTCGGGGGGCAAGCTCACCGCGGGCCGCCTCGCGATGGTGCTGCTCGCCTCGCCCCAGAACGGCCGGCTGATGCAGCAGATCCAGACGGCGCCCGATTCCCTCGTCCGCCAGTACGTCACCAACATGGCCGAGCGCGAGCTGCTCCTGCAGCGTGCCGACAGCGCCAAGGTCACGCTGACGCCAGAGGAAGTGGCGAACCTCCATCGCGACTTCGCCCAGGTCGTGTCGATGAGCTGGCAGCAGATGGGGATCGATCCCAAGTCGCTCGCCGACAGCGCCAAGTCTCCCGCCGAGCGTGAGCGTCTCGCCGCCGCGCGCGTCGAGGCTTTCCTCGACAAGATCATGGCTGGCCAGGCGCAGCCCATCCCGGTGCCGGCGCCCCTCCAGATCGTGCTGATGGACAAGTACGACGCGTCGGTGAACCCGGCTGGTATCGACCGCGCGGTGGAGACGGCCACGAGGATCCGCGCTTCAGCCGATTCCGCCAAGGCAGCGCAGCAGCCGAAGTCAGCCGTGCCCCTTCCCGGTGCGCCGTCGGCCGGCGCGCCGCCGGCAGGTGCTCCCGCGACTGGTGCTCCCTCCGCCACTCCGGCGGCGCCTGCACCCAAGCCGTAACCCATGCGGGCGGGGTGTCCCGCCCGCCTTCATGCGGCCCGGACCTTCATGGCCGGGCCGCGGGTATTTTGACCATATGCGTCTTCCACAGCTCCTCTCGGCTGCGGCCTTCGTCGCCGCCCTCCCGCTCGCGTCTTCGGCGCAGGTCCCCGTTCCGTCGAACTCACAGACGGGCACCGCGACGGTCATCCCGCTCGATCGCGTGGCCGCCGTCGTCGGCGACGTGCCCATTACCCAGTCCGATCTGCAGGAACGGGTGATCGCCAAGCGGCAGGAAGGGGTGCAGCTCCCCACCGACTCGGCAGGATTTCACGCCTTCCTCGTCGGCGTCGTCAACGAGCTCGTTGAGGAGGAACTGCTGCTCCAGAAGGCGAAGGACCTCAAGATCGAGGTCCCCGACGCCGACGTGAACAACACCGTGGACAAGCAGCTCAAGGATATCCGCAGCCGCTTCGCGAGCGACGCCGAATATCGCGCCGAGCTGCAGAAGGCCGGTCTCGGCACGCCGGAAGAGTTCCGGCGCTTCCGGGCCGACCAGGTGCGGCGCAGTGAGCTCATCTCGCGCACCGTGAAGCAGCTGCGGGACGAAGGCAAGATCATCTCTGCCAACGTCACCGATGCCGAGGTGCAGGAGGCGTACGAGCGCAACAAGTCCGCGCTGCCGAAGCGGGAGGCGAGTGTCGCCTGGCGTCAGATCATCATCTCGCCCAAGCCCACGCCGGCGGCGAAGGCCGCCGCGAAGGCCAAGGCCGACTCCCTCCTTGCCGAGATCAAGGCGGGTGGCGACTTCGAGCTCATCGCGAAGCGCGAGTCGGACGATCCGGGGAGCAAGGCGAACGGCGGCGATCTCGGCTGGAACCGTCGCGGCCGCATGGTGCCCGAGTTCGATCGGTGGATGTTCGCCCTCGCGCCGGGTCAGCTCAGCCCCGTGATCGAGACGGCGTTCGGCTATCACATCATCCGCGTCGATCGCGTGCAGCCGGGCGAGGTCAAGGCGCGCCACATTCTCATCGCGCCGAAGGTCGATTCCGCCGACGTGGCGCGAGCGCACCTCGAGGCGGATAGCGTGGCCGCGGCCTGGCGCGCCGGAGCACCGTTCGATTCGCTCGCCAAGAAGCACCACGACTTTGCGAGCGGTGAAGAGACCACGCTGCTCACCCCTTTCCCGCGCGCCCAGCTCCCGACGGCGTATCAGCAGGCGTTCGCCGGCAAGCAGCCGAAGGACATCGTCACCTTCGAGATTCCTGGCAATGCCACCGTGCCCGCCAAGGTCGTCGTCGCCCAGATCGAGAAGGTGGAGGAGGGTGGTGAGCTGACCCTCGCCGAGGTGAAGGAGCGTTTCCGCTCACGGCTCGCCGAGGAGGGGGGCGTGAAGCGCCTCATGGATACGCTGCGCAAGCAGACCTACGTGAAGGTCAACGACGACGCGCTGATCGTCACGCCCACGGAGGGGGCAGCGCCGACCTCCACGCCGGCTCCCTGACGCAACCGTGAAGACCGACGCGCGCCCGCGGCTCGCCATCACCCTCGGCGACCCGCGCGGCATCGGTCCCGAGATCGTCGAGAAAGCGCGGCACGATCAGCGCGTCACCGGCGTCGCCGATCTGGTCGTCGTCGGGCCCCATCGTGCCGGCACGGCGGTGGATGAAGTGGTCGGGGAATGGTCGCGCAGCGGCAGCGAGGCCGAGGCGGGGCGGTTCGCCGGGCTCGCGATCGACCGCGCCGTCGCGCTCGCGCAAGGTGGCGAGGTGGACGGCATCGTCACCGCGCCGCTCGACAAGCATGCACTCCTCGCCGGCGGCTACGATTTTCCCGGCCACACCGAGATGCTCGCCGAGCGCACTGGCTGCCGCGTGGCGATGATGCTCGCCGCCACGCGTCCCGGCCCCGGCGCCGTGAACCCGCTGCGCGTAGTGCTCGCCACCACGCACGTCCCGCTGCGGGAGGTGCCACGCCTCGTCACGGCAGACGCGATCGTCTCGGCCGCTCGCGTCACGCGCGATGGCCTGCGAAGCTGGTTCGGGATCCCTGAGCCACGCATCGCCCTCTGCGCGCTGAACCCGCACGCTGGCGATGGGGGCCGCTTCGGAAGGGAAGACGACGAGCTTCTCGCGCCCGCTGCACGCGCGGCGGGTATCGCCGGCCCCTTTCCCGCCGACACCGTGTTCGTGCGCGCCATGCGCGGCGCCTTCGACGCCGTGATCGCGCCCTACCACGACGTGGGCATGACGGCAATCAAGGTCGCCGCCTTCGGCTCGGCGGTGAACGTGACGCTCGGGCTGCCCTTTCCGCGCACGTCACCGGACCACGGAACGGCGCTGGATATTGCGGGGAAGGGGGTGGCCGATCCCGGGAGCATGGTCGAGGCGATCGTGGTCTGCGCGGGAATCGCTGCCCGGCAACGACAACTGCAGTAGTACGTACTTCGTACGACGTACGAAGACCCGGTAATACGCCTTCCCAATGCACCTCAGCCTCTCGTGCCACGAGAGGCTGAGGTGCATTGGAGGTGCCTTTCCCCGGGTCCATCTACGACGTACGAGGTACAGCGTACGTCAGTTGTCCCGTTGTTTCTCCCGTCTATCCCCGATCGAGTGCAGATCGACGGCAAGCGTCTCGATCCGTCGCCCATCCATCGCCTTCACCGTGAACACGGCGTGGCTCGCCGTCACGCGGTCGCCCACCACCGGCAGTCGTCCCAGGGCGCCGAACACGAAGCCGCCCACCGTCGTGTAGTCGTCGTCCGGCACCTCGAGCCCGAAGCGCTCGTTCATCTCACCGATGTTCAGCGAGCCCGGGATCAGCACGTCGGCGTCCGGCGCGGTGGCGGTCGGCAGTTCCGGCTCGTCGTATTCATCGAGGATCTCGCCCACGATCTCCTCGAGCAGGTCCTCCATCGTGACGATGCCGGCTGTGCCGCCATACTCGTCGAGCACCACGGCCATGTGTTCCTTGAGGCGCTTGAAGTCGGCGAGCACTTCTTCCACTTCCCGCGAGCCGGGCACCACGTGCACGGGACGCATCATGCCCCGTACCGTGAACTGGGCGGGCCGGTCGCGGAGCAGGGGGATCAGGTCCTTGGCCAGCACCAGCCCGATGATGTTGTCGAGCGTCTCCTCGTACACCGGATACCGCGATCGCTGCGTCTCCACGACGAGGCTCACCGCCTCGTCGAGCGTCGCTTCCACGTCCAGCGCATCGATCGCCGTGCGCGGCGTCATCACCTCGCGCGCGTTCTTCTCCGAGAACTCGAACACCCCCTCGATCAGCGCCGCGTCCTGTCGCTCGAGCGCCCCCACCTCCTGGCTCTGTTCCACGAGGATGCGCAGCTCCTGCGACGAGTGCACGTTCTCCTCCTCGCGCGCGGGCTCCTGGCCGAACAGGCGCAGCACGCCGTCGGCCGACCGGTTGAGCAGCCACGTCACCGGGGACACGAGCCACGCGAAGACGAGCAGCGGCGGCACGAGCCAGCGGGCCACTTCCTCGGGGTGGTTCAGCGCGGCGCCGCGGGGCGCCAGCTCGCCGAACACCACGTGGCCGTACGTGACGATCGCGAGCGCGCACAGCGTGCCGAACCCGGCGCCCAGGCCCACGCGCGCGAGCAGGGACCAGTCGGCGAACAGCTGCACGAAGAGGTGCGAGAGCGCTTCCTCCGCCAGGGCGCCGATCCCGATGCTCGCCAGCGTGACGCCGAATTGTACGGCCGACAGCAGCTTGGCCAGGTTCGACGTGGCGCGCAGCACGATGCGCGCGCGCGAATCGCCGCCCCGCGCCATCGCCTCGAGCCGCGACCGGCGCGAGCGAACGATCGAGAACTCCGCGGCAACGAAGAAGCCATTCGCGGCGAGAAGCACGAGGATGGCGATGAGGCGTCCGATCACGCTCGGAACGTAACCCGCGGCGGACGCGCGAGCCACCCGCGCGTAACAGCAAACTCGCGCTTGAAAATTGCCGGGTTCGTGCCGACACTAGGCGGATGAGCGAGTACCGAATCGAGAAGCTCCGTCGCCGGGTTGCCGTGACGCTCGCGAACGGGCAGCTGCTCGAAGGGGACGTCTTCGTCCAGGCGTACAATCGTTTTCGGGGCGGACACGAGGAGCCCGTGGACCTGCTCAACGACGAGAGCCATTTCCTGCCCCTCGTCATGGACTCCGGGGAAGCGTACGCCGTGCAGAAGCGGCAGATCGCCGTCGTCTGCTGCGCCCTGCCCGAGGGTGACGATGCAGCGGAGCGAGGCGTCGTAGGGATGCGCGTCGAGCTCACCCTCCTGGATGGCAGCGCGCACGTCGGCTCCATCTTCCCCGAGGCGCGCGCCGACCGGACGCGCCTCATCGACATCCTGAACGACGCGCAGCAGCCCTTCCAGTCCCTCTTCACGGCCGACGAGCTGCGTCTCGTGAACCGTCATCACATCGCCTACGTTCGCCCGGTGGCCTGAGCCGCATGCCCCAGATCGATAGACTGCTGTCCGTCATGACCAGCCAGCGCGCGAGCGCCCTCCGGCTCAACGAGCACGAGCTGGCCGAGCTCGAGATCGGAGGCGTCGCGCGCCCGGTCACCAAGACGGCGCTCACCAGCGCGCAGGTCGTGTCGCTCGTCCGCGAGATCGCGCCCGCCGATGCGGCTGGCGATCTCGATGCTGGCCGCCCCGCCACCTTCGATTACGTCTCCCCCGACGGCGCCTTCTGCGTGGAAGCCACCCGCGCCGGCGATCGCTGGCGCGCCACCGTGACGCTCGACGAGCGCCGCGAACGCCAGCGGCTCCAGGGGCACATCCCCAACGGCGTGCCCGAATTCAACCCGGGCGCTGCCGCATCGGAGGCGTCGACCGCGCCGGCCGCGGTGGCACCCGCACCTGCACCTGCGCCGGCAGCCGCCGCGCCGGCAGCGCCGGCACCGACGGCACCCGCGTCGTCCGCCATCAGCGACGGCGATGCCATCGTCGCCTTCGCCGGCAGCGACCGCGCACGGGCGGCGCTCGACTCCCTCCTGCGCACCATGGTGGAGCGGGGGGCCTCCGATCTGCACCTCCGCTGCGGCGAGCCGCCGATCGTCCGACTCCACGGCGAGATGACGCGCCTCGATGGTGCACCCCTCGACGCCCCCGCGCTCGACGCGATGGTCCGCTCCATCATGCCCGAGCGCAATCGCCGCGAGTACCAGGACACGAACGACACCGACTACGCGTACGAGCTCGCCGGCGTCGCCCGCTTCCGCGCCAATGCGCTCAAGGACCGCCTCGGTCCCGCCGCCGTGTTCCGCCAGATTCCGGCAACGGTGGTGACCGTCGAGCAGATGGGGATATCCCCCGAGGTGCAGAAGCTCTGTCAGCTCACGAAGGGGCTGGTGCTCGTCACCGGACCGACGGGGTCCGGCAAGTCCACCACCCTCTGCTCGCTCATCGATCTCGTGAATCGCTCGCGCAGCGACCACGTCCTCACCATCGAGGATCCGATCGAGTTCGTGCACCCGAACAAGAAGTGCGTCATCACGCAGCGGCAGGTCGGTGTCCACACCAACTCGTTCAAGAGCGCGCTGCGCGCCGCGTTGCGCGAGGACCCGGACATCATCCTCGTCGGTGAGCTGCGCGACCTGGAGACGGTCGCCATCGCGATCGAGACGGCCGAGACCGGGCACCTCGTGTTCGGCACCCTGCACACCACGACCGCGGCCGGCACCATCGACCGCATCATCGACCAGTTCCCCGCCGATCGGCAGGAGCAGATCCGCGTCATGCTCGCCGAATCGCTGAAGGGGGTCATCTCGCAGACGCTCTGTCGCAAGATCGGCGGCGGCCGCGTGGCCGCGCGCGAGATCCTGCTCTCCATCCCCGCCGTCACGAACCTCATCCGCGAGGGGAAGACCTTCCAGATTCCCACCGTGATGCAGACGTCGAAGCGCCTCGGCATGGTCACGCTGAACGACGCGCTGCTCGAGCTGGTGGACGGGAAGCTGATCGAGCCGGCGGAAGGCTATACGAAGGCGGTGGACAAGACGATGTACCTCTCCGCCATCAAGTCGCGCGGCTTCGACACGTCGTTCGCCGATGCCGAAGCCACGGCACCTGCAGCGAAGGAGCCGGCGAAGCCCGCGGCGCCGGCGGCGGCACGCCGCTAGCGCACCCGCGCAGCAGGAACGGGACGCAGAAGGGCGGACGCGCATGCGCGTCCGCCCTTTTTCATTGCCCGAATTGTCAGTGGCGGCTACCGACGGTCGCCGTGAACGCGTGTACCCGACTCCCGGTCCTCCCCGGGTGGCCCTTCGGCCGCGAGCTCACCTCGCGGCAGCGAGTATTCCTCGCGCTCCGAATACCCGTACCCGCCGAGCACCTCGCCGCCTCGCATGTAGTCGTGACCGTATCCCCTTCCGTGCGGATACCGAGAGGCGGCGGGGTCATTCTCCTGGTGCATCGGACACCTCCTGCGCTGGGTTGGCCTTCATCGTCATCCTCGCCCGATTTGCCCCCCGGGTCAAGAGGGGAAAACACCCGAGCCTGTCAGGACGAAACTCCCGAGCTTGTTTGGCCTTCCCGCGTCAGGGTATATTTGAAGGCTATGGAGATTCGTAACATCGCCATCATCGCGCACGTCGACCACGGGAAGACGACCCTCGTCGACAAGATGCTTCGGCAGTCCGGTGCGTTCCGGGATAATCAGGTCGTCGCCGAGCGCGTGATGGATTCCAATCCACTCGAACGCGAGCGCGGCATCACCATCCTCGCGAAGAACACGTCGATCCGGTGGAAGGACACCAAGATCAACGTCGTCGACACGCCGGGACACGCCGATTTCGGGGGCGAGGTGGAGCGCATCCTCCGCATGGTGGACGGCGTGCTGCTCGTCGTCGACGCGTTCGATGGCCCGATGCCGCAGACGCGCTTCGTGCTGCGCAAGGCGCTCGAGCTCGGCCGCACCCCGATCGTCGTCATCAACAAGATCGACCGGCCTGGCGCCGACCCGATGCGCGTGCATGACGAGGTGCTCGATCTGTTCATCGAGCTCGAGGCCGACGAGGCGCAGCTCGACGCGCCGGTCGTCTACGCCTCCGGCCGCGAAGGCGTCGCGACGATGGACCTCGACGTGACGCCGGTGGATTTGAAGCCGCTCTTCGACACGATCGTGTCCGCCGTGCCGGCGCCGCCGCACGACGCCGACGGGCCGTTCCAGATGCTCATCTCGACGATCGACTTCTCGCCCTATCTCGGCCGGCTCGGCATCGGGCGCATCGAGCGCGGCACGGTGAAGGTCGGTGACCAGGTGCTGCTGCTCCCGATGGACGAGGCGCAGAAGCAGGAGCAGGCACGGGTCACCAAGCTCTATGTGTACGACGGCCTCGAGCGCGTCGAGGTCCCGAGCGCCTCGGCGGGCGAGATCGTGTCGCTCGCCGGTCTCGAGGGCGTGGAGATCGGCCTCACCGTCACCGACGTCGCGCACCCCGATCGCCTGGCCGGCATCGCGGTGGAGGAGCCCACGATCAGCGTGGACTTCCTCGTCAACAACTCGCCCTTCGCCGGCAAGGAAGGAAAGTTCGTCACGTCGCGCCAGCTGCGTGACCGCCTGTACAAGGAGCTGGAGCGCAATGTCGCGCTGAAGGTGGAGGACACCGAATCCACCGATACGTGGACGGTGAGCGGCCGCGGCGAGCTGCACCTCTCGATCCTCATGGAGACGATGCGGCGCGAGGGATACGAGTTCCAGGTCTCGCGACCGCGCGTGATCCTGCGCACCGGCCTCGGCGGCGAGAAGCTGGAGCCGTACGAGGAGCTGGCGATCGACGTGCCGGAGGACTATCTGGGCGCGGTGATCGAGAAGCTCGGGCCGCGGCGCGGCGAGATGATCGAGATGAAGAACCCGGGGCAGGGGCTGGTGCGCGTGCTGTACCGGATTCCGGCGCGTGGCTTGTTCGGGTATCGGTCGGAGTTCCTCACCGACACGCGCGGCACGGGGATCATGCACCACCGCTTCCTCGAGTATGGGCCGTGGGCAGGGAGCCTGGCGACCCGATCGAGGGGGACGCTGGTGTCGATGGAGAACGGCACGATCATCGCGTTCGCTCTCGCATCCCTGCAGGAGCGTTCGACGCTGTTCGTCTCGCCCGGGCAGCCGGTATACGAGGGGATGATCGTGGGGGAGAACTCGCGGCCGGGCGACATGGACGTCAATCCGACGAAGGAAAAGAAGCTGACGAACATGCGCACGACGAGCACGGACGAGAACGTTCGTCTCGAGCCGCCGCGGGAGTTGACGCTGGAAGGCGCGCTTGAGTATATCGAGGACGACGAGCTGATCGAGGTGACGCCGCAGTCGATCCGGTTGCGGAAGCGCCTGCTCGCGCAGAGCGATCGCAAGCGGATCTCGCGAGAGGCC
>DASUXT010000205.1:0-12170 GCA_036377775.1 Gemmatimonadaceae bacterium | reverse complement strand
CCCTGTCGCGACGTAGAGGTACGGGATGCCCACCGACGGACGATCCACCCAGTCGCTGCGACTGGACAGGGACTTCTGCGCCGTGAACACGCTGTCCCACAGCGCCTTGGTGCGCTGCACGTCCACCCAGCCCACACCGGCGACGAGCAGCGTGTCGCGACTCGGCGACGCGGGAGGAATGAAGACCTTGTTGGCGAGACCTTGCGTGAGCAGGTAACTGCCGAGGCCGAGCTCATTGCCGTAGCCCGCCGACGTGCGGCTGAAGTAGATGGGCCGCTCACCGAAGTCGTCGGCGATCATGCGCAGCACGAAGATGTCGGCGCGCTGGAGCACGCCGGGAATGGAGAGCCGCTGCGGATCGATCGTCGCCTTGATCGGCCCTCCCTGGAAGGTCATCGGCTGGTCGAGCTGGATGTACGCCGGCACGGAGTCGGCCTGGTCGAGCGTCATCTTGATCGCCGGCCCGCTCGGCTTCGGCCACGACTTGCCGCGGTAGATGGCCGGCCCGTTCGCCGCGTCGTACTCGTACACCGGACGGCGAATGAGCTGACGGGTGTACCAGTCCGTGTTGAGCAGGGAAGTGTTCGCCACCAGCACGTCGCGTCGCACCCCTTCCACCTCCTGGGCGTACCACAGGGGGAAGGTGTCGTTGTCGCCGACGGTGATGAGCACACCGTACGGCTCGACGGAATTGAGCAGGTCCTTCGCGAAGTCGGCGGTATCCGTCTGTCCGGCGCGCGAGGCGGTGCTCCAGTTGGTGAAGAGCGGAATGAGCGCGAGCGCGAGCACCGGCGCCGCGAGCCCGAACGAGCGCTTCGTGGGACGCTCGACGGTCGTGCGCCCCACCGTGACCTGCTCGCGGCCGATCAGCTCGGCCAGCGACTCCCACGCCGCCACGAGGCCGAGCGCGGCCCACACCCCCCACGCCGAGAAGCTCCAGAGGTAGAAGTAGTCGCGGTCGCGCACCTCGCGCGCCACGCCCACGAGATCAGGTGACTGAGAGGCGCCGTACTTGAAGTTCAGGTAGTAGATGAGCACGAGCGTCATCGTGAACATCAACGACCCGAAGTACCAGAAACTTCGTCGGTCCTTCTGCCAGTGCACGTAGCCGCCAACGAGGCCGAGCACGAGGAACAGCGCGCCGAGGATGCTCTGCGCGAAGGGGTGGTCGACATGCGCGTCGCGCAGCCACTGCCACTTGAAGTAGAACCACCACATGTCGAGCTGCGCCGTGAATGGCGCCTGCCGCTCGCTCAACGCGGGCTTGCCGTACTGCCCGCGGTTGAAGTTGTACATGAAGGCGTCGTACGTCCCCGAGCTGAAGGTGCAGGAGGCCTTCAGCTCCACGCGGCACGCCGTCGGCTCACCCTCGTTCAGCGCCGGGAAATGCGCGGCACGGATGGGTTCCATGGCGAAGGGCGTCACGCCGAGGATGAGCGCGCCCACGCAGGCGAGGAGGAGCTTCCAGCGAAGGATGGTGCGCCAGCGCACCACCAGCACGGCGAGGCCGACCGCGGGGGCGGCCAGCATGCCGGCCATGTGGTTGGCGTAGCCGAGTCCGCAGAGGTAGGCGACGAGGACGAGGATGCGGTCGGCACGGCGGCCGTCCGGCTCGTCGCACCAGCGGATCATCAGCCAGCTGATGATGGCGATGCCGAGCAGCGAGACGGTGTAGACCTTCTCGTTGACGACGCTCTGGTTCCAGACGGTGAACGCCGTGGCCCCGATGAGCGCGGCAAGCGATCCGCCGACGATGCGCTGCCACCGCTGTGAGAGCCACCCCACGAGCACGCGCTCGGTGATGAGGAACCACATCCCGGCCGACACGGCGCTGCAGACCGCGGCGAGAATGTTGATCCGCACCGCCACTTTGCTCGCAATGGGGAGGATGGCGAAGACGCGCCCGATGAGGACGAAGAGCGGGTTGCCCGGCGGGTGGGGCAGCCCCAGCACCTGGGCGGCGGTGATGTACTCGCTCGTGTCCCACATCGCCGTGGAGGGGGCGAGGGTGAGCAGGTACAGGATGAAGACCAGGACCGACGCGATGGTCGCGGCCAGGTAGGATGGACGGTAGTCGCGCTCGGACGGCGGAGACGTCGTCGCCATTTCACTCACGGGGCGGGCGGATAGCAGACGCCCCGCGGTCGCGGGGCGGGAGCACAGCTGAATAAGATGATGCTGGGGGGCCCCGAGGTACAGGGCCGCCGTGCTCCCGCGCCGCGGAAGCCCTTACGGCTTCTTCGCCGTGGAGTCCGCCCGCTTGAGCGAGTCGGCGCGCAGCGAATCCGCACGCATGGAATCCGCGTGCGTCATCGGGGTGGTGCTCATGCCGGCCATGGAGCTGTCGGCCACGCCTGGGCTGGTCGTCGTGGTGGTCGCCGGAGCCATGCTCGTGCTGTCCATCGCGGCGTTGTCGTCTGACTTGCTGCAGGCGCCAACCGCGACGAGCGTGACGAGGGCCGTCATTGCCGTGATCGCTCTGGTGCGCATCTCTCTCCTTGTTGTTCGTCGTGAGGGGTGGGCCGCGGTCGCCAGGACGGAAATCCAGCGGCGTACAGAAGGAACGAGGACCGTGGCGCAAACCACGCGCCACGAGCCCGGGTTGCCGGTCAGTGCCGGAAGAGCCGGCTTCCGGTGAACACCATGGCGATACCGTGCTCATCCGCAGCTGCGATCACCTCGGCGTCGCGCACCGAGCCTCCGGGCTGCACGATGGCCCGGACCCCCGCCTGCGCGGCCTGGTCCACGCCGTCCCGGAATGGAAAGAACGCATCCGATCCCAGCGCCGCGCCTGCCGTCGCGTGGCCGGCCAGCGACGCCTTGTGCGTGGCGAGAAATGCGGCGTCCACCCGCGACATCTGGCCGGCGCCGATGCCGATGGTTGCACCGTCGCGTGCGAGGACGATGGCATTCGACTTCACGCTCGCCACGGCGCGCCAGGCGAACAACAGGTCTCGCCGCTCCTCCGGGGTGGGCTGCCGCACGGAGACCACCTTCCAATCCTCGTCGCCGATCGTCTCGGCGGGACGCTGCTGGGCGAGGAAGCCACCGCGCACGCGCTTGAAGTCCAGGGCGCCGGGAGCCCACTGCGCCCTCCCCTCGAGCACGCGCAGGTTCTTCTTCCGGCCGAGGATGTCCTTCGCGCCGTCGCTGAACGACGGCGCCACCACACACTCGACGAACAGGCTCGACACCGCTTCCGCCGCGGCGTCGTCCACCGGCGCGCTGAACGAGATCACCGACCCGAATGCCGACACCGGATCACATGCCAGGGCCTTGCGATACGCCTCTTCTGCCGTGCTCCCCGTGGCGAGGCCGCACGGAGTGGTGTGCTTGATGATGGCGCAGCAGATCTCGCCGGCGAATGGCCCGGTGGCGAGGAGGGCACCCTCCAGATCGAGGAGGTTGTTGAACGACAGCTCCTTGCCGCCGTGCTGGACGAGGCCGGCGAGGCCCGCGCCGCGCTGCTCCACGTAAAAGGCCGCGCTCTGGCCCGGGTTCTCCCCGTAGCGGAGATCCTGCGCCTTCGTGAGCGCGATGGCCATCCGGTCGGGAAGCTGCTGTCCCTGCTGCGATGCGAACCAGCTCGCGATGGCCGCATCGTACGCCGCGGTGTGCTCGAACACCTTGGCGGCGAGCTGGCGGCGGAGCTGCGGATCATCTTCGCCACTCGTGAGCACGGCGAGCACGTGGGTGTAGTCGGCGGGATCCACCACGGTCGTCACCGCCGCGAAATTCTTCGCCGCCGAGCGGAGCATGCTCGGCCCGCCGATGTCGATCTGCTCGATGACGTCGTCCGGCGAGACGCCCTTGCGCGCAGCCGTCTCGCGGAAGGGATACAGGTTCACCGCCACGAGGTCGATGGGCGCGATGTCATGCTCGGCGATGGCCTGCATGTGCTCCGGTAGGTCGCGCCGCGCGAGGAGGCCGCCGTGCACCACCGGGTGCAGCGTCTTCACGCGCCCATCCAGCATCTCCGGGAAGTGCGTCACGTCAGCCACGTCGCGCACGGGAATGCCCGCCTCGCGCAACGCCCTCGCCGTGCCCCCGGTGGACAGCAGCTCCCAACCGAGCGAGTGCAGTCCACGGGCGAAGTCGATGAGGCCGGATTTATCGGAGACGGAAAGCAGGGCGCGGGGCATTGGAAGGGCTGGTGAGTCGTGAACCGTGAACCGTGAACCGTGAACCGTGAACCGTGAACCGTGAACCGTGAACCGTGAACCGTGAACCGTGAAGCGCGACGCGCTTGATCGAGGTCAGGGAGCGAGAACGACCGCGCGGACCAGGCTCGCGAGTGAACGCACATCTCGCAGGTCGATCGTCTCGGCCGGCGAGTGGCTGTAGCGCAGGGGCCACGCGAGCGGGACGTCAACCGCGCCCCAGCGCACGAACCGGGAGCCGTCGTTGCCGCCGTTCGTGGTGCCGACCTGAAGCGGGATCTTCGCGATGCGCGCGATGTTGACGATGCGGTCCGTCTCCGCGGCTGGAGCGACGCTCGAGTTGTCGAGGACGCGCACCACGGCGCCGGCGCCGATTGGCGTGTCGGCGAAGCGCTGGCTCTCCAGTGGGGAGTCGGAGGAGACGAAGGTATCCACGGCGTGCACACGGTTCACCGTGGTCTTGAGCTGCTCGGCCACGACGCCGGCACCGTCGAGTCCGGTTTCCTCCCGCACGGACCAGACGAAGATCACCTTGCGCCTCAGTGCCTTCGGATCGAGCTCGCGCACGGCGAGGATGAGCGCCGTGCACCCTGCGCGGTCATCGATGGAGCGCGCGGTGAAGCGTCCACCAGCGAGGCGCGTCGCGCACTTGTAGCTGGTGAGGGGCGAGCCGACCGCCACCCCTCGGTCCACGAGCGAGGCGGAGTCGAGCCCGAACCAGGCGGTGAGCTGGCCAGGCTGCTTGCGGTCGGCGCTGTCGCGCGGGACGAATACCCCACGGAGCGGGCCGGCGGAGGCGGCACCGCAGGCGTCGAACACCCGCGTCACCGACGGAGGCGCTCCAACGTGCAGCAACGCGGTCTGTCCCTCCCAGAGGGAGGGGAAGAAGCCGCCACGCGGCGTGAGCGATACCGTACCGTCACGCGCGATGCGCGAGACCTCGAAGCCGATCTCGTCCATGTGCGCGATCACCACATTGGTGTCGCGGTCCGGACCGAGGGCGAGCACGAGATCGCCCGCCGAGTCCACGACGGTCCTTTCGCGCGCCCAAGGGGGCAGCTCGGCGAGCACGGCGTCACGCATCGCCTGCTCGTGGCCGCTCACCGCGTACACGTCGGTCAGGCGACCGAGCAGGTCGCCGACGGGAGACAGCGCATCCTTCACCGCGGTGGTCGGCGGCGCGACGAATGGCGTCGGCAGCGCGACCGGGCGAAGCGAGCCGATCGGCACGTCGGCGGCCGTCGCCATCGCGGCAGCGAACAGGTCGGCATCGCTGGCGCGGACGCTTTCCATGAGCGTACCGGCGAAGCGCGCGCGAACGGCGGCGGCGTGCACGGTGTGCGCGGCGGCGTTCAGTGCGCTCCCCGTGCGCGGCGACAACCGCGCGACTGTCACCGCCGCGCTGGAATCGCGGCCGCCCTGCGGCGCGAGCACGAGCACCTCGTCCACGCTGTCGATGCGCGCGAGTGCGGCGAGGAGCCCCGCGTCGCCGAAGCTCGACTGCGTCGCGATCACGTACACGTTCTCGCCGGTGCGTGGCCCGGACTCGGCGAGGGCCGCCACCACCGCGCACCCGACGCGCTGCGACGCACCAGGTCCGGCGATGAACGGGTCACCGTCCGCGCCGTAGGTCCACTGCGGCAGCTCGCGTACCACGGGATCCAGCAGCTGAATGCCGAGCGCCGCCACGTCGCGCGCCGAGGTGGCACCGACGTCGAGCCAGAGATCATCGGTGGTGACGGGACGCTGCTCCTGCGCACGCCGGCGCCACAGGTGGGTGCTCCGTACCGCGAACACCCCGGCCCGCACGCCGGTGCGTGTCTGGATCAGCACGCGCTGTCCTTCGTGGAACTGGTCCCACAACGGGTGACGGCGTCCGGGCTCGGCGTCGTGCACGCGCAGGTAGCCGTCGGGACGGATTTCGCTCACCGCGTACGCCGGCAGGTCGAGTGAGCAGGCGATGACACGCCGCGGCGAGCCGCTGCCGCTGCGACTGACGAGCGTGCCGAGTGGACCCGGCCGCCACGATGGGCTGGTGCGCATGATCGCCTTCGTGGCCACCTGTTCGTGACCCGGTGCGGCGATGAGGCCGACCCACTGCGGCAGCACGGTGCGCAGCGGCGGGGCCTGCGCAGCAGCAGCGGCCGGCGTCGCGAGCAGGACGGAGAGCGCGAGCAGCGAGAGGAGCGCGCGCACGGGCGGGCGCTCAGGCAGTCTGGGCATCGGCAAGCTCCGGGTCGAGCGGGGGAAGGGTGCGGCGGTCGAGCACGAACGGCGGATCGACGCGTCCGTCGGGGGTCATTCGCACGTCGCCGGCGGCGACCGCCTGCACGACACGCGGATACAGCAGGTGCTCGGCGCGCAGCACGCGCGCAGCCAGGGTGTGCTCGTCGTCGCCGGCGCGCACCGGCACCGGCCAGCGCGCGATCACGGGACCGTGGTCGTAGACGTCGTCCACGAAGTGGACGGAGGGGCCACTCGTGCGCGCGCCGGCGGCGAGCACCGCGCGATGCACCCGCGCTCCGTACATGCCGGCGCCGCCGAAATCGGGCAGCAGGGCCGGATGCACGTTCAGCAGGCGGCCAGCGAAGCGTCGCGTCACGCTCGCGGGCACGAGCTGCAGGTAGCCCGCGAGGACGACGAGGTCCACGCGGTGCTTCTCGAGGAGCGACGCAAGCTCCTCCCCCTGCGGTGCACGGCGCGATGCGATGAGGGCCGTGTCGATTCCCGCGCGGCGCGCGCGGTCGAGCGCGCCGGCGTCGGGGCGGTCCGCGGCGACGAGCACGATGTCGCCGGCGCGCGCCTCACCGAGCTGCGCGAAGTGATCCATGAGCGCCTGGAGGTTGGAGCCCCCTCCGCTCGCCAGGACGCCAATGCGCGCGCGCGTCACACGCCGGTCGCGATGAGGTCGCGCACCCCCTCCAGCAGCGACGACGCCAGGCGCACTCCCTCGCGCTCCGCGGTCGCGATGTCGGCTTCCGGCGTGGAGGGAGAGATGACGAGGAGCCCGCGGCCGCCGAACTTCGCCGCCGGCGCCACGTCACGATGCTTGTCGCCGATGTACAGGCAGCGCGACAGGTCGAGCCCGTACAGCCTTGCCGCGCGCTCGTACAGCTCCGTGCCCGGCTTGCGGCAGGCGCAGGGACCGGTGAAGTCGGGATGGTGCGGGCAGGAGAAGGTGTCGAGGAGCGTGGCCCCTTCCTCGGCGAGCAGCTGGAGCAGGCGCAGGTGCACGTCGCGGTATTGCTGGAGCGTGATCATCCCTCGCGCGATCCCCGACTGGTTGGTGCAGAGGATTGATGGAATCCCCTGCGCCGCCAGCTCGCGGATGGCCAGCGCGGCCCCCGGCAACAGCTCCAACTGGTCGGGATCGTTCATGTAGTGCCGATCCACCACCAGCGTGTCGTCGCGGTCGAGGAAGGCCACGCGTCCCGCGCCGCGATCATCCATTCGCCAGCACCACCGCGTTCACGAGAGGCTCGACCGCTTCATCCGGAATGGTGCGGAAGTCCAGGAGCAGGCGGCCGTCGCGGACGCGGCCCACCACGGGCGGATCGCCGGCGCGGAGGCGCGCGCTCCAGCGCTCCGCATCGCCCTCGAGGGCCAGCGCAACGCTTGGCAGCTCGGTGGCGGGAAATGCGCCAGCGCCCACGGCGGCCGTGCTTTCCACGATGCTGGCTTGCGTGCCGCGCTGCTGCAGCGCGGCGCGCGCCCGCTCGGCGCGCACCCGAAGCTGGTCGATGGGAGTGGCGAGCATGACGAGCGTGGGAATCTCGCGCCGAGCCGCGGCGGGGTCGCGATAGAGGGCGAGCGTCGCCTCGAGTGCGGCGAGGGTGGCCCGATCCACCCGGAAGGCGCGTGCGAGCGGGTTGCGGCGCATGGCCGCAATGTACCTTGCGTCGCCGAGGATCAGGCCGGCCTGCGGACCGCCGAGCAGCTTGTCGCCGCTCATCGTCACCACCGAGGCGCCGGCACCGAGCGCTTCGCGCACCGTGGGCTCGCCGCGCAGTCCGAGGTCGTCGAGCGGCATCAGCAGCCCGCTGCCGAGGTCGTGGATGATGGGAAGGTCGTGCTCGCGCGCCAATGGAACGAGCTCCCGCACCTCCACCTCCGCCACGTAGCCCTGCAGCGCGAAGTTGCTGCGATGCACCTTGAGCAGCGCGCCGGTGCTCGCGCTGATGGCGCGCGCATAGTCGGCGAGATGGGTGCGGTTCGTCGCACCGACCTCGCGCAGCCTGGCGCCGCTCCGCGCCGCGATGTCGTGCACGCGGAAGCTGCCGCCGATCTCCACCAGCTCGCCACGCGAGATGATCGCCTCGCGCTCCTCGGCCAGGGTGTCAAGTGCGAGCACGAGCGCGGCGGCGCCGTTGTTGACGACGAGCGCATCTTCGGCGCCGGTGAGCTCGCGCAGGAGGGCGGCACAATGATCGTACCGGGAACCACGTGCGCCGCGGTCGAGGTCGTACTCCAGGTTCGAGTAGCCGGACGAGACGGCCACCATGGCCTCGATGGCGGCGCGAGCCAGCGGGGCGCGGCCGAGGTTGGTGTGCAGCACGACGCCCGTCGCGTTGAGCACCGGTCGCAGCGACCGGCGCCGGGCGCGGGCGACCCGGTCACGCACGGAGAGCGCCCACGCCGCATCGTCGCGCGGCGCGCTGTCGGCGTGGTCGCGCGCCGCGGCGATGGTGTCGCGCACTGCCTCGACGACGAGCGCGCGCGGCGTGGAGGCGAGGAGCTCCCGGATCGATTCCAGCTCGAGCAGCCCGTTGACGCTGGGCAGGGCACGCCGCCGATCCGTCATGGCGTGCGCGGCGGCTTTCCGGTGGACGACGGCCGCGCCGTGCTGTCCCGCGGCGGCGGGGGCGGCGGCGGCGGCGCGGGCATGGTGAAGGTGCGCTCGCTTTGCGTCTGCAGGCCGTTGATGCCGCGCACGCCGCGCGCCGACAGGCGATAGCGCGCATTCGGCACGAGTGGCTTCGTGACCTCCAGCAGCAGGCTGTTGAACGGCGCCGGCACCGACGGCTTGCGCGGGGCATGGAGCGTCGGTGTCGGCGGACGCGCCGGCGGAGGGAGCACCTTGCCGGCGAGGGAATCCGCGTGGCGCAGGGAGTCGGCCGTCGCCTGCTGGGCGAGGCGCGTGCGCTCCATCTCCTGCGCCGGCGTCAGCACGTGCGCGATGGCGATCGGCACGCTGTCCTCGCCGGCGAGGACGAACATGTCCGGGGTGATCTGCTGCGTGGGCTCGAGCGGATGATCGAAGGTGACGCGCAGCGACAGGGAATCGCTGGCGCTCACGGTGGCGAGGCGCGGGGGCAGGGTGTCGCGCTGTGCGGTGCGCAGCTCGATCGCGGTCGCCAATGGAACATCGACCGTGAGTGTGTCGAACGCCTCGTTGCGGTCGAGCGCGCGATTGCCGTTCGCGTCGATCACGGCGCGCACGAGGTAGCGTCCCGGCGGCAGCGGCTTCACGGCGAAGTTGCCGACGCTGTCCGCCTGGTCCAGGTAGAGCGTGCTGTCCGGCGTGAGCGCCTGGATCAGCGCGAGCGCCGCCGGCCGCTCCGCGGCCCAGTCGAACACGGTGCCGTTGATCACGCCGGCCGGGATCGTCGGGCCGGTGGAGAACACGACCTTCGCGGTCGACTTCATTGCATTGCCGCGCAGGTCGGAGAGCCCGGGCAGCATGGACACGCTGTACGCCGTGTTCGGGCGGAAACCATTCCGCGGGCGTACCTCGATGCGGCTCCGGTGCCAGCTCACGTGCGGCTCGCCATCCGAGGGCGAGATGAGGAAGCGCCGGCCGAGCTCCTGCGCGCCGCTGCCGCGGTCGTTGATCGTCTCGTCGAACCAGAAGGTGACGTTCTCCGCCCTCACGTTCACCGCGTTCGTGTCCGGCGTGACACGCACGAGCTGCGGCGGTGCGTGGTCTTCCGGCCCTCCCGGTGGCGGCGACGCCGACGCGCAACCGAGCGCGCCCGCTGCGGCAGCAACGAGCGCGATCAGGCCGCGCCGCACAGCGCCTCGATCCTTTTCTGCAGCTGTTCCCGCCGCTGCGACCATTCGTCGCGCTTGGCGCGCTCGGCGTCCACCACGTGCGACGGTGCGCGCTCGAGGAACCCCGGGTTGGCGAGGCGCCCCTCGAGCGACGTCAGCTGCTTCTCCAGCCCGGCGAGCTCGCCGCGCAGCCGCGCGCATTCCTTCTTCACGTCCACCAGGCCCTCGAGCGGAACCACGAGCTGCGTCCCGCCGGGGAGGATCACGTTCGCTCCGGCAATGTCGGGCGCCCACTCCACGAACGCGAGGTTGGTGCGCGCAAGCCGGCTGACGAGGGAGAACTCCTCGTCGAGCATCTGGCGGTGCACCGCATCGGTCACGACGAACGCGTCGATGTTCTTTCCCGGCGGCACGTTGTACTCCGAGCGCACCTGCCGCAGGCCGACGACGATGTCCTTCACCAGCTCGAACTGCCCGACGGCCAGGCTCACTTCCGTATCGCGCTGTGCCGCCGGCCATGCCGTGGTCGCGAGCCAGGTCCCGTCCACGTGCCCCGGCAGCTTCTGCCAGAGTGCTTCCGTGACGAACGGGACGATGGGATGCAGCAGCCGCAGCGCCCGATCGAACACGTGCACGAGCACGGCGCGCGCGACCTGCTGATCGTCGCCCGGTATCTGCAGCCGCGTCTTGATCGCCTCCAGGTACCAGTCGGCGAGCTCGTTCCACACGAACCGTCGTGCCGTCTCGGCATAGTCGTTCAGGCGCAGGCCCGCGCCGAGCTCCTCCTCGATCCACGTGCCGCGCAGCGGGTGCAGCGGACCGAGCGCCCGGTCGCATTCACGGATCGCCACGTCCAGGCGATCGAGGATCCACGCGTCGGCGCGGGCGAGCTGCTCCGGCTTCACGTCGTCGAGCGGGCGCACGGCGTCCGTGCCCACGTTGGTGAGCAGGAAGCGGCCGATGTTCCACAGCTTCGTCGCGAAGTTGCGGCCGGGCGCGAAGGTCTTCTCCAGATCCGCCGGATCGAGGAACACGTCAGCGCCCAGTCCCATGCCGGCGACGAGCGTGTAGCGCAGCGCGTCGGCGCCGTACAGGCGGATGACGTCGAGTGGGTCGATGCCGTTGCCCAGCGACTTGGACATCTTCCGCCCCTGGGTGTCGCGCGCCGTGCCGTGCAGGTACACGGTGTGGAATGGCGCCTCGCCCACGAACGCGAAGCCGGCCATCACCATCCGCGCGACCCAGAAGAAGAGAATCTCCGGCGCCGTGACCAGCACGTCCGTCGGATAGAAGGCGCGCAGGTCGGTGTCTTCCTCGTTCGGCCAGCCGAGGGTGGAGATCGGCCAGAGCCAGCTGGAGAACCAGGTGTCGAGCACGTCCTCGTCCTGCACCACGTCGCAGCCGCAGTGCGGGCACGCAGTGAGGTCCTCGCGACTGGCAATGACGTTGTTGGGTGGATCGCACTCGCGGCAGTACCACACCGGCACGCGATGGCCCCACCAGAGCTGCCGCGAGATGTTCCAGTCGCGGATGCCGGTGAGCCAGTTCTCGTAGACGGCGATGTGCCGCTCGGGGCGGATGCGCAGCCGGCCGCTCCGCACCGCCTCCAGCGCCGGCTCGGCGAGGGGCTGCATGCGCACGAACCACTGGTCCGAGAGCCGCGGTTCCACCACGGTGTCGCAGCGATAGCAGTGGCGCACGTTGTGGACGTGCTGCTCCTTCTTCACGAGGCGTCCTGCGGCCTCGAGCTGCGCGACGATGCGCTTGCGCGCCTCGAACCGGTCGAGGCCCGCGATGTCGGCCGGCACGCGCCCCTCGGCCTCGCTGACCTCCTTCATCGTGCCCGTCGCGTCGATGACGATCGGCATCGGCAGCGCGTGGCGCTTGCCGACCTCGAAGTCGTTCGCGTCGTGCGCGGGCGTGATCTTCACGACGCCGGTCCCGAACGCGGGATCGGTGTACTCGTCCGCGACGACCGGGATGGGGCGGTCGACCAGCGGGAGCGTCACCGTCTTGCCG
>DASUXT010000204.1:0-47626 GCA_036377775.1 Gemmatimonadaceae bacterium | reverse complement strand
CTCGCGAAGGTGGCAGGGGTGAAGGCGACGACGGGGGGCGCGCCCGGCGAGGCGGGAGCCGGCCCCGAAGGAATCACCTTCGATCCCATCTCCGACGTGGCGTACGTGACGCTGCATGGCACCAACCAGGTGGTGGCCGTGGACCTCCGGCAGCGCAAGGTGATCGGATTCGGGCCGGTGGGCGCGGGACCGGACGGGATCGCGTACTCGCAGTACGTCCGGTAGCGCCGCACGAGCATCGGCTGGTCGACAGCGCGTCGCTATAATTCGCCATGCCCACGCTTACCCTTCGTCCCGCGCTCGCCGCGCTCGCCGCGGCGCCCGACAAGACCACCATCCGCAAGCTCTGGAAGGCGCTCACGCCGGAGGAGCGCGCACTCGGCATCAACGCCGCGCTCGACGACGACGAGAACGGCTGGGTGAAGACCAGCACCCGCGGCGCCGTCGCCGGGGCGCTGCGCTTCCGCCCGCAGACCGTCGCCACCTGGCCGCGCGCGAAGCTGGTGAGCGAGGCCGCGCGCCTGCCGCTGGACAACGTGCAGCTCCTGAGCGCCTTCATCATCGACCTGCACCTTGGCCACCGCCGTCCCATGATGGCCAGCTTCCTCGACTCGCTGGGCATCGCGAACGACGAGGGGCGCATCGACTCCGAGACGACGGAAGTGCCGCCCCAGGACGAAGCGAAGGTCGTCGTCGCGGCAAACGACCTCGCGGCGAAGTTCCCCGCCGATGAAGTGGCGACGTACTTCCTCACCCTGCTGCTGCAGGATGCTGGCGTATGGAAGGGACTGGAGGGGTGGCTGGGAGAGACTGTTAACCGTTAACCGTTAACCGTGAACCGTTAGCCGTTAGCGACAACGGCACACCGGCATCAGACTGGTGTGCCGTTCGCTGTTCCGGTTCACCGTTCACGGTTCACGGTTCACGTCAAGATCCCAGGAATCCCGCGATCCTGTTCGCTCCTGACAGCGGGAGCGGCTCGCGGTTGAGGCGCAGCTCGAGCAGGGTGGTGGTGAAGGGGTAGAAGAACTTCACCGCCTCGTCGCCGATCACGTTGCTGAAGCTGAGGCAGGCGTCCCACTTGCCGTTCCTGTCCGGGGGCGCGTCGCCGACGGGAAACTTCTCGCTGCCCACGCCGTGATAGCCCACCAGGTCGGTGCCCGAGCTGGCGATCACGCGGAGCTGCAGGGTGCGACGCCGCGGCTCAGGGAGCCGCGTCAGGTTCACATGGAAGCAGCGCAGGCTCGAGTCGCTCGAGTAGGTATGGACGTCGGCGTCGAATGGCTCGAGGCGATTGCCCTCCGCGGTGAGGAGCTGGACGAAGTAGTCCGGCACCGGGTCGCCGCGCTCGTCCACGCAGCGCACCACGAATTGCTGCCACTCGTCCATCGCGCTCCGGGTCGCCGACGTCTCGCGCGCCGCGCGCTTCTGCCACGCCGAGAAGTCCGCGGCGCTGTTCACCTCGAGTGCCGCCAGCACGAGCGACACCGCCTGCTCGCTCGGCGCCGACAGGATGGATCCGTGATCGAGGCCAGCGAGCGGGATCATCGGTACGTCCACGTTGCTCCAGTCGGCGATCGAGGTGCGGTCCTCGCCGCGCGGACGTGCCGGATCGCGTGTGAGGTCGACGATGATCTTGCGCGTGTTGAGCGAGCAGCCGGCCCAGCGTACGACGCCGTCGCTCCCCGGTTCGCCGATGATCTTCCGGAGCCCCGTGTACCCCTGCGCGCCGATGAGCACGAAGGCGAAGGGCGTGCGGCGCGAGGGACCGTACGTCGCCACGTCGCCGATGAGGTCGAGGTGCGCGAGGTCCCAGGTGAATCGGCTGCCCAGCTCGAGTGCGTCGAGGATGCGATCGCCGGCCTCGAGGAAGTCGGGGCCGAGCTCACGGCGGCCCTTGAACAGCGCGCCGAGCCAGCTCCGTCCCTTGTGGGCGATCGGTGAGCCGAAGGTAGCCGGTGCGAGGGCCACCAGGTGGCGCAGCCGCTCGCGCCGCTCGGCATACGTGGCGAGCCAGTCGCGCAGCACGAGCATCCCGGTGGAATGCACGATCGCGTCGAAAGGCTCGTCGGCGCTCAGTCCCGCGCGCTCCCGCAGCGCGCGGTCGAATCCCTCGGCGATGTCCTTGACGCTGATCTCGTTGGTCAGCGTCTGGTAGGAGCAGACGGGAATGTCGTGCGCCTGGTAGCCGGCACCGACGAGTGCGTCGCGCCAGTGCAGGAACGATTCGCCGCGGTCGGAGTAGCCGTGGATGAGGACGACGGGCCGGCGGGGCATGCGGCGAATCTACGCGCTGCCGGGGCACGCGGCGACGAGCGCCGCGCACTTTTTTCACCGCCGGGGTATTAGTAGGCGAGAGGAATCCCGGTCACACGGGACATGGCAGCATACCCAGGGCTCCGGAGATACCGGACGCCCGTTACTGACTCACAACCTCGGAGGACTGACCATGTCAAAGTACCAATTCGCGATCAGCTCCGGGCCGGAGTCCATCCGGCAGGCCGGGGTGGTGGAAAGCGACACGTTCGACGAAGCCGTACTCCTGCTCGGTGAGCGCATCATGGTGCAGGAGGGTGATTCGCTGGAGATCGGTGTCTTCGGTTTCCCGCCCGCCCGCTACGAGTGCGTCGGCTCCGCCCGCAGCGGCCGGCCGATGTGGGTGCCGTTCGGGAAGCTGGCAGCGTAAGGACGGGGAGTCAGGATGTCAGGGGGTCGGGAGATCTGGAACAACGGGTCTCTCGACCTTCTGTCGTTCCGACCTCCTGACATCCCCACATCCTGACATCCCCACATCCTGCCATCCCTACATCCTGCCATCCCCACATCCTGCCATCCCGCCTCACTGCGGCGGTATCATCAGTGTCACCTCGTCCCCCGGCGACACGGAGATCTCCTCCGAGATCGACGCGCGGTTGCTGCCGATGGGGTCGGCCTGGAAGCGCAGCGGCGTGGCGCCGAAGATCAGGCTCGCCGGAATCGTGAACCGCGTGGTACTGTTCCCGTTCGCCGTGCCGAGTCGCAGGCGCTGCGAGCCGCGGAAGACATAGATCGTCATGTCCAGGAAGGCCTGGTTCTGCACGCGCAGCCGCGTGACGGGCTGCGGCTCGGCGGCCTGATCGGGATTCTGGTTGCGCGTGCAGGCCGTGGCGAGCGCGGCGACGGCGAGGGCGAACATCCACGCGGCGCGGCGTGCCTGCGAGGCGAGCGGCATCGCCCGGCGGTACATCCCTTCACGTCCACTCTTCATGGCTCCTCCAGCGAGGCCGGCTCGCGCCGGGCGTAAGTCCTACGACGAAGCCTACTTCACCAGGTGGTACCGCGACCCGCGCACCCGCGTTTCCTCTCCCGAGGCGGTGCGCCGCAAGATACACATGGTCGCCGCGGTCACCGAATACTTCCTTGGGCGCAAGCTCCGGTCCGTCCTGGACGTAGGCGCGGGCGAAGGGGTGTGGGGCGTCGAGCTCAGGCGCCTGTACCCGAGGGTGCGCTATGTGGGCATCGACTCCAGCGCGTACGTGCTGGAACATTTCGGCCGCGAGCGGAACATCGTGCGCGGCAGCTTCGAGACGCTTCCCTCCCTGCGGCTCGGCGGCGAGTTCGACCTCATCGTCTGTGCCGACATGCTGCAGTACCTGCCGACGCCGGTGCTGAAGCGCGGCATCCACCATCTCGCGCGGCGCCTGGTCGGCGTGGCGTACCTCGAGGCGTTCACCGAGGCCGACGAGATGGAGGGCGACCTCGACGGCTGGCACCCGCGCACGCGAGCGCAGTACCGCCGCATCTTCACCGACGCCGGACTCGTGGGGTGCGGATTGCACTGCTACCTGACGGCCGAACTGGCGGAAAAAGCGGTGGAGCTGGAACTGAGCGGCGCGTAGCGCCGCAGCGAGTCGGGGCGGGCCGCGTGGAACGGACTGCCAGCTAGTCGGGGCGGCCCGCGTGGAACGCGGGCCCGTCCGGGCGCCGGGCTCGCTGCGCTCGCCTATGCTCTCGGGACGCGCGCTGCGCGCGCTTTCGGGGAAACGCCCCACCAATCCGGCAGAACGCCCCACCCAAACGCCCTGCCCGACAGGCGGCGCCCCCGCGCCGCCGCCCCGAGAGCACAGGCCCGGCGCGAAGCGACGGGCCAGCGCCCGGACAGCGCCGCGTTCCACGCGGCGCGCCTCGACTAGCTGCGGCGCTTCGCGCCGCCCGCCTGTCCCCTCCCGCGCCCCCTCCTGTATCCAAATCTGGACGAAAATCGCTGGTGACGCAGCTCACGTGTCGCCGTAAGTCGTTGCAGTGTAACATCTTGTCGGAACGGCCGCCGCTGGCGCCGATGCTGCCTTACCAGAGGCCATGCGCCCCGCTCCACTCGTCCCCCTCGCCCCTTTCTGCTTCCTCGCCATGACCGGCTGCGTGCCACCGGCCATGGGACGACAGACCGCTGGAGGCGTGGCGGGAGACATTCTGGCGTCGATCGTCCTTGCTGGGACCGCATCGCAGCCCCGCTCCACCGGGACGGGTTCCACCGGCCGGTCGGCGCCGCCGGCGACGCGCGTCATCGGCACGGCAGAGCGCTATCTCGGCGTGCCGTACAAGTGGGGCGGATCCACGCCGGAGGCCGGATTCGATTGTTCAGGCTACGTGAAATACGTCTACGGCAGGCAGGGGGTCCAGTTGCCGCGGACGTCGCGGGAGCAGGCGGGAGCGGGAATGAAGGTCACCCCGCGCGTCGCCTCGCTCCGGCAAGGGGACCTGATGCTGTTCGCTGAAGCGAGGAAGCCGATCTCGCATGTGGCCATCTACGCAGGCGACGGACGGATCATCCACTCCTCGTCGAGCGGTGGCGGAGTGCGGTACGACGACCTCGGCACCTCGAGAGGACAGTGGTACGTGCAGCACATGGTCGCCGCGAGGCGACTGGCGGTGGACGGTCGCAGTCTCGTGCAGTCGCTGCGGAGCCTGACGATCCCCGACCTGCCGTTCGATCCTCCGGACGGGGCACCACCGCCCCGATAGCAGCAGGCGGGCTTGCTCCGGAAGCGGCCTGCAGGAAGTGAGCAGTGAGTTCGAGCAGTGCGTTTCACCACGAAGCAGCCGTGCATGACGCCCGGCACTACCAGGAGGTCCTGATGCAGAAGATTCGTTACGCGATGGCCGCGGGCGCCGCGCTCTTCATCGCCTCGGCAACGGCGGGGGCCCAGATCGGCGGCCACGTGCTGCCGCGCACCACCACGAACAGCGCCGGCGTTCCCGCCGGCATGTGCCAGATCTGGATCGACGGCGTGCCCGCCGATCGCCAGCCGAGGCCGACCACCTGCGAGGTGGCGCGCGCGCGCGTGCCGAACAACGGCCGCATCATCTACGGTACCGGCACCCGGGCACCCGTCTACGACGGCAGCTACGACCCGCGCTACGACCCGCGCCGCGATTCCCGCAGCTCCGTCTACGATCCGCGCCTCGACCCGCGCAACGGCCGCTATGACCGTCGCTACGACGACGACTACAACCGCAAGGCGGCGAAGCTGCGCGAGCAGTACCTGAAGAAGCAGCAGAAGGATCGCGAGCAGTACGAGCGCAAGATGCAGAAGCTGCAGGAGCAGCGGGCGCGTGAGGCGCAGCGCGGCACCGGCTACGGCAACGGGCACGGCCAGGGGAAGGGCAAGGGACACGGCCACGGGAACGGCAATGGCGGCGACCATGACCGTGACCACGACCACGATCGCGACCACGATCGCGACCACGGCCGCTGGTGACACACCGCGGCATCACAGCGTGAAGCAAAGCGGGGCGGCCGAGTCGGCCGCCCCGCTTTGCCTGCTGCTGGCGCGTCTCTCGCGCTCGACTAGCGCGACTGCGCGGCGGGCAACGCCTGCGCCGCCGCCGTCTCGTGCTGCAGCTTCGCCATGAAGCGCTGCGACTCGGAGATGCGCTCCACCTCGATCGCCATCGCGTCCACCGCCTGCTCGATGCGCTGCAGCTGCTCCATGGTGCCGGCGTCGAGCGTGGCCACCTGGCCTCGCCGCTCGATGCGTCGTCCGAATGCGCGGGCGATCGGCCAGCCCACCACCATCACCGCGATCATGATGAAGAACGCGATGGAGATGTCCACCGCCTGCGGTGGGATCATGTTCTGCGCCGCACGCGGGCCGATCAGGACGGTCGGCTGGCCCGGCTCGTTCGGGTTGACGAAGATGCCGTCCGGCCCGATAGTGACCCGCTGGTTGCCCCCCTGGCCGCGCGCTGCGCGGGCGGCCTCGAGGCCGGCACGGACCTGCTCGCGAATCTGCTCGGGGCTGGGGACGGCGGGGACCGCGGGGGCGGCCTGTGGTGCCGCCTGTGCGGCCGCCTGGGGCGCGGCCTGCGTGATGACGAGAGTGACGCTGATCATGGGATGCTGCCTCGACGGAGTCGGCGGGCGCCTGGCGACGCCCGCGCCAATGTAGGCATTACGCCAGGCGGGCGCGAGAAGTTGCGCCGCTGGCCTGCCCCCGCGCGTCCTACGCTGCCTTCACCTCGGACACCAGCTTGGTGAGCGACGCCTTGGCGTCACCGAACAGCATGCTCGTCGCCGGCGCATGGAAGAGCGCGTTGTCGATGCCGGCGAAGCCGGTGGCCATCCCGCGCTTCATCACGATCACGCTCTTCGCCCGATCCACGTCGAGGATCGGCATTCCGTAAATGGGGGACTTGGGGTCGTCGCGCGCCGCCGGGTTCACCACGTCGTTCGCGCCGATCACCAGCACCACGTCCGTCTGCTGGAACTCCCCGTTGATCTCGTCCATGTCGTACAGCCGGTCGTACGGCACGTTCGCCTCGGCGAGGAGGACGTTCATGTGCCCCGGCATGCGGCCCGCCACGGGGTGGATGGCGTACTTGACCTCGCCGCCGCGCTTCTCGATCAGTTCCGCCAGCTCGCGCACCTGGTGCTGCGCCTGCGCCACCGCCATGCCGTAGCCCGGCACGATGATCACGCGCTGCGCATAGGCGAGCTGGATCGCCGCGTCTTCCGCCGAGATGGACCGCACGGGGAGCGCATCGCCGCTCGCCGCGGCCGATGTCGTCTCGCCGCCGAACGCGCCGAACAGCACGTTGGCGAAGGAGCGGTTCATCGCCTTCGACATCAGGATCGAGAGCAGGAACCCCGACGCGCCGTCGAGCGCGCCGCAGATGATGAGGATGCTGTTCCCGATCGCGAAGCCGGTGGCGGCCGCCGCGAGCCCGCAGTACGAGTTGAGCAGCGCCACCACGACCGGCATGTCCGCACCGCCGATGGGCATCACCATCAGCACGCCGAGCACGGCGGCCAGCGCGATCATCGCGTAGAACGGCGCCGACATCTCCGGTCGAACGATCACCGTGATCAGCAGGACGACGGCCAGCGCGAACAGCACGAAGTTCACGAAGTTCTGGCCGCGGTACGTCATCGGCTTCGAGGGCAGCCACTCCTGCAGCTTGCCGCACGCCACGAGCGCGCCGGTCACGGTGAGGGAGCCGAGCAGCACCTCGAAGCCGAGCGCCGCCATGCGCGCCGAGCCGAGGACTCCTTCACCGCCGTGGAACACGCTGTAGTACTCCGCCACGCCCACCAGCACCGAGGCGAGCGCGCCGAAGCTGAGCGAGATGGCGATGCGCTGCGGGAGCGCCGTCGTCGGCACCCACATGCCGAGCGGATAGCCGATCAGCGCGCCGACGACGAGGCCGGCGGCGATCCACTTGTAGTCGACGATCTGGTAGTTGATCAGCGTGCCGCAGATGGCGAGCAGCATGCCGACCGCGGCCTGCTGCATGCCGCGCCGCGCCCGATCAGGGCGCGTGAGGCTGCGCAGGCCGAGGATGAAGAGGACGGAGGCCGCGAGGTAGCTGGCCTGGGTGAGCGTCTCGCGCATCCGTTACGGCTCCTTCGCGGCGGCGCGCGCGTCGGCCGGCGACTCGCTGTCCTGCGTGGGATGCGGCTCGCGGCGGAACATCTTCAGCATGCGATCGGTGATGAGGAAACCGCCGACGATGTTCGTCGTCGCGCACACCACGGCGACGAAGCCGAGGATGGTGGCGACGGTGCCGCGATGCGAGCCGGCCGCGACCATGGAGCCGACGAGCGAGATGCCCGAGATGGCGTTGGTGGCGGACATGAGCGGCGTGTGCAGCAGGGGCGGCACGCGCGTGATGACCATGTAGCCGACGAACGCGGCGAGCACGAACACATAGAGCTGGAGGATCAGCATTGGGTCAGCGAGTCAGCGAGTCAGCGAGTCAGCGAGTCAGCGAGTCAGCGAGTCAGCGAGTCGGGAAGTCAGCGGGTCACGCAGTGGGCGGCGCGACGACCTGCCCGTCGCGCACGACGAGCATCGCGCCGGTGATTTCATCTGTGGGATCGACCGTCAGCGTACCCTCATGGGACAGGTGGTTCACCAGCGCGAGCACGTTGCGCCCGAACATCTGGCTGGCGTGATAGGGCACGGTGGCCGGCAGGTCGGCAGGGCCGAGGATCGTCACGGGCCCCGAGCGCACGGTCTCCCCCGCGCGCGTGAGCTCGCAGTTGCCTCCCGACTCGGCGGCGAGGTCCACGATCACCGAGCCGGCGCGCATCTGCGGGATCATGTCGGCCGTGATGAGCCGCGGCGCAGCACGCCCCGGGATCTGCGCCGTGGTGATGACGAGATCCACCTCGCGCAGGTGGGCGGCGAGCGCGTCGCGCGTGCGCTGGGCTTCGTCCGCGCTCTGCGCGCGCGCGTAGCCCCCGGTGGTCTCCGCGCTGGCGCCGACCAGCTCCGTGGCGACGAAGGTGGCGCCGAGCGACTGCACCTGCTCGCGCGCCGCGGGGCGGACGTCGAACGCCGAGACCACGGCGCCGAGGCGGCGCGCGGTGGCGATGGCCTGCAGGCCCGCCACGCCGGCACCAATGACGAACACCCGAGCCGGCGTCA
The DNA here is from genome assembly GCA_036377775.1 of Gemmatimonadaceae bacterium. GTDB lineage: Bacteria > Gemmatimonadota > Gemmatimonadetes > Gemmatimonadales > Gemmatimonadaceae > AG11. The sequence goes on along the minus strand of DASUXT010000204.1, from coordinate 38,717 downwards.
CGTTGCCGGCGGCGGTGGTGAGCATCGGAAGGAACTTGGGCAGCGCCGCCGCGCCGATGAGCACCGCCTTGTAGCCGGCGACGGTGCTCTGCGAGGAGAGCACGTCCATGGACTGCGCGCGGGTGATGCGCGGCACCTTCTCGAGGGCGAGCGCGTTCACGCGCCGTCCGGCGAGCATGGCGAGGAGGGTGCCGTTGCGCGCCGGCGCGAGGAGGGCCAGCAGGGTGCTCCCCTCGGGAAGCTTCGCCACCTCGGCGGGGGTGGGCGGCTGGACGCGGCACACCAGCTCGGCGCCGGTGTACAGGGCCGCGCCATCGGAAACGATCGCGCCGACGGACTCGTAGGCGGAATCGGGAAAGCCGGCGCGAGTGCCGGCGCCGGCTTGAATGCGGACTTCGTGGCCGCTCTTCACCAGTCGCGCGGCACTGTCGGGGGTGAGCGCGACGCGCTGCTCACCCGGGGCGGTTTCCAGCGGAACGGCAATTCGCATGGCGCATAAGGTCTCTCGTCGCACGGCTGCCCGCCAGAGGACAGCCCCCCACATGCTGCGGGGAATGTCACGACACGATAAACTCCCAGCTCACGCTACACGCTCACTTCGGAGATCTGCATGACGTCTGCACGTCTGGCTTCCCGCTTCGGCGGGTTGCTCCTCGCGCTCTCGCTGCCGTTGCCCCTCGCTGCGCAGGCGAGCGCAGCCAATGCGGCGAAGGGGGAACTGCCCCTCAAGCTGGCCCCGCGCCCGACGTCCCCCGCCATCTCGGCGGCGGACCTGATGACGCGGCTGTACATCTTCGCCGACGACTCCATGATGGGCCGCCAGGTGGGAACGGAGTACAACCTGAAGGGCACCGCGTACATCGCGCGCGAGGTGCAGCGGTTCGGCCTGCAGCCGGCGGGCGACAGCGGCACGTACTTCCAGAACATTCCGCTGTTCGAGTACACGGTGGACAGCGCAACGACGCTGAAGGTGGGCGGGAAGACGCTGGTTCCCGGCGCGGACTACCTCGCCATCTCGCGCGCCGCACGGCACGTGATGCTGGACGGCGTGCCGGTGGTGTACGGCGGCGTGGCGAGCGACACGACGACGTGGATTCCCGCGTCGGCGGCGAAGGGGAAGATCGTCGTGCTGAGCGTTGCGCCGACGGCGACCCCCTTCCGCGGCACCTTCTTCACGGCCACCCAGCGCTACGGCGGGGCGGCGGCGGTCCTGGTCGCGGCGCTGGAGCGTGTGCCCGAGCAGGTGCGCGCGTACTTCGCGCGCTTCACGACGCTCAAGAGCGACGGTACGCCGGCGGCGGGGCCGCCGACGGTGTTCATCGCACCGGCCGTGGCGGCGAGCCTGTTCGACGGCGCGTCACCGAAGACGCTGGCGCCTGGTGCGGCCGGCAAGGCGGTGGGCGGCATGATCGTGACGCACGAAGCCCAGGCACCGGGTCGCAACGTGGTGGCGCTCCTCCCGGGCTCCGACCCGACGCTGCGCGGCCAGTACGTGGCGATCGGCGCGCACAACGACCACGTGGGCTACAACCACCAGCCGGTGGACCACGACTCGCTGCGTGCGCTGAACATGGTGGCGCGCGTACAGGGCGCCGACAGTCGTGAGCCAGGCAAGCTCACCGACGAGCAGCAGGCGCGCGTGACGGCGCTGATCGACAGCCTGCGCAAGCTGCACCCGGCGCGGCAGGATTCCATCTTCAACGGCGCCGACGACGACGGCTCCGGCTCGGTGAGCGTGCTGGAGATCGCCGAGGCGTTCGCGTCGGCGAAGCAGAAGCCGAAGCGCTCGATCCTGTTCGTGTGGCATACGGGTGAGGAGGCGGGGCTGTTCGGCTCGCAGCACTTCACCGACCATCCAACCGTGCCGCGCGACTCCATCGTGGCGCAGCTCAACATGGACATGGTGGGCCGCGGCCGCGCGACGGACGTGACGGGTGAGACGAAGACGGGCGAGCTGACGCACGGCGGCACCGGGTACCTGCAGCTCGTCGGCTCGCGCCGGCTCTCCACCGAGCTCGGCGACCTGATCGAGCAGGTGAACCGCGACAACCGCCTCGGCTTCACCTTCGACTACTCGATGGACGCGAACGGCCATCCGCAGAACATCTACTGCCGCAGCGACCACTACGAGTACGCGCGCTACGGCATCCCGATCGTCTTCTTCACCACCGGCGGCCACTCGGACTACCACCAGGTGACCGACGAGCCGCAGTACATCGACTACGACCGCATGGCGAGCGTGGCCTCGCTCGTGTACGACGCGGCCTGGAAGGTGGCCGACCTCGATCACCGCGTGGTGGTGGACAAGGCGAAGCCGGACCCGAAGGGGGCGTGCGTGCAGTGAAGCAGGAGGTCGGGAGGTCGGGAGGTCAGGAGGTCGGGAGGTCGGGAGGTCGATGGCGCATGGACTATCGACAATTGGCTATGGTCCATGGCCCATCAGCCATCAGACCGCAGTTGCTCTTGCTCTCCTGACATCCTGACATCCTGACGTCCCGGTTTACCTTCCCTCCATGCATCTCCGTTCCCTCCTCCTGCTCCTCTCCCTCACCGCCTGCCGGTCGCTGCCGTTTGCACCGCATCGCGAGTCCGAAGACGCCAAGCCGCCGGCGAGCTTCGTGCGCTCCACCGCGGACGTGCGGGCCACGCGCATGATCGAGGTCCGCGAAGGGCTCGCCCGTCCGCAGGCGCTGCGCATCGTCACCGATGCACTGTCGGAGCGGTTCGTGGTGGAGGTGACGGATCCCCGCGCCGGCTTCGTGATGACGGCGTGGCAGTCGAGCCTGATGCGCGACGGGGTGCCCGACCTGCGCTATCGCACCCGGCTCATTGCGCGGTTCATGGGCGAGAACTGGAACACGCTCCAGCTCCGCGACGAAGCCAACTGGGCGCGCGGCGACGAGTGGGACATCGGCTACGACGCGGCACAGCTCGACACCGTGTCCACCCTGCTGCGCCAGCGACTCGGCAAGCAGCAGCCGTAGCGTCCTCGCGCAGACGCGGGGACGCCACGCGCATCACGCGATCAGCGGATCTCGACGATCTTCCAGCCGCTCGACGTGTTCTGCAGCGTGGCGTGCTGCCGCTGCGGGGGGCTCGAGCCGCGGGAGCCGTTCGCGTAGCGGAAGCTCACGTTCAGTATGAAGTCCACCTCGGCGCGGTCATCGGTCCTCGTGATGGGACCGTAGCGCACCTTCGCCTGCACACTGGTGGCGATGCCGAACGTCTTGCTCCAGATCGCCTCCTGCTTGTCGGTGAGGTTGGGGTAGGCCTCGCGCAGCTTGTCGATGCGCATGCTCTCGATCGCATTGGCGTAGCCATCGATCGCATCCTTGATGGGCCGGGGCACCGCCTCGGCGGCGCGCGCGGCGATGCTGTCCTCGCGACGCCGGGCGAGGCGCGCCCGGCTGGCCGCCGAGTCCACCGGCCTGACCACGGCCCTCGGCTTGGGTGAATCCACCTTCGCCACGACCACCGGAGGCACGGCGATCGGCGTCGTCTTCGCATCGCCCGGTGGCGCAACGACGGACAAGGTGGACGTCGAGTCCCGCGCGGCACTGTCGGCCACGGCCTGCTCGGGCTCGGCTGGCGGCACGAGCTGGTCTCCCCCGCTGCGCGCACCGTGCACCACGAGCGCACCTCCCACGACGAGGATCACCGCGAGTGCGATGCTCGCCAGGTGGGGGCGCGGCCGGATGCTCTGCGGCAGCACGGCGACCTCGGTGACCTCCGTCGGCGCGATGGCGGCGGAGGCGAAGGGCATCGTCGGCGCGCTGCGCGGGGTGGCGAGGGTGGCACGGGGACCGGTGTCCGCGTTGGCGCGGCGCGCGTGCGTGCCCGACAGAGCGTCGCGCACCTCGGCGGCGGAGCCATAGCGGTCGGCCGGGCTGCGCGCGAGCAGCCGCTCGACGATGCGGTCCACCGAATCGGGAAGCCCCGGGTCGAGCTGCTGCACGTGCGGCGGATCCTCGCTGAGCCGCCGCTTGATCATCTGCTCCCGCGTGCTCGCCGCGAAGGGGGGCGTGGCGGTGAGCATGAGGTGCAGGATGCAGCCGAGCGCGTAGAGATCGCTGCGTGCGTCCACCGGATCGCCGAGCAGCTGCTCGGGGCTCATGAACTCGGGAGTGCCGATCACGAGCCCGGTGCGCGTGAGCGACTCGCCGGTGGTGTCCTGCACCGCCTTCGCGATGCCGAAGTCCACCACCTTCGGCACTTCGCGTCCCGTGCGCGTGCGCGTGACGAGGATGTTGTCCGGCTTGAGGTCACGATGGACGATCCCGAGCTCGTGCGCGGCGCCAAGCCCGTCGGCGATCTGCCGCGCGAGGTCGAGTGCGCGCTCGACGGAGAGGGGCGCCTCGCGCGCGAGGATGCGCGACAGCGGCTGCCCGTCCACGTACTCCATCACGAGGTAGATGAGCCCCTCGCTTTCGCCGTAGTCGAACACCGCCGCGACGTTCGGATGGATGATGCGCGCCGCGCTCGACGCCTCGCGCGCGAACCGCGCCGCAGATTCGGCGTCGTTCACCAGCGCGGGGCTCATCACCTTGATGGCGCACTGGCGATTCATCTTCACGTGCTCGCCGAGGTAGACGCGGCCCATGCCGCCCTCGCCGATGCGCTTGAGGATGTGGTAGCGATCGGCGAGCACGCGCCCGACGAGCGAGTCGGAGTCCTTCGGCCGAAGCGCCATGCCGTCGGCGGGACAGAAGCGCGCCGTCGTTTCGTACTCGCGTCCGCACTGCGGACACACCTTGAGCACGGGGACCGTCTCATCCGGCAGCGGCTGGCGCGCGAGCAATCCCGACCCGAGGCCGCTCTCGGCGAGAGCGGCCTGTTCGGCTTTGCGCATCTCGCGCTCCACTTCTTCCGCGTCCCGGGAGGGCGCGGCAGAAGCAGGAACCGGCGAGAGCGCCGTTACGTCGTCAGGAGTGTCCGGGACCATCGCCGTAGAGTACGTGAATCACCCGACGTGGCGTAAGGCCGCGTCGGTGCAAACGTAAGGCACTCCCCGCACCAATAGTGGTGAGGGGGTCTCATTCGACTGATGGGGCCGCCGTTCCGTCACGGCGGCAGTGACGCGCGTCACAGTCCGGACGGCAGGACGGGATCACAGCGCGCTGTGAGGCACGACGATCTCGCGTGAAAGGGTGAGACGGAGTGCACTGCCCACCGGGAGGCACGCATCGCTGGCGCGCGTTGCATGCGCGGCGGCGGTGCCCGCCGCGGCGCCCGCGGCCGCGCCGATGACGGTGGACTTTGTGCTGCCGCCGAAGATGCGACCGAGCACCGCGCCGGCCACCGCGCCACCGATGACCTTCTTCCGGTCGTTCCCCGACGCCACCTGGACCTTCTCCAGCGGTCCGAGGGTGGCCACGGAGCCGTCCACGGCGCGAGACGAGCCGTTGACGTCGAGCGACCGCACGCGGAACTGGATCCGACTCTGCTCGATCGGGTCGGCGCGCTCCACCGACGCAACCTCGATGACGACCGTGGTGCCCGCGGGAATCTCGGCGCCGTTGCTGCCGATCGTGGGCTCGCTGACGGTGGCCGTGAACTTGTCACCGGCGAGCGCGCTGGCGGCGCACACCCTGGCGTTGGTGGTCATCCCCACCTGTGTACCGGCGCCGATCACGCCGTTCGCCGGTGCCGGTGCCGGTGCGGGCGTCGGCGTCGGCTGCGTGGCGACGGGTGCAGGCTCGGGCGTCGTGCGGCGCGTGACCGGTGCGGGCGGGCTCTCGCGCCGCGACGTCGGCGTCGGCCGCGGCGTGCTCGCCTTCGGCGGGTCGGGGCGAGGCGTCGGTGCGGCGGGCGTGGCGGTGGCAGGCGCACTCGCCCCGATCGGCGCGTCGTTGAAGACGACCGGCCCCGTGCCCGGACGCTGCGCCATCGCCAGGTCCTGCGCGAGAGTGGAGTCCACTGGTGGCGCGGGCTCGCGATCACGACAGCCCGCGGCGAGCAGCAGGGCAGCCGCTGGCAGCAGGAGCCGACGAGGTAGGAGAGGGAGACGGGACATGGAACGTGATACCCGGAGCGCGCGGGGGAGTTCGAGGCCGGTAAGTGGGTAAGTGGGTAGGTGGGTAAGTGAGGAGGGGTAATGACGAGGTTCCGGTCGGCCATGGCCGACCGGACCCTTCCGATTCTCCACTCACCTACTCACCTACTCACCCACTCACCTACTCACCTACTCAGCTCCAGCTCCGTCTGCGGCAGCACCGGCTCGATCACCGCCCGCACCTTCGCGGCAATCGGGTCGATGGTGGACGGATTGCCGACGAGGTCGTAGTCACGCACGTCGAGGGCGAGCACGGGGCAGGCGCGAAAGCGGGTGATCCACCGGTCGTAGCGCGCGTGCAGGGCGGACCAGTACGAGTCGGGGGTCTCGCGCTCCTTCGGGCGGCCGCGCAGGCGGATGCGTGACACGATCACGTCCAGCGGCGCGTGCAGGTACACCAGCAGTCGCGGCGGCCGAGCGGCGGGGGAGTGCAGCAGCTCCACGTACAGCCGCTGGTAGAGCTCCCACTCGAGGTCCGAGAGGAGTCCTTCCTCGTGATGGCCACGCGCGAAGATCTCCGCGTCCTCGTACCATGTCCGGTCGAGGATCCAGCTGCCACCCGCGCCGCGGATGCGGCGCATGCTCTCGAAGCGCGTGGCCAGGAAGTGGAGCTGCAGCGGGAGGGCGTACTTGCGCATCGCGTCCACACCGCCGCCGTAGAAACGCTCGAGCCATGGATTCTCCTCGTCCACGCTCTCCAGTGCGTGCTGGAGCCCGAAGCGCGCGGCGAGCGCGCGGGTGAGGGTGCTCTTGCCCGAGCCGACCATGCCGGCGATTCCGATGAGCATGCGGCAAGATATCGCGCGGGCCCGGCATCGTTCAGGCGCGCGTGTGAACTGCCGATACTCCTCGGTACGGGGCGTCAACCCGGTTGCCCCCGCGTCGCCCGGTGCGTCTTTCCTCTGCGCCGACCGCCCGCCGGTCGCCATCCCCGCTCCATGTAACGCTGGCAATGGTCGACCCTACGGCGCAGTTGCGTCAGACGTCAGAAATTCCCGCCTCGCGCCGCGGCCCCAGCATCCAGCTGCGGCTCCTGCTGCTCGTCATCGCGGCCGCGCTGCCAGCGCTGCTCTTCTCCGTCTTCCAGGCGCGCACCACGAGCATGGTGGAGCGCGACAACGCCGAGCAGCGTGCCCTCCAGCTGGCGCGGCGCATCGCCACGCGGGTGGACGACCACGTCAACACCGTCGATGCGCTGCTCGTCTCCCTCACCCGCACCGTGCGAGTGGACGAAGCGGGCGAGGCGCACAACGACTCGCTCCTTGCCTCGGTGAGCCGCGACCTCGGCACGCGCTTCCTCAACCTGTCGGTGGCTACGGCTGACGGCTGGGTAGTGGGACTCTCCAACGCGGTGGGCTCGCGCGGCCGGCACATCTCGGTCAAGGACCGCGACTACTTCCGCGAAGCCCTGGCCCGGCGCGGGCTCGGCATCGGCAAGCCGATGATCGGCCGAGTGAGCCACGAGTACTCCATTGCCCTTGGCCGCGCCATCCTCGATCGCAGCGGGAAGCCGATCGGCACCGTCGCGGCGTCCACGCTGCTCGACCAGCTGCAGGGCATCCTGATCCCGAACGATCTGCCTCCCGGCGCGGTGGTGACGCTCACCGATGCCGACGGCACGGTGATCGCCCGCACCGAGGACGCCGATGCCTGGATCGGGCACGACATCAGCGCCCTCGCCACCATGCGCAATGCGCGCGGCTCGTCGGAAGGGGTCATGGAGATGACGGGCGCCGACAGCGTGACGCGCCTCTCCGGCTATGCCACCGCCTCCCGTGTGCCCTGGCAGGTGTTCGTCGGCATCCCCAGCGACATCGCGCTCGCGCGCGTGCGGGAGCAGGAGCGTACCGCGCTCGTGCTCGGCATCGCTTCACTGATGGTGAGCCTGCTGCTCGCCTGGCTGCTGGCGCGCGGGATCTCCGGCCCGGTGCGCGCCCTCACCGCCGACGCCGACGCCTTCGCGGCGGGCGACCTGTCGCGGCGCACCACCGTACGCGCCGACGGCGAGCTGGGTGTGCTCGCCCATACCTTCGACCGCATGGCCGACGCGCTCGAGCGGCGCAGCGACCAGTTGACGGCGAGCGAGGAGCGCTACCGCAGCCTGTTCGACACGCTGCCGCTTCCGATGTGGGTGGTGGATCGCGACTCCATGCGCTTCCTCGCGGTGAATCAGGCGGCAGTCGAGCGCTACGGCTACAGCAGGGACGAGATGATGGGCATGTCCGTGCTGGACATCAAGCTGCCCGAGGACCGCGCACGACTGCGCGAGGTGCTCGCCGAGGATCGCGAGCAGACGATGCGCGGCAAGCTGTCCCGGCACGTCACGCGTGTCGGCGAGGAGCTCGACGTGGAGCTCAGCTCGGACGACTTCTCGTACGGAGGCCGCCGGGCGCGGCTCGTCGTCGCCAACGACGTCACCGAGCGCCGCCGCACCGAGAAGGCGCTGCTCGCCTCGCAGGAGCAGCTGCGCCAGGCGCAGAAGATGGAGGCCGTCGGCAGCCTTGCGGGCGGCATCGCCCACGACTTCAACAACCTGCTCACCGCGATCCTCGGCTACTGTGACCTCGCCCTGGAGGGCATTCCCGCCGAGAGCACGGCGAGCGAGGACGTGGCCGAGGTCCGCCGCGCCGCACAGCGCGCCGCCGAGCTCACGCACCAGCTCCTCGCATTCAGCCGCCGGCAGGTGCTCAAGCCGCGCGTCTTCTCCATCGGTGCCGCGCTGGAGCAGACGGAAAAGATCCTCCGCCGGCTCATCAGCGAGAACATCGCGCTCGAGCTCTCCGTCTGCGCACCACAGGCGATGGTGTGCGCCGACCCCACGCAGGTGGAGCAGGTGATCCTCAACCTCGCCGTGAACGCGCGCGACGCCATGCCACGCGGGGGACGGCTGCGTCTCTCCACCGGCACCATCAGCTTCGACGCGCCACACGCCGTCGCCGGCGCGAGCCTGCCCGCCGGCACCTACGCCATGCTCGCCGTCTCCGACACCGGCACCGGCATTGCGCCGGAAATCCGCGACCGGCTGTTCGAGCCGTTCTTCACCACGAAGCCGCGCGGCCAGGGAACCGGCCTCGGCCTCGCCACCGTCTACGGCATCATGCAGCAGAGCGGCGGCGGCATCGAGGTGGCGAGCGTGCCCGGCAACGGGACCACATTCATCCTCTACTTCCCGATCGCCAGGGAAGACAGCGCTCCGGAACTGGTGACCTCGATTCAGCGCGACATCCAGCAGCGTGGTGAAGGAACCATCCTGCTCGCCGAGGACGACGACGCGGTGCGCGCCATCGCCCGGGAGACGCTGGAGCGCGCCGGCTATCGGGTGCTCGCCGCTGCCGACGGCTCGCAGGCGCTCGCCCTCGCCGGTGCGCACGACGGCCCGATCGACCTCCTGCTCACCGACGTGATCATGCCCGGCATGAACGGTCGAGAGCTGGCCGCCACGCTCACGCGTCGTCGTCCCGGCCTCCGCGTGCTCTACGCCTCCGGCTACACCGACAACATGCTCGAGGGACAGGGCGCGCTCGCGCCAGGCGTCACCCTGCTCGACAAGCCGTTCACCCCGGCCGACCTCGCGGCGAAGGTGCGCGACGTGCTCGCGGGAGCCCATGCCGCCTGAGACGATTCCGGCGGCTGCGGCCGCCCAGTGGGCCGAGCTGAGCGATGCACTGCTCGCAGGCCTCGTGCACATGCTCAACAACCGCGTCACCGCGCTGAGCGTGTGCGCCGAGCTGGCGGCGCTGGGCGACGACGAGATGATCGCCGGCGGCGTGCTGACGAGCGAGATGCAGCGGCTGCAGCACGCGAGCGCACTGCTCGGACTCCTGCCCGCTCGTCCCCACCAGCCCGAGGCGCTCGAGCTCCGCCCCGTGCTCGACGACGCGATCGCGCTGCACTCGCATCATCCGCGCACGCGGCTGGTGAAGTGCGACGTGGATGTTGCGGGCGCAATGCAGCCGGTGCGCGCGCCGCGCTGGGCGCTGCTGCGGCTCATGCTCGTGCTCGTGGATGCCGCGAAGGCGACCGCGTCGGACGAAGGCCGCCCTGCCGGCGTCCGACTCTCCAGCGACGAGCGACATGCGCGCGTGCACGTGCGCACGACGGGCGACGCCGGCCCCTGCGGCGCGGCGATGACGACCCTCTGCGGCGGTGAGCTCGCGCGCCAGGGCGACGAGCTGGTGCTCACCCTGCCGACGCTCCGCTCGCTGCGCGAGCGGGAGCGCGACTCTACCGCAAGCGACTGATCAGGCGCAGGCGAGCGCGGGGCTGAGCGCGCCGCGCAGCCGCGACAGGGCGCGCGCGCGCAGCTGCGAGACTCGCGATTCGCTCACGCCGAGCAGCTCACCGATCTCCCGCGACCGCAGCTCCTCGAAGTAGTACAGCGCGAGCACGGTGCGCTCCTGGTCGTCCAGCTCGAGCATCGCGTCGCGCAGCGCCGCGGTCTCGTCCTCGCGCGCGATGCGCTCGTCGGGCAGCTCGTCGTTGCTTCCCAGCAGCTCGGCACGGGTGAGACGCTCGTCGCGCGAGGCGCGGGAATGCCCGTCCAGCGGCAGGTGCACCGCGTTCTCCACGTCGGCAGTCCAGCGGAACAGGGTGGCGGAGTCCACGCCGAGCGCGTCGGCCACCTCGTGGCTGGAGGGGTCGCGGCCGAGCGCGTGCATCAGCGACTCGCGCGCCTGGGCCATGCTGCGCGTCTTGCGACGCACGGAGCGCGGCACGTGGTCCTGCCGGCGCAGCTCGTCGAGCATGGCGCCGCGGATGCGGGGCACGGCAAAGGTGCTGAACGCCAGCCCGCGGCCCGGGTCGAACGACTCGGCGGCGCTCATCAGCCCCAGCGTTCCCGCGCTCACCAGCTCGTCCACGTCGGCATCGTCGGCGAGCCGGCGCGCGAGCTTGCGCGCCACGTGATGGATGAGGCTCAGGTTCTCGCGCAGCAGCGCGTCGCGGGCGGCGTCGTCGCCGGCATCGAAGCCGGCCACTGGGGAGGAGGGCTGGGAGTCCATCGCGAGCTCCGACATCGGAGGGCGGCGCGGATGCGCCAGTGGATGGATGCCCGGCGAAGGCGGGAACAGCGGACCGGGCATCGTGGTTCAGCCCGGTGATAGGCAGGACAGGGGCCACTCGAAACGCGGTCGCGAGCCATCGCGCGCGCACGACGCGGATCGCCGTATCGCATTGAACACCAACGGCTTGACTGAATCGGTGCGTCGCGAAGCGTGGGCTTCGGTCGCTCGGCCCAGCTCGGCAAGAATTGCCGCTCGGCAAGAACTGCCGAGCAGGACTTGCCGAACGGGTCAGTCGTCGCGGGAGGAGGCGGTAGAGTTGAGCTTGTGTCGCAGGGTGCGCACGCTCATCCCCAGCAGCTCGGCGGCGCGGGTGCGGTTCCCGTTGCTCGCCTCCAGGGCGCGCTCGATCAGCCGACGCTCGGCGTCGGCCACGTTGAGCGAGTCGAGGACGACCGCGTCGCGCGCGGGAGTGGTGGGTCCCGACACTCGCTCCGCTCGTGCGGGATGACACTCTTCTCCAACGCGTGCGGGATGACCCTGCTCCTCGTCCAGTCGCAGTCCGTCGAATGCGGCGGGCTGGAGGATGGGTTCGGTGGAGAGGATCACCGCCCGCTCCACCGCGTGCTGCAGCTCGCGTACGTTGCCCGGCCAGTCGTGGCGCTGGAGCAGGGCGAGGGCCTCGGGAGCGAGCCCGTGCACGTCCTTCCCCAGCTCCACGGCCGTGCGGTGTGCGAACCGATGCGCGAGGAGGGGGATGTCGTCGCGTCGGTCGCGCAGCGGGGGGATGGCGACCGGCATCACGCTCAGGCGGAAATAGAGATCCTGGCGGAACTGTCCTTCCGCCACACGCGCGACGAGGTCGCGGTTGGTGGTGGCGATGATGCGCACGTCCACCCTGATCGGCTGCGTGCCGCCCACGCGCTCGAACTCCTGCTCCTGGAGCACGCGCAGCAGCTTGGCCTGGAGGTCGATGCGCATCTCGCCGATCTCGTCGAGCAGCAGCGTGCCGTGATTCGCGCGCTCGAACGCGCCTTCCACGCGCCGGATGGCCCCGGTGAAGGCGCCCTTCTCGTGGCCGAACAGCGCGCTCTCCACCAGCCCCTCGGGAAGGGCGGCACAATTGAGCTTGATGAACGGGGCATCGCGCCGGTCGCTGGCGTCGTGGATGGCGCGCGCGAACAGCTCCTTTCCCGTCCCCGACTCCCCCTGCAGCAGCACGGTGGCGCGCGACGGCGCCGCCACGTTCACCAGCTGCAGCAGGCGGCGGATCTGTGGGCTGTCGCCGATGATCGCGCGCTCGTTTCGGAACTCCACCACCTCGCGGCGCAGCGCATCGTTCTCGCGGCGCAGGCGCGCGACCTCGAGCCCCTTGGCCACCGACAGCTCCAGCTGCTCGGCGCGCACCGGTTTCGTGATGTAGTCGATCGCCCCCGCCTTGATGGACTCCACCGCGTGCTCGATCGTGGCATACCCGGTGAGCATGATGAGCGGCGTGTCGTATCCCTCGGCGCGCAGCAGCTCCAGGAACTCGAGTCCCGACAGTCCCGGCATTCGGTAGTCGGAGATGATGAGGTCCACGGCGTTGCCGGCCAGCGCCTGGAGCGCTTCCGGTACCGTGCGCGCTCCAACGGTGACATGGCCAGCCCGCTCGAGGGTATCCTCGAGAATGAGGCCGATGGCTGGTTCGTCGTCCAGGTAGAGAATCGTCGCCATGCGGCAGGGCGAGGGCGGGGGACACGGCGACCGATCGCCGCGCGAGCTCGGGGTGAATTCTAGTGCCGGGTGTCCAGAACTTCGCCAGCGGCGGGGCATTCTGCCCGCCCGCTCATGGATTCCGCGATGAATGGCGACACTGGAAGCACGCGACGGACGTTGGCCGCTCCCAGCCAGTGTCCCGGTGCCGATACTGAAGGCACAGCCACCTGGTCCGTCGCGATGCAGTCCGTCAACAGCGAGACGAGGAGACGCGCATGACGAAACACATCGAGTTCGTGGTGCCGAGGGCGCCAGTGCGCGACGCCGATCGTGCGCCGGCGCACGGTCCGGCCATCGAGGGGCCATCGGTGCACGGCACGGCGCCGCTGGTCCCGGTGCACCTGATTCCCGGGCTCCGGCCGGACGAGCGGGTCGCCGAGCTGCGGCTGCGCGTGCAGAGCGGTGTGTATGCGCGGCCGGCCGTGGTCGCGCAGGTCGCGCGGGCCATGCACGGACGCGGCATCCAGGAGTAGGGCGCACAACTTGCCCCCCGGGGGGCGTGCTCCCCGACCCGCTCGCCTCGCAGCCACCCATCACGATCGCCGTCACCGGCGCCACCGGCCTGATCGGCTCGGCGCTCGTAGAGCTTCTTCGCGCGCATGGACACACGGTGCGCCGCTTCGTGCGGTCCCCCGGCGATGCCCGGGAGGGGGACGTGGTGTGGGACGCCGAACGCAGCGATCTCCCTCAGGGCGCCCTGCAGGACGTGGACGCCGTGGTCAACCTCGCCGGTGCGCCCATTGCCCAGCGCTGGACCGCCGAGAGAAAGCACGACATCCGGGCGAGCCGAGTGCTGGGGACGGAGAAGCTCGCGCGCGCCATCGCGGCACTGGAGCTGAAGCCGCGCGTGCTGCTAAACGGCTCCGCCGTGGGCTACTACGGGGATCGTGGCGACGAAGTGCTCACCGAATCCAGCGCACCGGGCCACGACTTCCTGGCTGGCGTCTGCGTGGAGTGGGAGGGGGCCGCGACGCCCGCGGCTGACGCTGGCGTACGCGTCGTGCTGCTGCGCACCGGCGTGGTCCTGTCAAAGGAAGGCGGTGCGCTCGCCAGGCTGCTGCCCCCGTTCAGGCTCGGCATGGGCGGGCCGATCGGAAGCGGCGAACAGTGGATGAGCTGGATCGCGCTCGAGGATCACCTGCGGGCCATCGAGCACTGCCTCTTCGTGGACACGGTGCAGGGGGCGGTGAACCTCGTGGCGCCGAATCCGGTTCGCAACTCCCACTTCGCCACGACACTCGGCCGCGTGCTCGCGCGTCCGGCGCTCATCCCCGTGCCCGCGATCGCGCTGACGCTGATGTACGGCGAGATGGCGCGGGAAACGCTCCTCGCCAGCCAGCGCGCGCTCCCCGATGCGCTCGCCGCCACCGGGTTCGACTTCCGCCAGCCGACGCTGGAAGGCGCGCTCCGTTCGCTGCTCTCGCCGACGGCGGGGTGATCAGCGCAGCTGTTCGTACGCGATCGCGCATCCCGCTGCGACCGCGATGCCGGTGAGCCAGCCGCCGATCACGTCGCTGGACCAGTGCCAGCCGAGGGCGACTCGGCTGGCACCCACCACAAGCGCGACTGCCACGGCGACCGGCGCGACGATGGCCGGTGACACGAGCCCCTCGCGGACGAGCAGCCAGGCGCCGGTGGCGAGCACCGCGGTGGCATCTGCGGTGTGGCCGCTGGGAAAGGCCGGTTCCGTCTTGCCGAGGAGCAGGGCGTGGCGTGGGCGCGCCCGCGCATACACGGCCTTCACCGCGTGATGCATCAGGATGGCGCCGAGCGAGGCACTGGCCATGGGGATGAAGGCGCGCCAGGGCGACCCGTCGTTGCACACGATGACCGTGGCCGCCACCGCGGCGCCGAGTGGCCAGTGTGCGTACGGCTCGCCGGGCTGCGTGCCGATGCGGGCCGCGAGCCTGATGCGGGGGCGCAGCGGACGGACCCGCCACTCCACCGCCCTGTCCATGCGCCGGACGGCGCGCGAGCGAGTGGCGACGGCGAGCACGGCCATGCCGAGTGCCGCGCCGGCTCCGGCGATGGCGAGTGCGCGGGTGTCGTTCATGAATGCGACGCAGGGCAGGAGCTGCGCCAGCTCACGTCGGCTTCACGGTGGTACATGTCGTGACAATGGATGTAAGTTGGGTGCGCCAGCGTGGCACACTCTTCCGATCGCGCTGTCTCACCTCGTGCCGCTCATCGCCATGCCCGTCGTCCCCTTCGATTCCCTCCCCGATTCCGCCCGCGTCTGGATCTTCGGCAGCGACAAGCAGCTGAACGAGGAGGCCGCGCAGACGCTGGTGCGCGACGTCAGCGACCACCTGGCCAACTGGAAGGCGCACGGCGAGCCGCTCACGGTGGGGAGCCAGCTGCTCGACGACCGCTTCCTCGTCATCGCCGTCGACCAGAACACCGCGGGCGCGTCGGGCTGCTCGATCGACGGCCTGTTCCGCGTGCTGCAGGCGGTGCAGGGGAAGCTCGGCGTGAACCTCGTCGGCGGCGGACGCCTGTTCTACCGCGATCGTCAGGGCCAGGTGCAGTGCGCCCCTCGCGCGGAGCTGGACGACCTGCGCGCCTCGGGCGAGATCTCCAAGGACACGGTGGTGTTCGACACGACCATCACCGACCTCGGCACGTTCCGGCGCAAGTTCGAGGGGACGCTTTCGGAGTAGGATGGATCGCGCACGATTGTAGAAGCGGGGAGAGGAAAGGGCCGGATTTTCACTACGAAACGGCAGGATTCTCTCCTCTGGTCAGAAAGCTCCATGCACCATGGAGCGTGCCGAGGCCGTTCCAATCAATTTCGGAACCTTGTGGTTGAAGGAGCCGGCCCTCGGCGCGCGGAGCAACGATCAGGGAGAGGAGAGATCCTGCCATTTCAGCTCCTTTTCCGCCGTTTCCTCTCCCCGCTGTTTCTTTCACTCGTCCCCGAGCACGGATCCGTACTCCCGCACCACTCGATCGATCTCCTCGCGCTGTCCCGGCGAGAGAGTCTCGTGCGGATCCAGGCACCAGGTGCCCGCGAGCAATCCCTGACGCCGCAGCACTTCATGGATGCCGGGGATGCAGCCGGCGAAATCGTGCGCGGCGTCGAAGATGGCGGCGTTGGCATCGGTGAGTGCGGCGTTCAGGCGGAGCAGCTCCGCGATCTCGCCCGCGGAAGCGTTGCCGGTGCGTGCGGCTCGCGCGCGCTCGAGCAGTCGGACCGCACCGCGCGTCCACACCGCCCACTGGCCGAGCAGCCCTCCCACGATGTGCCGCGTCGTCGCCGCGCCCCCTGGTGACCGCACCGGGAATGGCGTCAACAGGTCGGCGAGGATGTTGTCGTCGTTTCCGGTGTACAGCGCGATGTCGTCGCGGCCGGCATCGCTCACCGCGCGCACGACGTCCAGCGTACGGTAGCGGTTGAACGGCGCGATCTTGATCGCCCACACGCGCTCGTCTTCGGCGAAGCGGCGCCAGAACTCGTAGCCGAGCACGCGGCCGCCAACGGCGGGCTGCAGGTAGAAGCCGAACAGCGGCAGCACGGCCGACACGGCGCGGCAGTGCGCGATGAGCGCGTCGTCGCTCGCGTCGCGCAGCGCGCCGAGCGAGAGCAGCACCATGTCGTAGCCGAGCGATGCGGCGAGCTCCGCTTCCCCCACCGCCTGGCGCGTGTCGCCCACCGCGCCGGCGACGAGGACGAATGGTGTGCGCGAGTGTCCACGTCGCGAGCCCGCTTCCTCCGCGGCGAGCTCCAGCACGGGGCGCAACAGGCCGACCTTCGCCTCGCGGATGGCGAACTGCGTCGTATGCACTCCCACGGCGACGCCGCCGGCGCCGGCTTCCATGTAGTAGCGCGTGAGCCCGCGCTGGCACACTTCGTCGAGCGTGCGCTGCGCGGTGAGCGCGAGCGGATGCGCCGGGATCACCTGGCCGGCGAGCAGGTGCTCGCGCAGCGCGATCATGCGACCGTCGCGCGGAGGTCGGCCTGATGACATATCAGAACCGTCCGTCGCGCCGCTCGAACTTCGTCGGCTTGCCGAGCAGGCGCCCGCCGCGCGCGACCCACTCTGCCACCCAGTCGAGAAGCGTGTCGAGCGGCATGAGCGGGTCGCCGAGCAGGGTGTGCATGCGCGTGCTGTCGCTGAGGAGCGCGTCGGCGGCTTCGGTGCCGACGAGCCGCGGCTCATGATCGAGCCTGGTGGCCAGAGCGTGCGCGAGGTCGGCCACGCGCAGCACGTCGGGGCCGGCGACGTTCACCACGAAGGGCTCCGGTGCGTTCGCCTGCGCGAGCGAGGCGAGGGCGAGGGCGTTCGCGTCGCCCTGCCAGATCACGTTCACGTGCCCCATCGCGAGGTCGATTGGCTCGTTACCCACGATGCGCAGCGCCAGGTCGGTGAGCACGCCGTAGCGGAGGTCGTGCGCGTAGTTGAGGCGCACGATGGCGGTGGGGGTGCGATGGCGATGCGCGGCAGCGGTGAAGATGCGCTCGCGCGCGAGGCAGGACCACGCATATTCGCCCACGGGCGCGAGTGCGTCCGATTCGCGCGCACCACGCCCGGTGATCGGCGTGAGCGCGTACACGTTGCCGGTGGAGAACACCACGCTGCGCGCGCCGGCATAGCGCTCGGCCACGAAGGTGGGAACGCCGGCATTCATCGCCCACGTGAGCGACGGATCGCCGGCGGTGCCGAACTTCTGTCCCGCCATGAACACCACGTTCGGCGCGTCGGGCAGCGCGGCGAGGTCGCGCGGCTCCAGCAGGTCGGCGCGCGCGACCTCGATGCCGTCGTTCTCCAGTGCGCCCGCCACCGCGCTGTCCGACCAGCGCGACACGGCGATCACGCGGCGCGCCGGATCGGCGCGCTTCGCCATCCGGGCCAGCGATGGCCCCATCTTGCCGCCGGCGCCGAGGACGATGATGTCGCCCGGCGCGCGTTCCAGCGCCGCGGCGAGCGACGGCGAGGGACGCGACAGCGCGTCCTCCAGCTCGGCGTCGGTGCGCGGCGCCGAGGTACGGCCGCCGGTGGTCATCCAGCCATGGCCCTGCGCCGGTTGCCACGCGTGGCCTCGAGCTCGCGCTGCAGCTCGTGGCGTGCCGCGTCGATCACGTCGCGCGTGCGGTCGCGCAGCGCGGCGACGTCGGCCGACGTCATGCCCGTTGTGGGGATGGGCGCGAGCACCCGTGCCCGCGCGTGCGCGCGGCGGAAGGCGAAGCTCCCCTTCGCCATGCAGTGCCGCGTGCCCGCCACCACGATGGGAAGGATGGGCACCTGTGCCTCGATGGCGAGCTTGAACGCGCCATCCTTGAACGGCAGCAGCTCCGGCGTGCGCGAGCGGGTGCCCTCGGGGAAGATCATCACGCTGACGTGCTTCTTCAGGCGGTCACGGCATCCCTTCATCGCGCTCACCACGCTCTCGCGCCGCCCGCGCTTGATCGGGATGTCGCCGGCCATGCGCATCATCCAGCCCATCACGGGGATCCTGAAGATCGTGTCCTTCGACAGCCACTTCATCTCCCACGGGAAGTGGCTGATGAGGAAGATGTCGGCGTAGGACTCGTGGTTGGAGACGGCCACGTACGGATGGCGCGGATCAGGAGGCGCCTCGCCATCGGTCTCGAAGTCCCAGAGCGGGTTCAGCGACACGGCGGCGACGGCGAGCTGGCGAAAGGCGCGGCCGGCCTGATAGCGGCCGCGATCGAAGGGCGCGGTGACGAGCCAGACCGCGCTCACGTAGAGAAAGCCGAAGAGGACGGTGGAGACTGCGGCCACCCACGCCCAGGCACTGAGGATCCGTTGCATGTAGTTGGTGCGGTGCGCTCAGGCGCGCAGGAAGTCGGGACGCCAGTCGCGGACCTCGCGCTTCACGGCGTCCGCGGTGGTGAGCTCCCCGCGCAGGCAGCGCTCCACCAGCGCCGGCAGCTCGGCGTCACCGGCGAAGCGGAGGCCGACGAGCTGCTTGAGCCGCAGCTCCGAGATTCTCCCGCGCAGCTCGGGGGGGAGGGTGGCGGCGAGGCGAAGCCGCATCTCGAGCGCGATGAGCCGGCTCTGCACGACGAGGATGGACGCGCGGCTGGCGACCACCGCGGCGACGAGGCCGAAAGACACGATGACGAACCAGATGCTCCACGCCGACGGGACGCGTACGGCGTGGACGGTGGTGATGACGAGGTTGGCGAGGAGGATCGGCATCGCCACGTAGTGGTACAGCGCGAAGTAGCGCCGGTGGTTCGCGTAGCTCTGCGTCCGGGGTTCGCTCATGAGAGGATGAGGGTGACCGTCAGCCGGCGGCGTCCCGCGCCTCGCGCGCGTGACGCTTGATGCGAGCGAGCATGGCATTGAGTCCCACCTCGCGGCCGGCGAGGCCGATGCCCTCCATCATCTGCCGCACGAAATCATTCGGGATGGCGAGCGCCGTCCCGGGCGGCTGGCCATTGATGGCGGAGAACAGGATGGCGAGGAACGCCGCGATGGTGGGCGACTGCCGTGCGTTGACGTCGGCGTAGAAGTAGAGCTTGCCGTCACGGACTTCGGGAAAGAGGTCGACGCGCGTCTGGCATTCGGGTACCGTGAAGCTGGCGCGGTCGAGGTCGCGGAAGCGCTCGGGCAAGGGCTCGAGCTGCTTCGCATAATGGAGCAGGGCCTGCATCTTCTCTTCTCGGTCGAGGGCGCGGAATCTGCTCAGCACCTTCGACACGGATGGCGGAAGCGACTGCTCCGCGGCCGGTTGCGTCATGGCAGGACATAAACCGCGGGGAGGACGACGCGTCAAGCGCCGCTCCCGGATGCGGTCGATCACTTTCACCGGGGACGACGAACGATGCCGACGAGAACCGCGAGCGCTGCCTGGCAGGGCGGCCTGAAGGACGGGAAGGGAAGCTTCAAGGGACAGACGGGACTGCAGGGGCAGTACAACTTCTCATCGCGGTTCGAGAACGGCACCGGCTCCAATCCCGAGGAGCTGCTCGCCGCCGCCGAAGCGGCGTGCTACAGCATGGCGCTGAGCCTCGGGCTCGAGAAGGCGGGATTCAAGCCGCAGAACATCGAGACGGAAGCGGCGTGCACGATCGACAAGGTGGGCGAAGGGTTCAAGATCACCCACATGCGCCTGAACACGCGCGCCACGGTACCCGGGATCGACGACGCGAAGTTCCAGAGCATCGCCGCCGCGACGAAGGAAGGGTGCCCGGTGTCGGGGGCGCTCAAGAACAACGTGCAGATCGAGCTGACGGCGAAGCTGAACTGACAGCTAGTCGGGGCGCGCCGCGTGGAACGCGGCGCTTTCCGGGCGCTTGGCCCTTCGCTTCGCTCGGGCCTATGCTCTCGGGGCGGCGGCGCGGGGGCGCCGCCTTTCGGGGACGGCGTTGGTGATGGGGCGTCTTGCCGGATGGGTGTGGCGTACGCCGAAAGCGCGCTTCAGCGCGCGCCCAGACAGCAAGGGCGAGCGCAGCGAGCCCGGCGCCCCGAAAGGCCCGCGTTCCACGCGGGCCGCCCCGACTAGCTGTCAGTTCGAGTAGTACTCCTTGATGCACATCGTCACCACCCGCTGCAGCGCGCGCACCTGCTCGGCGGCGTCGGTCATCGCGCGCACTTCGGGAAGGGTGCTCCAGGTTTCCTTCAGCTGCACCAGCAGCTGTTCGGCCTGCATCCGCTTGTCGCGCGCCTCGGTGGACATGCGCATGAGCGCGTCCTGCAACGGGGCGGGGTCCGAGTCGTCGGACAGGTAGGTGCGCAACGCGTCGCGCACCGCGGTCACGGTGGCTTCATCCAGGCGACTCGGCGGGGTGGGGCTCGAGTCGGAGGCCATCATCATCCGTTGGTGCGGCTGCGGGAGAGGTTGAACCGGTGGATGGTCTGCCTCGGCATCCACCCCTGGCGACGAATGTTTACCGACGGCGGGGCATCGTCAAGTGCCGACCGTTTGCCCGTCGGGGGAATGGATGGTCCTCCTCTTGCTCGCCATCACGATCACGATCCCGGCACCCACCCGCGCCCTCGTGCAGGGACCAAGCGTTGAGCCGTCACGATGTATTGATCCTTTCGGCAGACACGCTCGCTGCCGCCCTCCTGGGTGCCGCCGTCGAGCTCGCCGGACACCAGCCCCACTTCCCGCAGGCAGACGAGGTCGCGCGTGCGGCGTTGCGGCGCGTGCGCCCGGGACTCGTCATCGTGGACTGCGACGACGACCACGCCTGCAGCGAGTCGTTCGTCGGGCCGGTGCTCATGACCGGCGCGCAGCTGCTCCTGTTCGACTCCCCCCGGCACGCCACCGTCGGCGTGGACGTCGCGCGCCGGCTGGGGCTGGACGTGCTGCACCTGCCGGACGATCACGAGCGGCTCCTGCAGCGGCTGCGCGAGCTGCTGCCCCTGCCGCCGTCCTGAGCCGCAGCGCTACGCCAGCGCGGCGGCGCTCACTGCCGATGACTCCTCACCCTGGCGCCGGCGCGCGGCGAACGCGCGCTGCTCGTCGCATGCGTCGCAGTTGCCGCAGGTCCAGTCGTCCTCCACCGGCTCGCCGAAGTACTCGAGGATGAACCGCGTGCGGCAGCGCGCACTCTGGCAGTACTGCACCATCATCCGCAGCTTCGCCCGATCCTGGATCCGTCGCTCCTCATAGTCGGTGAGGTCCGCGCTCAGGTCCACTGCGGTGAGTCGGTCGCGCAGCCGCTCCCAGCCCCCACCACGATGCTCGCGCACCAGCCCGTGTCGCTTCAGCAGCACGAGGACGATGCGGGCCTTGCGTCGCGCCACCCCTGATCGCTCGGCGAGGGTCTCCAGCTCCACGCGCTCGCCGAGCGGATACTGCTCGAGGAGCAGTGCCACCTTGGCCGCCTCCTCCACGTCGGGATACTTCCCGCCGAGGAAGTACGACTGCACGCGCGAATCCTCCACGCGGTACAGGATGGCGCACACGGCGGGCTTGCCGTCGCGCCCGGCGCGCCCCGCTTCCTGATAGTACGACTCCACCGAGCCGGGAAAGTGGTAGTGGAGCACGAAGCGCAGGTTGCGCTTGTCGATGCCGAGCCCGAACGCGTTGGTGGCGATCATCGTCGTCAGCTCGCCAGCCATGAAGGCGTTTTGCGATGCCTTCCGGTCCGCCGGGTTCATCTTGCCGTGATAGAGCCCGATCGGATATCGCTCCCTGTACTGCTCGAACAGGCGCTCGGCTTCCTTGATGGTCGCGCAGTAGATGATGCCGGGTCCGCGATTCTCGTCCAGCATGCGTTCCACCTCGGCGTCCTTGCTCGCCTGGTTCACCGTGCGCCGCACCTCGAAGCGCAGGTTGGGGCGCGCGAAACCGGTGATGGTGACGACCGGATCGGTCATGCCGAGCTGGCGCACGATGTCGGCCCGGACCTCCGCCGTGGCGGTCGCGGTGAGGGCGAGCACCGGTGGCTTGCCGAGCCGCTTCACGACGGAGCCGAGCGTGAGGTAGTCGGGACGGAAGTCGTGCCCCCACTGGCTCACGCAGTGCGCCTCGTCCACCACGAAGAGACTCACGGTGCGCGTGAGCAGGTGGTCGAAGAAGTCGCGGTCCTTGAACCGCTCCGGGGTGAGGTAGAGGATCTCGCCCTCTCCCTCCGCCACCTGCCGCGCCGTCTCGCGGCTGTCGGCCGCGTTCAGGTGCGAGTGCATGGCGAGCGCGTCCACGCCGTGCGCCTGCAGCTTGTCCTGCTGGTCCTTCATCAGCGCGATGAGCGGGCTCACCACCACGGTGAGCCCGGGCAGCAGCAGCGCCGGCAGTTGATAGACGATGGATTTCCCGCTGCCGGTGGGCATGACGACGAGCGCGTCGCGCCCCTCGAGGACAGCCTGAACGGGTTCCCACTGGCCTCGCCGGAAATCGGCATGGCCGAAGCGCTCGCGCAACACGGTGCGGGCGCGTGCTCTTGATGCGGCTCGTGGCATGCCGGACCGAAGGGCACGAAATGGGCCGAACTGCGCGTGAACCGTCAACCGTGAACCGTGAACCGGAACTGCATCGAATAGGACACGGCGGAAGAAACTGAAACGGCAGGATTCTCATGAGAAGATTCCTGCCGTTCCAGTTCTTTCTGGTCTTTCCTCTCAAATTGCCGTTCGTGGTTCGCCGTTCACGGTTCACCGTTCACGGTTCACCGTTCACCGTTTTACTTCGTCTCGCTCTGCTCGGCGATCCGGGAGCTGTTCCCCGCGTCGATCGAGATCCTGCGCGGCTGGGCCGCTTCGGCCTTCGGCACGGTGATCGTGAGCAGTCCGTTGCTGAAGCTCGCCGAGATCTTCTCCGCGTTCACGAACTCGGGGAGCCGGACCGAGCGCTCGAAGCTGCCGCTCACGCGCTCGGCGGCGAAGATGCGCAGCTCGCCCTCGGCGTTGGGGTCGAAGCTGGCCGGCTTGGTGCCGCGGATGGTGAGCACGTTCTTCTCGAAGGACACGTCCACCTGGTCCGGGCTCAGCCCGGGCAGCTCCGCCTGCACCACGTAGGCATCCTTGCGCTCGGCGACGTCCATCGCCGGCACCCAGACGCGCGAGCCGAGCGAGCTGCCGAACGCCTGGTCGAAGACGCGATCGAGGGTGAGCATGCGGTCGAGCGTGTTGAGATTGCGCGTGTTCAGCATGGTCGTGGTCTCCATGGAGGATTGAGTGATTCTGGATGTCCGCCATGGCGGCGGCGACCCGGAAAAAGGCACGCGCCGGACCAGGTGAATTCTGCCAGCGCGGCCGAAATTCCCGTGCCGGACTCTTTCACCGTGACAGGGGGGACTGTCATTCCTGCCGAGTCGCGCAGGCGGCGGGCTTGTGGAACGGGGAACCTGCGCGTTACCTGCTCCCTATAAGGGAACGCCCACGCAGCGCTGCACCCTCGAACCGGTTCCTGCCATGCTCATCCGCCGCCCGAGCGACATCCCCTCGTCGGAGATCACGCCGGAGTCCCTCTACCTGCGCCGGCGCGAGTTCATCGCTCGTGTGGGTGGGGCAGGGGTCGCGCTCGCCGGCCTGTCGCTGGCGGCGGCCTGCGGTCGCGACGAACCGCGCACGGAGTACGCGTCCAACGGCAGCACGGAGGGCGACGCGCAGGGGCCGGAGGACAAGCTCAACTCGTACGAGGACATCACCAGCTACAACAACTTCTACGAGTTCGGCACCGACAAGAGCGACCCGAAGGAGAACTCGCAGCGCTTCCGCACCCGCCCCTGGACGGTGACGGTGGACGGCCTCGTGAAGAAGCCGGCGACGTACGCGCTCGAGGACCTGGTGAAGCCGTACAAGGTGCAGGACCGCACCTACCGGCTGCGCTGCGTTGAGGCGTGGTCCATGGTGATCCCGTGGCAGGGGATTCCCTTCCGCGACATGGTCGCGCGGTTCGAGCCACTGCCGAGTGCGAAGTTCGTGAGCTTCACCACGCTGTACGATCCGCAGCAGATGCCGGGACAGCGGCGTGCCATCCTGCAGTGGCCCTACGTGGAAGGGCTGCGCATGGACGAGGCGATGCATCCGCTCACCCTCGTCGCCACGGGTCTCTATGGTAAACCGCTCCCCAACCAGAATGGTGCGCCGCTGCGCATGGTCATCCCGTGGAAGTACGGCTTCAAGGGAGCGAAGTCGATCGTGAAGATCTCCTTCCTCGCCGAGCAGCCTCGCACCACCTGGAACATCGCCGCGCCCGACGAATACGGCTTCTACGCCAACGTGAACCCGGAGGTGGACCACCCACGCTGGTCGCAGGGGCGCGAGCGGCGCATCGGCGAGTTCCGTCGCCGCGAGACGCTGATGTTCAACGGCTACGGCGACCAGGTGGCGAGTATGTACCGAGGCATGGACCTGCGGAGGAACTTCTGACCGCCCGTTCGCAGCTCCTGCTTCACCCCGCCGTTCGCGTCACCGTCTTCCTGCTCTGCCTCATCCCCTTCGCGCACCTCGCGCTCGACTGGCTGAACGAGCTCGGCGTGGTGGAGTGGTGGAACAGCTCGCTCGGCGCCGACCAGATCGCCGCCACCGAGATCCGCACCGGCCTCTGGACGCTGCGCTTCCTCGCCATCACCCTCGCCGTCACGCCGGTGCGGCAGCTGCTCGGCGTGGGGGCGCTGGCGAAGTACCGCCGCATGCTCGGCCTCTTCGCCTTCTTCTATGCGGTGATCCACGTCTTCACCTGGAGCTGGGCCGACATGGATTTCGACCTCGGCTTCATGGGGCGCGAGATCGCGAAGCACAGGTACATCCTGATCGGCATGCTGACGTTCGTCATCCTCATTCCGCTCGCCATCACGTCCACGAAGGGATGGATCAAGCGGATGGGGGGACGGCGGTGGAACCGGCTGCATCAGCTGATCTATGTGGCCGCAGTCACGGGAACGGTGCACTACCTGTGGGCGGTGAAGAAGGACACCTTCTTCCCGCTGGTGTACCTCGTGGTGTTCATCGTGCTGCTCGGCTATCGGCTCGTGCGCTCGGTGCAGGCGCGGGCGGCGCGGCTGGCCACCCGGGAGATGGCAACGTGACGAAGCGGCCGCGTGAGGGCGTGAAGCAGCGACCGCGTGAGGCGACGAAGCGGCGATCCGACGAAGCGACGACGCACGTCGACTCGTTCGACTGCTTCGCCATCGTGGCGCCCGGCCTGGAGACCCTGGCGCTCGCCGAGGCGCTCCGACTCGGCCTGCCGGCGACGATCGCCGCGGAGGGGGGCGGCCTGGAGTGGCGCGGCGACCTGCGTACCGTGCTGCTGGCGAACGTGGGGCTGCGCATCGTGTCGCGGGTGCTGGTGCGGGTGGCGAGCTTCGAGGCGCGGTCGTTCGTGGAGCTGGAGCGGCAGGCGCGCCGGATCCCGTGGGCGCGCATGGTGCGCCCCGATGGCGCGGCGCGGTTCCGCGTCACCTGCCGGAAGTCACGCCTCTACCACTCCGACGCGGTGGCGCAGCGGCTGGGCGACGCGCTGGTGCGCGCCCTTCCCGGAGCCCGCGTGGAGCGGGCGCGTGGCGAGAGTGCGGACGAGGACAGCGGCGGCACGGGGGACGAGGCGCAGCTGTTCGTGGTGCGCCTGTTCCACGACCGGTGCACGGTGAGCGCGGATACCTCGGGCGAGCTGCTGCACCGTCGCGGCTGGCGTCAGGCGACGGCCCGGGCGCCGCTGCGCGAGACGATGGCGGCCGCCCTCCTTGCGGCGTCCGGGTGGGACGGTTCGGCGCCGCTCGTGGATCCGATGTGCGGCTCGGGAACGATCGTGATCGAGGGGGCGCTGATGGCGCGCGGCGTTCCGCCGGGGGCGAAGCGACAGTTCGCGGTGGAGCGGTGGCCGGGCGTGCCGCCCACCCTGGGCGCCTGGGTGCGGAGCGAGCTGGCGGGGCGCGGCGCGGTGGCCGCCTGTCCCGTCATTTCCGGCTCCGACCGCGACGAGGGCGCCATCCGCGCCGCGGCGTCGAACGCCGAGCGGGCCGGGGTGCGGGAGGACCTCACCCTGGCCGTTCACACGGTTTCGGCGCTCGAGATTCCCCCTGGCGTCCGTGGGTGGGTGGTGACCAACCCACCCTACGGGGTGCGCGTCGGCGAGGCGGACCGGGTGCGCAACCTGTGGGCGCGACTGGGGCAGGTACTGCGGGAGCGGGCGCCGGGGTGGCAGGTGGCCCTCCTGTCGCCCGACGCGGCCCTGGAGCGTCAGTTGGACATCCCCCTCCGCGAGGTGGCTCGCACGAGCAATGGGGGTATTCCCGTCCGGCTGGTGGTGGGCCAAGTTCCGCCAGGGGACTGATCCCTCGGAAACGGTTGGACTCGACGATGTATCAATAACAATTGGAATATCGGGTGGAGCGTGTTTCTTGCATCCGTTCCGCCCATGAGGCAGCCTCCTCGACCTGGACCGACGCACCCATCCGGCAGGCCGGGATATGGCAGCCAGACCCCAGGCATCATGACGGACCACCGAACGATGGTGGCCTTTTGTATCCCGCTCCCTTCCCCTTCAGGAGCTGACGGTCAGCGTCAGCGAGAGACCCGAAATGGCTGATCAGGACAATACGCCCGACGGGCGTGGCAACGGCAACGGCCGTGGAAACGGCGATGCCCGCGGTGGCAGCGCGCGCGGCAAGCGGGGACGTCCCCGCCGGTCGGCGGCGGCGGTGATGGCAGCGACCGCTCCCGACGGCGACGACCTGGGGACGGCGGTGTCCACCGAGGAGGAGAACGGGGCGGGCGGCAATGGAGCGGGCGACGGCCGCTCGGGCCAGCGTGAGCGTGCGCTGCGTCGGCTGCTGGCCGGCCTTCGTGCAGTGGACGCCGGCGACTTCTCCGTGCGCCTCGACCCGGTGGGCGATCCGCTCCTGGCGGAGCTGGCCGAGGTGTTCAACAGCATGGCGATGAAGCAGGGGCGGTTGTGCGACGAGCTGAATCGCGTGGCCCTCTCGGTGGGACGCGAGGGGAAGATGCGCGATCGGGCGACCATCGGCCCCGCGTCGGGGAACTGGGCGGCGAGCGTGGATTCGCTGAACTCCCTCATCACCGATCTCGTGCAGCCCACCAGCGAGGTGGCGCGCGTGATCAAGGCGGTGGCCGAGGGAGACCTGAGCCAGAAGGTGGAGCTGGAGATCGACGGGAAGACGGTGCAGGGCGAGTTCTTCCGCATCGGGTCCACGGTGAATCGAATGGTGGACCAGCTGAATGCGTTCGCCAGCGAAGTGACCCGCGTGGCGCGCGAAGTGGGTACCGAGGGGCGGCTGGGTGGCCAGGCCAACGTGCCCGGCGTGGCCGGCACGTGGAAGGAGCTGACGGACAGCGTGAACGGGATGGCGACGAACCTGACCAACCAGGTGCGTAACATCGCCGACGTCACCACCGCGGTCGCCAAGGGCGACCTCTCCAAGAAGATCACCGCCGAAGCGAAGGGCGAGATCCTCGAGCTCAAGAATACCATCAACACGATGGTGGACCAGCTCTCCAGCTTCGCCGACGAAGTGACGCGCGTGGCGCGCGAAGTAGGTACGGAAGGAGTGCTTGGTGGTCAGGCGAACGTGCCGGGTGTCGCCGGCACGTGGAAGGACCTCACCGACTCTGTGAACTTCATGGCGAGCAACCTCACCAGCCAGGTGAGAAACATCGCCGACGTCACGACGGCGGTCGCGAAGGGCGACCTGTCGCGGAAGATCACCGCTGAAGCGCGCGGTGAGATCCTCGAGCTGAAGAACACCGTGAACACCATGGTGGACCAGCTCAATGCCTTCGCGAGCGAGGTGACCCGAGTCGCCAAGGAAGTGGGTACGGAGGGAATGCTGGGCGGCCAGGCCAACGTGCCTGGCGTGGCCGGCACCTGGAAGGACCTCACCGACTCGGTGAACGGCATGGCCGGCAACCTGACGAACCAGGTGCGAAACATCGCCCTCGTCACGACGGCCGTCGCCAACGGCGACCTGTCGCAGAAGATCACCGTCGAGGCCAAGGGAGAGATTCTCGAGCTCAAGAACACCATCAACACGATGGTGGATCAGCTGTCGAGCTTCGCCGATGAAGTGACCCGAGTCGCCAAGGAAGTGGGCACGGAGGGAATGCTCGGCGGGCAGGCGCAGGTGAGTGGCGTGGCCGGCACGTGGAAGGACCTCACGGACTCGGTGAACTTCATGGCGTCGAACCTGACGGCGCAGGTGCGAAACATCGCCGACGTCACGACGGCGGTCGCCAAGGGTGACCTGTCGAAGAAGATCACCGCCGAAGCGAAGGGCGAGATCCTCGAGCTGAAGACCATCGTCAACACGATGGTGGACCAGCTGAACGCCTTCGCGGCCGAAGTCACCCGCGTCGCCCGAGAAGTAGGTACGGAAGGGCGGCTGGGCGGGCAGGCGAACGTGGAAGGGGTCAGTGGTACCTGGCGCGACCTCACCGACTCGGTGAACGGCATGGCGAGCAACCTGACCAACCAGGTGAGAAACATCGCCGACGTCACCACCGCGGTCGCGAAGGGCGACCTGTCGCGGAAGATCACGGCCGAGGCGAAGGGAGAGATCCTGGAGCTGAAGAACACCGTGAACACCATGGTGGACCAGCTCAACTCCTTCGCCGCCGAAGTCACGCGAGTGGCGCGAGAGGTAGGAACGGAGGGCGTGCTCGGCGGGCAGGCGAACGTGCCGGGCGTCGCGGGTACGTGGAAGGACCTCACCGATTCCGTGAACGGGATGGCGACGAACCTGACGAACCAGGTTCGCAACATCGCCGACGTCACGACGGCGGTCGCCAAGGGTGACCTCTCCAAGAAGATCACCGCCGAGGCGAAGGGCGAGATCCTCGAGGTGAAGAACACGGTGAACACGATGGTGGACCAGCTCTCGAGCTTCGCGGCGGAAGTGACCCGCGTGGCCCGCGAGGTGGGAACGGAAGGACGGCTGGGTGGTCAGGCCAACGTGCCCGGCGTGGCCGGTACGTGGAAGGACCTGACGGACAGCGTGAACGGGATGGCGAGCAACCTGACGAACCAGGTGCGTAACATCGCCGACGTCACGACGGCCGTCGCACTCGGCGACCTGTCCCGCAAGATCACCGTCGACGCGCGCGGCGAGATCCTCGAGCTGAAGAACACCGTCAACACGATGGTGGAGCAGCTCAACTCGTTCGCGAGCGAAGTGACCCGCG
The DNA here is from genome assembly GCA_036377775.1 of Gemmatimonadaceae bacterium. Classification (GTDB taxonomy): domain Bacteria; phylum Gemmatimonadota; class Gemmatimonadetes; order Gemmatimonadales; family Gemmatimonadaceae; genus AG11. The sequence goes on along the minus strand of DASUXT010000204.1, from coordinate 9,348 downwards.
TGGCGCGCGAGGTAGGATCGGAAGGCATCCTCGGCGGGCAGGCGCGAGTGCCGGGCGCCGGCGGCGTGTGGAGGGACCTCACCGACAACGTGAACTTCATGGCGTCGAACCTCACGAGCCAGGTGCGTAACATCGCGCTCGTGACGACGGCCGTCGCCAACGGCGACCTGTCACAGAAGATCACCGTCGAGGCACGCGGAGAGATCCTGGAGCTCAAGAACACCGTCAACACGATGGTGGAAAAGCTCCGCGTCTTCGCCGACGAAGTGACGCGAGTGGCGCGAGAGGTGGGTACGGAAGGCAAGCTGGGCGGCCAGGCCGAGGTGCCGGGGGTGGCGGGCACGTGGAAGGAGCTCACCGACTCGGTGAACGCGATGGCCAACTCGCTCACCGTGCAGGTGCGCAACATCGCCGACGTGGCCACCGCGGTGACGAAGGGCGACCTGACGCGGCAGATCACGGTGAACGCGCAGGGCGAGCTGGACGAGCTCAAGTCGAACCTCAACCAGATGATCGCGAATCTGAAGGAGACGACGGAGCGCAACGAGGAGCAGGACTGGCTGAAGACCAACCTCGCCAAGTTCAGCCGCATGATGCAGGGACAGAAGGACCTGGAGAGCGTGTCGCGGCTGATCATGAGCGAGCTGACGCCGCTGGTGTCGGCGCACCATGGCGCGTTCTTCATCATGGAGCCGGAGGGTGGCGCGCCGATGCTGCGCCTCATCGCCAGCTACGCGTACCGCGCCCGCAAGCACGTGGGCAACCGGTTCGCGCTCGGCGAGGGGCTGGTGGGCCAGGCGGCGCTGGAGAAGCAGCCGATCCTGCTCCAGAACGTGCCCGACGACTACATCCAGATCACGAGCGGGCTTGGCGAGGCGCCGCCGCGCAACATCATCGTGCTGCCGATCCTGTTCGAGGGTGAGGTGCAGGCGGTGATCGAGCTCGCCAGCTTCCTGCCGTTCAGCCAGATCCACCAGACGTTCCTCGACCAGCTCGCGGAGTCGATCGGCGTCGTGCTGAACATGATCAAGGCGAACATGCGCACCGAGGAGCTGCTGGAGCAGTCGCAGAAGCTCACCCAGGAGCTGCAGAGCCAGTCGCAGGAGCTGCAGCAGCAGCAGGACGAGCTCAAGCGCTCCAACTCGGAGCTGGAAGCGCAGGCCAAGACGCTGCGGCAATCCGAGGAGCTGCTCAAGGAGCAGCAGGAGGAGCTGCAGCAGGTCAACGAGGAGCTGGAGGAGAAGGCCTCGCTGCTCGCCGAGCAGAACCAGAAGGTGGAGCAGAAGAACCGCGAGGTGGAGGCAGCGCGCCTCGCCCTCGAGGAGAAGGCCGAGCAGCTCTCGCTCAGCTCGAAGTACAAGAGCGAGTTCCTGGCGAACATGAGCCACGAGCTGCGCACGCCGCTCAACTCGCTGCTCATCCTGGCGAAGCTGCTGAGCGACAACAAGGAGCACACGCTCACCCCGAAGCAGGTGGAGTTCGCGCAGACGATCCACTCCTCGGGCACCGACCTGCTGAACCTGATCAACGACATCCTCGACCTGTCGAAGGTGGAGGCGGGGCGGATGGAGGTGGACGCGACCGAGGTGCCGATCAGCGAGGTCAGCGCCTTCAGCCACCGCACCTTCGATCCGGTGGCGGAACAGAAGGGGCTCTACCTCAAGGTGGAGGTCCAGCCCGACGTGCCGCCCACGATCTATACGGACGGCCAGCGGCTGCAGCAGGTACTCAAGAACCTGCTCTCCAATGCGCTCAAGTTCACCGAGAAGGGCGGGGTGACGCTCACCATCCGCAAGGCGGACAAGGGGAAGCGGTTCGCCACGCGGTCGCTCGATGCCACCGACACGGTGATCGCCTTCGCCGTGGAGGACACCGGCATCGGCATCCCGAAGGACAAGCAGCAGCTCATCTTCGAGTCGTTCCAGCAGGCAGACGGGACGACGAGCCGCAAGTACGGTGGCACGGGGCTGGGGCTGACGATCAGCCGCGAGATCGCGCGCCTGCTGGGCGGGGAGATCCGCGTGGAGAGCGCGCCGGGCAAGGGGAGCACGTTCACCCTCTTCCTCCCGGCGCACTACATCGAGATCGAAGGCTCGATCGAGCATGCCCCCTCGGGCGGGCCGGCACGTCGACGGGGTGACCAGCCTGCGCGCGAGGCAGCGCCGCGGGGCGGCATGCGTGCGCCGAGCCGCGGTGCTGCTCCCGAGCCGGCCACCGCTTCGTCGGCACCGGGTGGCGTCAGTGGCGGCAGTGGCGGCTGGCAGGGTTCGGGAGGGGGCACCGCAATGGCGACCGCTCCGAGGACCGCGCCGGCGAAGGAGGACAGCTACGACGTGCCGGGGGCCATGGAGGACCTGCCGCGTCCAGTCGGCTTCGAGGACGATCGCGACACGATCGACGACGGCGACCGCGTCCTGCTCATCATCGAGAACGACACGAACTTCTCGAAGGTGCTGCTGGAGATGGCACGCGAGAAGGGCTTCAAGGGCTTGTGCGCGCTCGACGGCGAGGCCGGACTCAAGCTGGCGCACGCGTTCAACCCGGACGCGATCACGCTCGACATCGACATGCCGGGGATGGACGGCTGGGCCGTCCTCGACCGGCTGAAGCACCACCCGCAGACGCGCCACATCCCGGTGCACATCATCACCGGCGTGCGCGAGCGACAGCAGGGGCTCAAGTCCGGGGCGCTCGCCTACCTGGAGAAGCCGGTCACGAAGGAGGCGCTCGACGAATCTTTCGCGAAGATCGCCGACTTCATCGACACCTCGGTGAAGCGGCTGCTGGTCGTGGAGGACGACGACACGCAGCGCAACAGCATGATCGAACTCATCCAGCACGAGGACGTAGCGATCACCGCCGTCGGCTCGGCGGAAGATGCGCTCCGCGAACTGGCCACCGGCCACTTCGACTGCATGGTGCTCGACCTCGGCCTGGAGGGAGTGAGCGGGTTCGAGCTGCTGGAGACGGTGAAGGCGAACCCGGCGATGCGCGACCTGCCGATCATCATCTACACCGGCAAGGAGCTCACGCAGGGCGAGGAGACCAAGCTGCGCAAGTTCGCCGAGACGATCATCGTCAAGGACGTGAAGTCGCCGGAGCGGCTGCTGGACGAGACGGCGCTGTTCCTGCACCGGGTGGAAGCCAAGCTGCCCGAGCAGAAGCGCCGCATGCTGGAGCGCCTTCACAACGCCGACGCGGTGTTCTCCGGGAAGCGCGTCCTGATCGTGGACGACGACGTGCGGAACATCTTCTCCCTGACGAGCATGCTGGAGGATCACGGAATGCAGGTGGCGTTCGCCGAGAACGGGCGCGATGCCATCGCGATGCTGAAGGAGCGGTCCGACTACGACATCGTGCTGATGGACATCATGATGCCGGGAATGGACGGCTACGAGACGACGCGGGCGATCCGAGAGATCCCGGAGCTCAAGGCGCTGCCGATCATCGCGCTCACGGCAAAGGCGATGAAGGGCGATCGCGAGAAGACCATTGCCGCCGGTGCCTCCGACTACATCACCAAGCCGGTGGACACCGACCAGCTGCTCAGCCTCATGCGGGTATGGCTGTACCGGTAGCTGGCGAGTCGTCCCTTCCCGGGGCGCCGTACCACTACAACCCCGACCTGGAGCGGCTCGAGATCGAGCTGCTCCTGGAAGGGGTCTTCCGGCATTACGGCTTCGACTTCCGCAGCTACGCGTACGCCTCCATCCGCCGCCGCCTGTGGAAGCGGGTGGAGGGAGAGGGGCTGCGCAACATCTCGGCGCTGCAGGCGCGCATCCTCCACGATCCCGAGGCGATGGAGCGGCTGCTGCTCGACCTCTCGGTGAACGTGACGGCGATGTTCCGGGATCCTTCCTTCTACAAGGAGTTCCGCGAGCGCGTCGTGCCGCTGCTGCGCACCTACCCGTTCATCCGGATCTGGCACGCCGGCTGTTCCACGGGGGAGGAAGTGTTCTCGATGGCCATCCTCCTCGAGGAGGAGGGGCTGTACGACCGGGCGCGGCTCTACGCCACCGACATCAACGACGTGGTGCTGCAGCGCGCACGGCAGGGGATCTTTCCCCTCGAGCGGATGCAGGAGTACACGGAGAACTACCTGCGCGCCGGCGGCAAGCGCTCGTTCTCCGAGTACTATACGGCCAAGTACGACGGCGCGATCTTCGCGCCCTCGCTCACGCGCAACATCGTGTTCTCGCAGCACAACCTGGTCACCGACCGGTCGTTCAGCGAGTTTCACGTGATCTTCTGCCGGAACGTGCTGATCTACTTCGACCGCGAGCTGCAGAACCGGGTGCACTCGCTGTTCTACGACTCGCTCGTGATGTTCGGCGTGCTCGCCCTGGGCAGCAAGGAATCGCTCAAGTTCTCGCAGTACGAGGGCTGTTACGAGAAGCTCAGCCCCACCGAGAAGCTCTACCGGAAGGTCAGCTGAGATGGACCACTCCGGGGTGGGATACGACATCGTGATGGTCGGCACGTCATGGGGCGGCCTGGCCGCGCTGCGCGCGCTGGTGAGCGGGCTGCCGGACTCGCTGTGCATGGCGATCACCCTCGTGCAGCACCGGCACAAGGATTCCGACCACCTGCTCCGCACGCTGCTCCAGGAGCACTCCACCCTCCCGGTGTGCGAGGTGGAGGACAAGATGCCGATCGAGCACGGCACGGTATACGTGGCGCCGCCGGACTACCACACGCTCGTCGAGCGCGGGTTCTTCTCGCTCAGCACGGAGGCGCCGGTGCGCTACAGCCGGCCGTCCATCGACGTTGCCTTCGGCACCGCCGCCGACAGCTACGGACATCGCACGGTGGGGATCGTCCTCACGGGCGCCAATGCGGACGGTGCCGAGGGGCTCAGGCTCATCTCGGATCGCGGCGGGCTGGCGCTGGTCCAGGAGCCTGACACGGCCGAGAGCCCGACGATGCCGAGAGCGGCGGCGCGCGCGGTGCCGCGGGCGCGCGTGATGCCCCTCGATGAGATCATCCGCTTCGTCGGCGAGCTGCCCGCCGGCATGCCGGAGCGCGAGGAAGCATGAGCACGAGCACCGTGCCCGCCGGCGAGCGCGATGCGCAGGACCTGCCCGAGGCGCCGCCACCCGTCTCGCACGAACCGGTCGAGATCCTCATCGTCGACGACCGCGCCGAGAACCTGCTCGCCCTCGAGGCCATCCTCGACCGGCTGGGGCAGAAGATCGTGCGTGCCCACTCGGGCGACGAGGCGCTGCGGCTGCTGCTCACCCACGATTTCGCCGTCATCCTGCTCGACGTGCAGATGCCGGGGATCGACGGCTTCGAGACGGCGCGCCTGATCAAGTCGCGCGAGCGCACGCGCTACATCCCGATCATCTTCCTCACCGCGATCAGCAAGGACGAGGAGTACATCTTCGAGGGGTACTCCGTGGGCGCGGTGGACTACATGACGAAGCCCTTCAAGCCGGACATCCTCCGCTCGAAGGTCAGCGTCTTCGTGGACCTGTACCAGAAGCAGCGGCAGATCACGGCGCAGGCGGAGCTGCTGCGGCAGAGCGAGAAGCGCGACCTCGAGATGCGCCACATGCGCGAGATCTACGAGTCGGAGGCGCGCTTCTCCGAGATCGTCGGCTCGGCGATGGACGCGATCATCGTCTTCGACACGGACGGCATGGTCTCCCTGTTCAACGCATCGGCGGAGCGCATGTTCGGCACGCCGGTCGCCGAGGCGGTGAACGCGAAGGTCAACCGCTTCTTCCCCGAACCGGTGCGCAACGAGACGCTGGACCGCATCTGCCGGCTGGCGTCGAGCGACCAATCGACCACGGACGGCCGGTCCGAGGCGGCACACGTGCTCTCCTTCACCGGGCAGCGCGCGACCGGCGAGCAGTTCCCGGTGGAGGCGACGGTGAGCTGCCTCGAGGTGCACGGCAGGCGCACCTACACGCTGATCGTGCGCGACATCTCCGAGCGCCGCCGGACCGAAGAGGCGCTGCGGCAGCAGGCGGAGTCGCTGGCGCAGGCGGCGGCAAACCTCCGCACCCTGAACGAGGAGCTGGCGGAGCGCCAGGCGGAGCTGGAGCGCGCCATGGCGGCACGCAGCCGCTTCTACGCCTCCATGAGCCACGAGCTGCGCACCCCGATCAACGCGGTGCTCGGCTACAGCACCCTGCTGCTCGAGAACATCTACGGGCCCCTCAACGAGAAGCAGGCGGAGGGGATCCGGCGCACCCACAAGGCGGCGAAGCACCTGCTGGAGCTGGTGAACGACGTGCTCGACCTCTCCAAGATCGAGGCGGGGAAGATCGAGATGCGCCTGCAGCCGGTGAACTTCCCGCAGCTTGTGGAAGACCTGTTCGTCACCGTGCGGCCGCTCGCCGACCAGTACGGCTCGGCGCTCTCGCTCCGCCACGATGGCGAGCCGCTCCAGGTGACGAGCGACCCGCGGCGGCTGCGCCAGATCCTGCTCAACCTCCTGTCGAACGCCATCAAGTTCGGGCGCGGGCAGCCGATCGCCGTGACCTCGCGCGCCACGGCCGACGGCGGCGTGCTGGTGGAGGTGAAGGACCAGGGGGAGGGAATCGCGCCGGGAGACCTGGAGAAGATCTTCGAGGAGTTCGTGCAGCTCGGAAAAACGCAGCTCACCGAGGGGACGGGCCTCGGGCTGCCGATCTCACGCCGCCTGGCGGAGATGATGGGCGGCACGCTGGAGGTCGAGTCCACCCTCGGGGAGGGGAGCACCTTCCGCCTGGTGCTGCCCGAGAACGCCTCGGCGCCGCGCACCGCCGAAATGGACGCACCAAGCGGACGCGACGAGGGCGGGACGGCGCCTGCGGCCGGTTAACGAGGCAATCGGGTCGGCACCCTGAACAACCGGGAGGCGGCGCGGTATATTGCGGCATGCGAGTGCTGTGTGTGGGCCGCCATGCGTTCCTCAGCGAACACCTGTGCCGGGTATTCGGTGCGGCCGGTGCCGTGTGCGAGCCCGTGGTCGGAGCGAGCGCGGCAGCGAAGGCGGCGGCCCGCTTCGAGCCGCAGGTCGTCATCTGTGAGGGCGACCTGCTCACGTCCGCGGTGCTCGAGGGCTGGGCGCGCGAGCGCTCGCTGGCGGAGGTGCCGGTGATCGCCGTGACCCTCACCCCGCGGCCGGATGACGCGGTCCCCGCTGAGCTCTCCGGCACCGATCCGGCGGCGACGATCTACCTGCCGTCGCTGAATCGCGCGCAGGTCGCGGCGCTGCTCGCCTCGGCGCGCAGCCCCCGCGGCGTGACGGCGCCGCTGCAGTGGCGGTTGCAGGACCAGTCGGCCTCCGCGCACCACCGGTAGCAGACCCACGCAGCATCGATGCGGGTTCGTCACAGCGAGGACATGAGCTCCACTTACGCGACGGCGGACGCCGGCGGGCCCGATGGCGGCGTCGATCCTGAGACCGGGATCCGCGCCGCGCTCGATTCGCTCGACACCGGCGTGCTGCTCCTCTCGCCGGAGCTCAGGGTCACCTATGCCAACGCGCGCTGGACGCGCTGGGTCGGCGCGCCGCTCGCGCCGGGCACGCCCCTCGTCCAGCTGCTGGAGGAATCGGCGCGCGAGCGGCTCTCGCTGCTGGGCGCCACGCTCGCCGATGGCCAGCCGCGCATGGTGCAGCTCTGGCTGTGCCCCGTGCGCGCCGACGCGCCGTCACGCCACCTGACCTGCACGGCGCGACGCGCCGCCACCGGCGGCCTCGTGCTCGAGGCGCAGCTCAGCGACGACGACGACCGGACCTCGCTGCACGACGTGGCGCGCCGCCTGGCCGAAGTGAGCGACATGGCCGAGGTGCTGCACACGCTCTGCGAGATCGCGGCGCTGCGCTGTCGCGGCACGGCGGCGGCGGTGCTGCGGACCACCGGCCACCTGAGTGAAGTGGTCGCCGCCAGCGGCGACCTCATGCCGGCGCGCGGGCGCTGCTTCGAGCTGGACGGCTCCATGGTGCAGGAGGCGTTCGACCAGAACGCCATCGTCGCCGAGTCCAACTACAACGATGCCGGGCGGCCGCTGCAGCGCGTGGTCCCCGAGCTGGCGCTCGGGCCCGTGCTCGTGGCGCCGCTGCACGCGCATGGCGAGACGCTCGGCGTGCTCGCCGTGGCCCGTGCCATCGGCGCGCCGCCCTTCGCCGAGCCGGACGCGGAGCGGCTGCGCATGCTCGCCGACCACGCCGCGCTCGCGGTGCACAAGTCGCTCCTCCTCCAGCAGGCGCAGAGCGCCGACCGGGCGAAGGGCCGCTTCCTCGCCACGATGAGCCACGAGCTGCGCACGCCGCTCACCGCGCTCGCCGGCTACAACGAGCTCCTCGCCGACCAGGTGATGGGGCCGATGACCGAGGCGCAGCTCGACGTGGTGGACCGCATGCGCTCGGTCACCATGCACCTGTCGGCGATGATCGAGGAGATCCTCGCCTTCACGAGCCTCGAGGAAGGGCGCGAGATCCTGCGGCCGAGCGAGTTCCTCGCCGAGGACCTCGTGCGCGCCGCGGCGGCGGTGATCGAGCCGCTGGCGATCCAGAAGGGGCTCAAGCTCGACGTGGTCCTCCCGCGCGCCTCGGTGCGCATGACGAGCGACATCGACAAGGCGCGGCAGATCCTCGTCAACCTGCTCGGCAATGCGGTGAAGTTCACCGACTCGGGCACGGTGACGCTGCAGCTCAGCCGCAGCGGCCACTCCGTGCGCGCCGACATCACCGACACGGGGATCGGCATCCCGGCTGACGAGCTGCCGCGGCTGTTCCGCCCCTTCGCGCAGGTGGACACCGGGCTCACGCGCCGGCACGGCGGCACCGGGCTCGGCCTCTACATCTCCCGCCGGCTGGCGACGATGCTCGGCGGGCACATCGAGGTGTCGAGCACGGTGGGGAAGGGATCCACGTTCAGCGTGGTGCTGCCGGTGACTGTGGAAGCGCGCTGACGCTCCGCGTGCGTCGATGATCGACGTGATCCATGGCGACAACGTCGCCGCGCTGCGGGAGCTCGCGGATCGGTCGTTCGACCTCATCTACATCGATCCGCCGTTCAACACGGGCCGCGAGCAGAAGCGCGTGGCGCTGCGCACCGAGCGCAGCGACGACGGCGACCGCGTGGGGTTCAAGGGTCAGCGCTACACGTCCATCCCGCTCGGCACGAAGCGCTACGCCGACGTGTTCGACGACTACCTCGCGTTCCTCGAGCCGCGGCTCCGCGAGGCACACCGGCTGCTCACGCCCACCGGCAGCTTCTTCCTTCACCTCGATCACCGCGAGGTGCACTACGCCAAGGTGATGCTCGACGGCATCTTCGGGCGCGGGTGCTTCATGAACGAGATCATCTGGGCGTACGACTATGGCGCGCGGTCGCGCACGCGCTGGCC